>JBBKWZ010000114.1:0-20214 GCA_037969195.1 Rubricoccaceae bacterium | reverse complement strand
AACACGTCGTTCGCACCGGCGCTCGTAAGCACAGTGCCAGCCCCGAGCGAAAGGGTCTCGTAGAAGTAGCCCGCGACGCGAATCGTACCGTCAGCGGCCGTCGCAACACCTTGCACTTCGTCGAGATTGGGACCCGTCATGGCCGCGCCCCACAGAGGCACGCCCGCCGTCGAAGCGGCGACCACATAGCCGTCTCTGGAGCCGTCGCCGAAGCCGGCGAGGGTGACCGCATCCGGGCCCTCGCCAAACGTCGCTATCGAGCTGAACCAGCCCGTGACGACGAGCTCACCGGCCGGCGTCAGGGCGATCGCATAACCTCTGGCGCTAAAGAATGGCGTTACCCAGAGGAGCGTACCCGCTGGATCGTAGGCCGCGATGAAGCCATTGCCGGGCACCGTTACCGGAGATGGGTTCGCTCTGAAGATGACTGGTCCCGTGATCCAGCCCGAGACGTAGCGCGTGCCGTCGGGCCCGATTACAATCCCGATACCGATATCCAGGTCACCGCTGCCAAAGTCCGTCACCCAGAGGAATGTCCCATCGGCGGCGTACGACGCGACGAAGCCGTCGCCGGTAAACGTGTTGTTGTCGTTACGGGGGGTGAGCGTTACCGCCCCTTCACCGAACTGCGTCGTTCCGAGGTACAAGCCGGTGATGGTGATGCTTCCGTCGGCGCCCACGGCGACGTCGAAGGGGTCCGCCGCGATCGTGAACGGCCCGCCGTTCCATGTAACCCAGTCGAGCGTCCCATCGGCTTCATAGACTGCAAGAAAGGACCACGCCTCCGCTGGCAGCGTGACTGCTGCCGTGCCTTCCCCGAACGTGGATGCTCCGGGGGCGATGCCTGTCACCGCCACGCTGCCATCCGGGCGAATGGCGACACCGTCTCCGCTATCACGGAACATGCCGCCGAAAGCCTTCGCCCAGAGGAGCGTTCCATCAGAAGCAAACTTCGCCAGGAAGCCCTCACCTCCGAAACTGAGGCTGTCCGCACTCGTTAGGGTGACTTCGGCGGCCCCCTCGCCAAAGGTCGCTTCACCTTTGAATTGACCCGTCACGTAATATGTCCCGTCGGGGGCTGTCGCGATGTCGCGGCCTGCGTCATCCTCTGTACCACCGAACTGGACGATATTGTCGAGGCCCTGGGCGTGAAGCGCCGGAGCGAGGGCGACGAGCGCCACGAGAAGTGCGGATGAAGGGCGTAGCACGTGATCTTTGGGGCAAAATGAAAGGAAGCAGTCCGGCAAACCGCAAGTGGCCACGTCGATACCCGTGGGCCGGCAGTTTGTCGGCTAACCGTCAAAGTAGGAGGCGCCGACCAAACAAACACTATTAGGTTGCATTCGTTACGGCAGTCCAGACCTGGGAAATGCGCTCGGCGAATATCCTCGCCGCAGCTTACCCTCGCTCCGGGACAACATCCCCAATCGTCAAATCAAAAAGCAAGAAGGCAGCCCTGGCAAACCGGGACCGCCCTCGTCGCGTCAATCGCCGCCTCCCTCTATCTAGATCACGCGAGATCCTTCATCCCACGACGCGGAATTCAGGATGATCGCGCGTTAGCGCGCGATCACTTCAACAACGTCAACCGCTGCGTCTGGGCAAAATCGTTGCCCGCCGTGAAGCGCGCGAAGTACCCGCCACTCGGGAGGTTCGAAGCGTCGAAGCTCACCTCGTGGCGACCTGCTTCCAGCCGACCCTCAACTAGACGGGCGACCTCGCGGCCAACCGCGTCGTAAACGACCAACGTAGCAATGGCCGATTCAGGCATATCAAAGCTTAGCAGCGTGGTTGGGTTGAAGGGGTTTGGATAGGCGGCGTTCAGCCTGTACTCGGACGCGACAGCGGCGGACGGAGAACCCTCCAATTCTGCCACGATCTCAGAAGCGGCGCTCCAGTCCGCCACGATCCGTTGGCGGCTGTCCAATCCAAATTGTTTATTCCAAACGAGGAAGTCACTGGCGTCAACCATCCCATCATCGAAGTTGCCAACATTACATGTGTGCGTGTAATCGCCTCCCGGCGCATTCCCGGGGACTTTCTGGCGGATTCTGCGCGTGAAGCTGCTCATGGCAGGAATGCTGATGGTGAACGGTCCCACCGTTGGGCCACCAGACGGTCCTTCGATTACAAACCAGAGATCCTTTGTGATGGATGTAGCCGTGTTGTTGTGAACCTCTAGATCATATCTGAAGCGTCCGCCCGCTGCCGGAATGACGATAGGAGGGTTCACAGGCGTGCAAGCAACTGCGAGGTCTGGCGTCGGCGTTATCGCAATGCTTCTAGGGTCGCTGCTTACCGCGATGGGTGTGCCAGCGGTGTTCGTAGCGATTGTTATGGGTGTCACGGTGTTGCTACTCTGATTTGCCACGTACTCCGTGCCTGGCGCCGGCATCAACGCTTTTGATGAGATAGGGGCAGCGAATGCCGCCATGACGGCCAGCGCGAGGAGTGCAGGTGGGGTACGTTTCATGGTCGATCGATAGGAAAGGACGAATTGAGGATCCGACCGGCAGACGAGCAAGCAAGTCTCGTTACGCGAAACTCTCCTGATCGCCTTCCTGCGCCAAATCCATACAAGCCAAAGCCTTCGTGTAGCAATGCTTGGCACGCAGGATACACCTACGCTTCAAATAATCAGTTCTTTTCTTAACCTCATACGATCCTGCCGCAGCAGCATGCAATACCGGAGCCACCAAAAATGAAAGAGGGACGGCAGATTGCTCCGCCGCCCCTTGGTATTCTTATGCGTCCGCAGCGTTAATCGCCGCAGCATCCGCCACCGCAGTCTGGACAGGAACAGCCGCAGCATTTGCAGTTTGCTTGTGCGTTCATAGTGAACCTCACAGGTTAGGTTAGAAGAATCAGCTACAACACGCGCACGAGCAATTGAGCCCGCTGAAAAGCTTCTCAAACACCTCGTGGAGGCGGTTGAGGGCCTTCTGGTTCGGACAGTAGCACACCCGCGGTCCATCGCTGTGCCCCTCTATTAGCCCAACGTCCTTCAGCGCTTTGAGGTGCTGGGAGACGGTGGCTTGAGCAAGAGGCAACTCGTCGACGATCTCGCCGCACAGACACGTCTGTCGCTCGGCGAGCGTTTGGAGGATGGCGATGCGGGCAGGATGCCCGAGGGCTTTTGCCCACGCCGCCAACTGGATGGTTTCCGAGGAAAAGTCCTCGGCTGTTGTTGTAGCCATGATTGCTTTATCGTAGATCGACGATGGGCGATGTTACACTATACATCCCACCCGGTTCCGATACGAATTATTTCGGCCTCGCTTACATCGTCTTTTGCTGGATCGGGAAATTCCCGAATCGTAGCATGGCGAAATTTCCGGCGATTAGTGCCCGATCTCTCATGGGGCCCTCAGGAATCGCTGGAAGAATGCCGTGACGCTCTCACCCTATGATTCTCTCCCACCTCAAACAGACCATCCGCGAGCAGAATTGGTTCGCCATCGGCCTCGAAATCGTAATCGTTGTTTTTAGCGTTGTGATTGCCTTTCAGGTCACGGCATGGGGGAACGAGCGGGCCAACCGAGTGGAGGAGCAAGAGTTGCTTCGAGGGCTCCAGGGCGAATTCACTAACGTCGTGTCGGCTCTACAAGCGCAGGTGGCAAAACACCGTCGCGTAGAGCGCGCGGTGTCGACGACTCTGGAGGCGCTGGCGACCGCACAGCGCAGTGGAGCACAATCGGCGACCGTTGCAGACACGGCGCTAGCCTGGGCTTATATCCCTTCGACCACGCAATTCAGCCAGGGCATCCTGATTGGAACACTCACGACCGGGCGACTTGGGCTCATTCGCGATCACGAACTGCGCGCGGCGCTCTCGGCATGGGAGGGCGTCCTGGCTGATGTGACGGAGGACGAGATCGCATCTCGCGACATCGTAATGCATCAACTCGAGCCGACCATGTGGCGTCGGATGGATGTCCGCCCGTTTCGCAACTACGCCCTGCTCCTGGGTACGCTGTCTGCTTCAGAGACGGGTGCGATTAGCGACGTGCCCACGGACCCCGAGATAATCGGAGTCCTGACCACCCGGCATTACTGGTTGCAGCATGTGATCCAAGAATTTTCTGGGCCTCAAGAGGAAGCACATCGCATTCTGGATCTCATCGACCGGTCGCTGGAATGACCGAGAAGGATGCGTAACAGAAGCTGCAAAACTCATCCCGGCGCCGGAGTTGGGGCGATGTGACAAACGAGTTCTGTTTGAGCTGCTACGCCGCGGCCCTTTCCTGCCCGGCGAACTGAAGTTCGTAGAGGCGTCGATAGAGCCCGTCCTGCGCAAGTAGCTCCTGGTGACTTCCGCGCTCGCGGACAATGCCTTTGTGCAGGACCAGAATCTGTTGCGCGTGCTGGATGGTCGACAGCCGGTGCGCCACAACGAGCGACGTGCGACCTTCCATCAAAACATCCATGGCATGCTGCACAAGCTCTTCCGTCTCCGTATCCACGGACGACGTGGCCTCATCAAGAACGAGGATGGTCGGATCGTAAACAAGCGTTCGGACGAACGAGATTAGCTGTCGTTGGCCGTGGGAGAGCGTCTGCCCTCGCTCGCGCACATCATATCCGTACCCGCCCGGCAGTTTGTTGATGAACGTGTCCGCCCCAACCATCTCGGCAGCACGCATCACATCGTGGAGCGTTTTATCAGGATCACCGAGCGTAATGTTCTCTTCAACGGAGCCGGAGAAAAGGAATACATCCTGGAGAACGAGCCCGACATGGCGTCGCAATTCCTCAAGTTCGAGTTCGCGGACATCAATGCCATCCACGAGAATCTGGCCTCTCTGAACCTCATAAAAGCGGAGCAGGAGCGAGATAATGGTCGTTTTTCCGGATCCCGTCGCGCCAACAAGCGCCATGGTCTTTCCTGGCTCCGCTACGAACGAGACATCCTGCAACACCCAGTTCCAGTCCGGCTCGAAATCTTCGGGAGCGTCTTCAGGCACAGGTAGCCGCTCGTAGGCGAACGAGACGTTGCGGAACTCAATCCGGCCCGAGCATTCGGGCATCGGCGTTGGGTTTTCCGTTATCTCGACCTCCGTGTCTGTATCCAGCAGGTCAAACACGCGCTCAGACGCGGCCATCGCACCCTGCAGCGTGTTGAACTGGTCGGACAGATTGCGGACGGGTTCGAAGAAGAGGCGCACGTACTGGATAAACGCGATCAGCGTGCCGATGGTAACGGCCTCCCGCATCGCTTCTGTGCCGCCGTACCAGATCACCAGACCGAGCGCCAGCGTGGCGATGAGGTCGATCACCGGCCAGAGAAGCGCGAAGTACAGGATCGTTTTGATGTGCGCCGCGCGGTGCTTGTCGTTGATCTCCCCGAAACGGGTCATCTCCTCGCGCTCGCGGTTGAAGAGCTGCACCACCTTCATCCCCGTAACATGCTCCTGAAGGAAGGAATTCAGCCGCGAGACCTGCGTGCGCGTTTCGCGGTAGGCCACCCGCATTTTGATGCGGAAGTAGTTCGTCGCCCACAACATCAGCGGCAGCACCAGCAACGACACGACTGCCAACTCCGCGTTGAGCGCGAACATGAAGTAGCCGATGAAGAACAGCCGCCCTAGATCGCCGATCATCGTTACCACGCCGGCGGACAGCAGCGAATCGAGTGCTTCGATGTCGCTGGTCGTTCGGGTGATCAGGCGACCGAGCGGCGTGCGGTCGAAGAAGCTGAGGCGCTGCTTCTGGATATGCCTAAATACGGCCGTGCGGAGGTCGTAGAGTGCGTTCTGGCCGACCCACGCCGTCATGTAGCCGAGGATGAACGACAGGATGGCCTCGCCAACCAACACGCCCCCAATCAGCAAGATGATCTTCATCAACCCCGCCGAATCGCCTAGCGCGATATACTCGTCGATAGCCACCTGCACGAGCTTCGGACGCAACGGCCCTAGGAACGCGACGCCGAGCGTGAGCACCAGCGCGATGGCAAGCCACACCTTGTACGGAGCCAGCCAGCGGAACAGCCGCTTCAGCAGCTGCCCATCGAATCGGACTTTCGTGGATTTGGGGCTATCGGGAGTTTCGGACAACGGGGAATGTTAGATGGAAGGTGTTAAATGGGGAATGGTGGATGGAGGATGGAGGATGGAAGGTGGGATAAACTAGATGGTCCTATTTCTTACGAGCAGACTTCAAAGCCGATGCTGTGATGGCGACCAGCTCCGTTGCTTCTCGATGCAGTTCTGCTCGTTTGTCATCTTCGCCGACGCTCAGCTCGTCAAGCAGTTCTAGCCAGTATTGGCATTCATCGGCCTCTTCTACGACGATTCCCATCTTCGCGATGAACTCCTTTTTCGACCTCCCCCGTTGCGCCGCCCGATAATTTGCTCCGACTGACGTTGCGGATCGCATCAATTGTCTTGCAATGATTCTGACCTCCTCACGGCTGGGCACCTTCGTGCAGAATCTGATGACGGAAACAGCAAAACGCTTCGTTCGCGCCTTCATCAGTTCCGGTGTAACTCGGTCGTCCATTTTCAATTCCACATTTTCCATATTCCATCCTCAAGCGGCTTCCAATTCGGCTTCGAGTTGCTGCTTGCGATAGAGCTCCGCGTACAAGCCACCTTGCTTGACTAGCTGTTGGTGGTTTCCTCGCTCGGCGATCTTGCCGTCTTCGAGGACGATGATCTGGTCGGCATCCTGTACGGCAGAGATACGGTGGCTTACGACCACAATGGTCCGCTGTCCGTAGTGTTTGCGGAGGTGGGCTAGAATGATGGCCTCCGTGTTAGTGTCTACTGCGCTGAGGGCGTCGTCGAGGATGAGGATCCTGGGGTTGCGGATGAGCGCCCGGGCGATGGCTGTTCGTTGCTTCTGTCCACCAGACAGCGTGATGCCCCGCTCGCCGACAATCGTCTCGAAGCCTTCCGGGAAATCCTGGACATTGGTAAGTAGGTCGGCCTCGTTCGCCGCCCGTTCGATCTCTGACTTCTCTGCCTCAATCTCGCCAAAGGCAATGTTGTTGCCGACGGTATCTGAAAAGAGAAATACTTCCTGCGGCACGTAGCCAATGGCGCTGCGAAGCGTCTGGACCGGGATGGACTTCACGTCGTGCCCGTCAACGGATATCAGACCTTCGGAAGAATCCATAAGTCGAGGGATCAACTCAATTAGCGTGCTCTTGCCTGATCCTGTGCGCCCAACAATACCGAGGGTAGTTCCGGCGGGAACGTCGAACGACAGTCCGTCCAATACACTCGGGCCATCCTCCGTGTAGCGATAGCTGACGTTATCGAAGGAGATCCGACCATCGATGGATTCGACGGACGTGTCGGTTTGGGCATTGTCCTGAACCGCCGGTTCCGTATCAAGAAGCTCCGCAATCCGCGACATCGATGCAGACGCCTGCTGCACCATCGAAATCACAAACCCGAACGACGCCACGGGCCACGTCAGGATCGTGACGTAGATCATGAACTCGGCAATATTGCCTATCGTCAGCTGACCGTCGATTACGAGCTGTCCGCCGACACCAACGACAAGCAACAAGCTGAGCCCGATCAGCACGACAATGACTGGGCGGAACGCGGCGTCAACCAAGGCCAGGTCGAGCGTCCGCCGTTGGTAGACCCGACTCTCCTTGTCAAATCGGTCGGACTCGAAATCCTCCCGAGCATAGGCCTTCATCACGCGGATTCCCGACAGTGCTTCTTGCACCCGACTCGTGAGCGTCGAGTACTGCTTCTGCTGCCGGTCTGTGCGGACGTGCACCATCTTCGCCACGAAAAACACCATGATCGCAAGTAGCGGCATAGGGATGAGCGACCACCACGTGAGCGTCGGCGAGATGAGGAACATTACGAACAGAGCCGCCACGATAGCTGTCAACGCCCGTGCCATATACATGTAGGCTGGGCCGATGTAGCGGCGGACGCGTTCGATGTCGCTCGTGGCGCGGGTGATGACATCGCCGGTGGGATAGCGCCCGTAAAAGTCGCCGGAAAGGGCCTGCAAGTGTGCGTAGAGGCGGTTGCGGAGATCGTATTCGATATGCCGCGAGGCCACGACCACCGTGCGGCGCATCAAAAAGCTGAAGACTCCGCTCACCAGACTCAGGCCCATGATTAGGAGTCCCGCTAAGACCAGCGTCCACGAAAACTGGGCAAATAGGTCAGCCGCCGCCGGTGTGCCGCTGTACAGCGTGTGCAGATCCACCATCCGGGGAACCGCGTCCACGGCTTCGCGCACAACGCGCGGCACGATCAGCGAAAAAATGGCCGACGCCAGCGCGCACAACAGCCCCGGAATCATCAGGTACTTGTAACGCCAGAGGTAGACGTTGAGTCGGCGGAGGGGCGAGGGCATACAGAAAAATAGTCAGTGCCCTCCGAACGCGTCGCGACGGATGGTGTTCTGTGGCCGGTCTTTCAGTCTACAGACTAGCCAAACAGTTCCGACTGTCATTGCGAGAACGTGCGTCGGAAGAAAATCCCCCTTTGAAGGGGGTGGATCGAGCGAAGCCCGAGCGGTGGATGTCGAGCTGGCTGGACGCTACGCGAGCCTTCAGCAGCAACACCCCTCCCCCGCTTCGCGGGTAGAATGTCCCTCGCGCAACGCCAGCACAGCGACGCGAGACGCCGCCCCCTGACGGGAGACTCTCGAGAACGTGCTCCTCACAACAACCCGTGTGCGGACGCCGGCCCACATCGCGGGGCTGGCTGGTGGGGCCTTCCGACCCTCATCTTCATCCGTCGGCGTTCGATCCCCCCTGCTCTTTCTCCACCCAAACCCCAGCAAGCAGGGCCGCCACAAGAGCTAAACCAGCCCCAATCCCGAACGGAAGAGCCGGCCCGGCGACATCCCATAACCAGCCTGCACCGAGACTCGCTACGAGCGCGAGAGCCCCGGTCACCGCATAATAAACTCCATAGGCCGTTCCGCGACGATATTGAGGCACCGCGTCGGCGACTGCTGCGCGAAGGACGCCTTCCGTGAATCCGTAATAGAGCCCGTAAAGCGCAAAGGCACCAACCACTTGCCAGACGTTTCCGGCTGCGGCGAACGCACCGTACGAGAGAGCATAGACGAGAAGGCCAACAACGAGCACGCGCCGTCGTCCTACCCGGTCGCTCCAGCTACCCGATTTCCACGCCACAACTGTGTAAACCGCATTGAATCCGAACCAGAGAATGGGAAGAAGTGCGGCGGGAACGCCAACTTCCTGCGCGCGCAATAGCCCGAACGCATCTGAAGAGTTCCCTAGTGAGAACACGGCGACAACCGCCAGCAGCTTCCAGAACTTCGACCCGAGTTTTCCGGCTCCTGCGAGCGTTGGACCCGCTTGTGGTGGAGCGGGCTCCGGTCGACGTTCCCGAACAAACGCGACAAGTACAAACACCGAAAGCAATGCAGGAATGGCTGCCAATCCAAACAAGAGGCGGTATTCGCCGGGAGCCATGGCGAGGATCGCAAAGGCCACGAGTGGGCCGAGCATCGCGCCCGTCGTGTCCATCGCCCGATGAAGACCAAACGCTCGTCCCATCGTTTCCGGCGTAGCCGAGGCGGCGAGGAGCGCATCGCGGGGAGCCGAGCGTATGCCCTTTCCCACGCGATCTGCGAACCGAACACCGAAGACATGCCACGGCATCGTCGCCAGGGCCACGAGCGGCTTGGCGATTCCGGAGATCGTGTAGCCAAGCATCGCAAGGCCTTTGAGACGCCCAGATCGATCTGCGACGCGTCCCGATATCAGCTTGAGGAGCGCGCTTGTCCCTTCTGTCACGCCTTCTATCAGCCCCAGGCTTGTTGCGCTAGCCCCGAGTACGCCAACGAGGAACGCCGGCAACAGCGGGAAGATCATGTCGCTCGACATATCCGTCAGCAGGCTGACGGCGCCGAGGGCCCAGACCGTACGCGAGAGGGTCCGGCGGTTGCGCGAGGCCTTAGGCCTCAAGGAGGGTTACCTGTGTCGTCACCCTATCCTTCGGAATCAACGCAGGCCAGTAGGCAATCACCTCGCTCGGGCGCGGCCGACCACCGGCGAATCCAGTCACAGCGCTTGGACCCGTGAGAATCAGCGGCGCGATTTCGCGGCCAAATAGTTCTATGGCCTCCTTGTTCTGCCCGCGTACTGAGACCCGGAGCATCACTTCGTCGAGATCCAATTCTTTGGCAGACGCTGCTTTCGGATCTTCGCACAGCGCATTCAGGCCGACGAGTTCGGCGCGGTACTCTTCGAACTCGAGCCCGAGGTTATCAAGGCGCTTTTTGAGGATGTCGGCGGCGGCCCGGGCTTTCTTTGCTGCGTCCGGCCACGCGTAGACAAGCGTTGACGTGGCCTTCCAGCCATCGGCGTAAGCCGCTGAGACTTTGTAGAACTTCGTCTTTGGGTCGCCAGTGATTCCCTGGACGCGCACGCGGTCGCTGCCTTCGTTTTCGAGGTGAATCGACGTGAAATCCGCGATGCAGTCGGGCGTGATGTAATCCTTCGGGTCGCCAATTTCGTAAAGGAGTTGCTCAGAGACTGTCCCGACCGAAACGAGCCCGCCCGTGCCTTCGTGCTTGGTGACAGTAAACGTGCCGTCTGGCCGCGCTTCAACAATCGGGAAGCCGATCTCCGCCATATTGGGCACGGTTTCCCAATCCGTGAAGTTGCCGCCGGACGATTGCGCCCCGCACTCAAGGATGTGCCCGGCCACGGTTCCAGCCGCCATCTTGTCCCAGTCCTCCATCGACCATCCGAACTCGTGGATCATCGGTGCAAGTGTGAGGCCGGTGTCTGTGGTTCTTCCCGTCACCACAACATCGGCTCCCAGTTTGAGCGCTTCAACGATAGGCTCAGCACCCAAATAGGCATTGGCGCTCACCAGTTGGTCACGTACCGAGGACATCGGCTCGCCCGTCTCCATGTGTTTCATTTCAACGCCGTCGGCAAGTAGATCATCTAACTGGTCGAGAAGGTCATCACCGGTTACTACAGCCACTTTCAGGCCTGTGATGCCACGCTCCCGGGCGTTCCTCAGGATGGCATCCGCGCAACCCGTTGGGTTCACGCCACCGGCATTGGAGATAATCGTAAAGCCCTTCTCCTTTATATCAGGGAGAAGCTCCGTCACCACATCCACGTAGTCGCGAGCGTAGCCCATCTCGGGGTCGCGCAGCTTCTGCTTCTGCATGATGGACATGGTCACCTCGGCGAGGTAATCCATCACGAGATAATCGATCTGCCCGTTACGGGCCTGGTCGATCGGAGCGCGCTGGAGATCTCCCCAAAAACCTTGGCCGGAGGCGATGCGGATGGTGTCTTTCATAAGTCTGCAAACGAAAAGCTGTCTGCCAACTTACCACGGCCTCCCTACTCGATTGGCTCCACCCTCACATCCTCCAGCAGAATATCTGACACAACCCGCAGCTCGCCGGCCTCGAACATCAGGCCCATTTCGGCGAGATCCGTCCCCGCGTCTGCGGTAAAATTGCGGTAGTCCTGAACGCGGTAGCCACCAATCTCCCGCACGTTGCCGGCCTCTCGAAAGCGAATCCCCGTAGCGTTGGGGCCCGTTTCATCCGCTCCGAGGATGTACGAATAAGCGAGGTAGTCCATCGTGTGACGATCAGCGTGGAACCAGTAAACGAACACATCCTGATAGTCACGACCACCACCGGCTTGGTCGAATGTGACTTCGACGACGTCGTAGGACTCGCCTTGGATTGTCTGAGAACCGACGTAGCGCTTGTTCACTGCTTCGTCGTTGAGGGGCACCGGCAGACGTGCGAAGTACGCCATGGAGATCAAATCCGTGTTGATACGCCTCGGCGTGATCTGGTCCATGATGGAGGCCTCCCCATCTACCAGCCGGTGTGCGCCTTCATTGTCGACCGTGTCTTCGATCGTCTGTCCGAGTGAGTCCGTTTTGGTACGCTTGTATTCAAATCGGCCACCATTCTGCATAAGTGAGAAAGGTGTGCCTCGAAACGTGAAGGAATAGACCGCGTGTTCCAATACGCCTCCCCCGTGAGCCGTAATGGCGGCATCTACGATGGCCTGCGGATCCTTTGAGGTCTCTGAGGTACATCCTGCGACAAACAGAATGGAGAGGACCATGAGCAATGATCTACGCATACGGGCTTTGTTTTGCTGCGACAGCGAGCTTCATGGCGTCCTGGGCGATGACGAGCTCTTCATTCGTCGGCACAACCCAGACCTGAACGGGGCTGTCGTCGGTGGAGATTTTGGCTTCGCTACCGTTGGCTGATTGGTTGCGGGCAACGTCCATGTTGATGCCGAGGCCATCGAGATCAGCGCCGACCTGCGCCCGGATGATATCCGAGTATGTCCCAATGCCCGCGGTAAATGCAATCGCATCGCAGCCGTTTAACGCGGCCATGTACATCCCGAGGTAGCGCTTGATCTGATAGCAGAATACTTCGACGGCCTGCTGACAGCGGGCATCACCCTTGTCGGCTTCCTCCAACAGATCGCGCATGTCACCGGCGTACCCGGAGAGACCGAGCAATCCGGAATAGCGGTTAAGCAGGGCATGGACTTCGGCCAATGTCATTTCCTCTTTGTCTACAATGTCAAATATCAGGCTCGGATCGATGTCGCCGCATCGCGTTCCCATAACAAGTCCAGCAACCGGCGTCATCCCCATGGACGTGTCCACAGACTTCCCATCTCGAATCGCGGCCATTGAGCAGCCGTTTCCGAGGTGGCAAATAATGACCTTTGAGGCATCAGGCTTTAGGGCGGCCAGCTCATACAATCGACGGCTGACGTAAGCGTAGCTCGTCCCGTGAAAACCGTAACGGCGCATCTTGTGCCGACGATAAAGCCGATTGGGGAGCGCGTACAGGTAGGCTTCGGGCTTCAGCGATTGATGAAAGGCGGTGTCAAAAACGGCAATGTGCGGGACTTTGGGGAAGGCGTGTTGCGCTGCTTGAATGCCTTTCAGGTTTGCCGGATTGTGGAGGGGTGCAAGATCAAAAGCGTCGCGGATCGCCGTGATCACCTCCTCGTCGATTAGAACAGACTCGGCAAACTGTTCTCCGCCGTGAACCACGCGATGACCGACCGCTTCGACGTTTCCGTCGCCCTCGATGCCGGGGTGGTCGCGGAGTTGTTTCAGGAGAAACTCCAATGCGGCACCATGATCACCAGCGTCCAGACTCTCGCGCATCGGCTTGTCATCTCCAACCTGAAACGTCGCCAGCGCAGCGACCGCGCCAATCCGCTCGACGTGGCCGGAAGCAATCTCCACGCCCTCCGGCATCGTCAGCAAATCGAATTTGAGTGACGACGATCCGCAGTTGATAACGAGAATGTTCACGGAAGATCTCTGGAGATTTGTGGGCGATGGCGATTCTCCAGAACGTAATCACGGCGGGTGTGTTCTACGTCCCTCGCTAGACCATCCTTCCTCTGTCTGTGGTCGAATCCGACTTCTACATCGCCATTGCTGTCGCCTTCGTCGGCTTCTTCGTTCTCGCGTTCGTGCTTCTCTTCCCCGTTTATCGCTTCATTAAACGCGAAGAGAAGCGGAGTGAAGCCTGGACCGATCAGGCCATTGCGGAGCGCAGAAGGCAAGCGCTGGAAAAGGCAGAGCGCGCCAGCTCAGACGGTGACGGAGCAGGAGGATCGGGAGAACCACCCGAGCTGAGGCAGGATCATTCCACGTAGATCCAAGGCGCCATCTTCTCCAACGTCTTTTCTCCGATCCCGCGAACGTTGACCACTTGATTGATGCTCGTGAATGGCCCGATCTCCCGCCGGTAGGCGATAATGCGCCCTGCTAGCGCAGGCCCGATCCGCGGCAAACGCTGAAGCATCTCTGCGTCCGCAGTGTTGATGTTCATCCGAACGGGGTTGTTCGCACTCGCCGTGCTGCGCGTTCGCGGCCGACTTGCCCGTCGACTCGGAGGCGTATCTGCAAATCCCGACGTGGGAATGATGACGGAATCGGCGGGAACGATCCGCGATGCGAACTGAACCGGCGTTGTAGAATCGGAACCTTCGGTGGCAAAAAGGCTATCGCGCTCCGCCCATTCAGCATCGGCGTCGCTGAATAGATTGGCGGCAGGTTGGGAGGGCTGGCCCTGCAACTGCCGCACGCCGAGTCCAACCGTCAGGGCGCCACAAAGGACAAGTATTGCCGCGGCTTCGATGCCCGTTATGGATAGACGTTGCTGAAGGCGATAGATTCCATTCATGGCGGGGAAGGACGTTGAACCGATGTTGCTACCTAAGACAACAATGAATACACGACCTAACTCCTCCATATTCTCTTCACACTGACTCCACAATTCCGCCTTCGATGATCGTCCGCACGGACGCGGTGGTACTCCGCGCCTTTGATTACAGCGAGACCAGTACGATTGCGACGCTGCTCACGCGCCGCGACGGGGTGATCAGCGTGATGGCCCGAGGCGCCCGCAGGCCTAAGAGTCGGTTCGGGGCCACGTTGCAGCCCATGTCCTACATCCAGATCGTGTACTACGTCAAGGAGGGGCGAACGATGCAAACGTTGAAGGAAGCCTCGTACGTTCAGCGTTTCCCCGAACTGACGAGAGACCTTGAACGCGTAACGGTTGGCTTGCGAATGGTAGAGTTGGTCCGCGCCATGCTGCATGAAGGCGACAGCCAGCCCATGGTTCTCAAGCTCCTGGTTCAAACCTTTGCATGGCTCAACCACGCGGATGAGCGCATTGGCAACGCATTACCGTGGTTCCAATTGCGGCTGGCAACGTTGCTAGGCTTCGCGCCACACATTGAAAAGGATGACGTCGACTCCATCAACGACGTTGGTGGTTTCCTTCTTCTTGAAAGCGGCGGCACGGCGCCAACTACGAAAGGATCAGATTCCAGAAAGGCCTCTCGGGCGAGCCTTCGAGCGTTTGCAATCTTCGCCCGTACGGAACTCGAAACAGCCGGACGAATGGACCTTGACAAGGCGTGCCGCATAGAGGTTGAGGGACTAATCGACGCATACCTCCAGCACCATATCGAGGGACGCTATCCAGATCGCGTCCAGAAGGTCGCAGGGCAACTTGAAAGCGGACTCGCAGGGAGCACTCGATAGTCTTCACTTGCCCTCCAAAACCAAACATACCGTCCACCGGTTGGTAGATACTTCTCATCCAAAACCATTTCGTTTATGCTTCGCCAATCGCTTTTCACCCTTTTTATTGTTTCGCTCCTCATCTCTGGTTGCGCCAATGTTGGCGATGCGCCCGAGGCCGAGACCACGACCGCCGTTCCTACAGAAACTGCGGAAGAGACTGCCTTCACAGGCAATGCACTTTCCTTAACGCCAGAGAACAGCGATATCAACTTTACTGCCGCCAAAGTCACCCGCACCCATCAAGGCGGATTTAACGTATTTAATGGAACGATCTACGTCGATGGAACCAATGTGACGGGGCTTGAGATCACCATCGATGCGTCTTCCATCTTCACGGATACGGATCGCCTTACGGAGCACCTCAAGAGCGATGACTTCTTTGATGTCGCAGTCTTTCCCGAAGCCCACTTTGAGGCCAATTCCTTTGAACCAATCGCTGATGGAACCGACGGGGCAGGTGCTACACATTCGGTTACGGGAACGCTCACCATTCGCGATCAGGCGAACCAGATCATCTTCCCCGCCGCACTCGAAGTGAGCGTAGATTCTGTCTCCGCCTCGGCTGACTTCATAATCGACCGCCAACTCTGGGGTCTCTCCTACCCTGGCGCTCCCGATGATTTGATACGCGACGATGTGCGGATCAAGCTCGCCGTAAGCGCGAGCCAAACTGCGGAAAACGGCCCAGAAGAATAGCGTTTTGGCCGATTAAGTCGAGCGCGGGAAGCGCCGATACTCGTTCGGTCCTCGTTATAAAACCGAACGCGTGCTAGCGCTTTCCGCCATGATTACACGAAGTCTATCCCTGGCATTTATCGCCTCCGTTTGCGTTCTCGTCGGCGCCTGTGATTCCTTAGGCGCGGACGGCATTACCGGCCGATGGGTCGGGACTTCAACATTCACGGCCGACACGATTATGGCCGATCAGAACATCCGGTTTAGTGCGAACTACTCGACCGTTTTCAAGTTCGACATTATAGACGATGACGGGCTTATTTCTGGGCAGGTACGCGCAACGTTCTCCGGTTACAGGGTGATCAAGGAGGCTGGATACCCTGCCGACACCCTCTACTACGACGACCTTCCCACGATTACAAACAACCTTTACGGAACTTACGTGGGCGATGTCCTCGAAATGGACGTGCCGGGCGGCCCTTACGAGGCAGACCTCTGGACGTTCGATGTTAGAGGGCGCACTGCCGATCTGAATCGGTCGCTTATCCACCAGCATGATATTCCGCTTATCACGGATTCCACGAGTTTTATCTACGAGCAGAATTCGGACGATTTTTTCGAGATGAAGCAGGACACAGAGTAGTTCTCTGTAGTGGACGGTTATTTAAAACGGGGCATCGCGTGTGCGACGCCCCGTTTTCTTTTTACACGTCTGTGGGAAGAGCTACTAGCTTCGGTCCATGTCACTCTCCTCCGTTCGCGGACGTTTCGCCCCCAGCCCCACAGGCGGGTTCCATTTGGGAAGTGCCCTCGTAGCGTTGGTTTCGTGGCTGTCTGTGCGGTCGCAGGGCGGGGTATATATCTGGCGCGTCGAGGACATTGACGGGCCTCGCGTCATTCCGGGCGCATCCGATCAACAGATGACGGAAGCACGCTGGCTTGGCATCGATTGGGACGAGGGGCCGGACATTGGAGGCCCGTTGTCGCCCTACGCCCAATCCGAACGCGGTAACTTCTACGAATTGGCACTCGCAAAATTGGCCAGGTCAAATGGCCTATTTCCGTGCGCGCTGTCTCGAACTGACCTTCGAGAGCTCGCGTCGGCACCGCATTCGCGCCTAGGAGCGCCCGCGTATTCGAAGGACCTCCGACCCTCTGACCTATGGCCGGACTGGTTCGAAACCCATAACACGGCGGCGAACCCGGAAGCGGCACTCCGTTTCAAAGTTGACGACGGCCTCGTTTCGTTTCGCGATCTGGTGATGGGTGATGTCGCCGAGACTGTGTCAGAAACGGTTGGTGACTTCGTTCTGAAACGGCGCGACGGCGTGTACGCTTATCAGTTGGCCGTTGTCGTGGATGATCTTGATATGGGCGTCACAGAAGTCGTGCGAGGTGCTGATCTGCTCGATTCAACGGCACGACAGATCCAGCTCATCAACGCGCTTGGCGGTACCGTTCCGGCCTATGCCCATCTCCCCCTCATCGTGGACGGCACGGGCGAGAAGCTCTCCAAACGCAACGCGGCCCTGACGCTTTCTGAACTGAAGGCCGCAGACATCCATCCGCAGGCGATTGTTAGCTGGCTGGCGCATTCAATTGGACTTGCAGAGTCATTGCAACCAGTTGCTCCATCGGACCTCGTTGAGCACTTTGCGTGGGAACGCATTCGCTCGACGAACATTTCCATTCCAGCAGACCTGACCCAGCAACTCCGCTTACTTTCGACGTAGTGCGACCCCTCCATACTATTGCATCATGCGTTTTCTTTTCCTGACCATTCTGGCCTTGGCATCGTTTTCGACGTCGGCCCAACCGCTTCCCACCGGCACGTGGACCGGCGAACTGGTGTGGAGCAACGCCGAACCTGTTGCCCTATTGGCAACAATTGAAACGTGTGCGCAAGGTCTAAAAATCAGTCTTCGCTCAGACGACAACCGTTACCAGACGAGCGATACGATTCTGGCTCCAAACGGACCAGTGGAGTTCGCGATCCGAAACACGCAGCGAGGCTATTCGCTGGTGTGCTCGCTAATGAGGCAGGATGATGGCGACCTCGCAGGAAATTGCGCTTCTGGGTCGTCACGGGCAAGAGTAACTCTGACGCCGCCGGCTCAGAGCACTATTGGCTGCAGCGAGTAGAACGCCCGAAAAAGCGAGCGCCGCGCTCCTTTGAGAAAAGAAGGGCGGCGCTCTGGCTGGACCGCCATTGGCGAGAATGGCATGTGGCCCAGCGTTTCAGAATGTAGGCCTGTTACGCCTCGGCCAGCGCTGTGTTTAAGAAATCTCTCAAGACGTAGTGCAGGATGCCGCCGTGGCGGTAGTACTCCACTTCAATGGGTGTGTTGAGTGCCAAGGTTGTTAAGAACTCAATCACTGAACCGTCTGCTCGCGTTGCGGTCACCGTGATGTTTTGCAGTGGCGTCGCGTCGTTGGTGACGGGAATGGAAAAGGCTTCGGTGCCGTCAAGGCCGTACGTGCCGAGGCTCTCCCCTTCCTTGAAAAGCAGCGGCAGTACACCCATCCCAACAAGGTTCGAGCGGTGGATGCGCTCAAAACTCTGCGCGATCACAGCCTTCACGCCAAGCAGGATTGTGCCCTTCGCCGCCCAGTCGCGGGAGGAGCCCATCCCGTAGTCGTTCCCGGCAATGGCAATCAGCGGCGTGGCATCCTGCATGTAGCGCATGGCTGCGTCGTAGATGAATTGCTTCTCGCCTGTTGGTAAATAAGTGGTCCAGCCTCCCTCAGTGCCAGGCGCCATCTGATTGCGCAGGCGGATGTTGCCGAACGTCCCGCGCGTCATCACGCGGTCGTTGCCGCGTCGGGATCCGAACGAGTTGAAGTCCTTCGGTTCTACGCTGCGCTCCTGCAAATACTGCCCCGCAGGGTCACTTTTCGGAATCGCACCAGCTGGGGAAATGTGATCGGTCGTTGTTGAGTCGCCCACCTTAACCAGGACGCGTGCGCCCACGATCGGTTGGATATCGGGCACGCTTCGCGTCACATCGAGGAAGAACGGCGGCTCCTGGATGTACGTGCTCTCGTCCGTCCACTTGAAAACTGCGCCGCCTTCAACTGGCATCTCGTTCCAGCGTGGGTTCGACTTCTCGATGCCGTCGTACATCTCGGCGAACTGCGACGGCTTTACGCTCGCATTGGTCGCGTCCAGAATTTCCTGCTGGCTCGGCCAGACATCTTTGAGGAAAACATCGTTGCCAGTAGAATCCTGGCCGATCGGATCGTTGACTAGGTCGATGTCCACCGTCCCCGCAAGGGCATACGCCACCACCAGCGGCGGCGAAGCGAGGTAGTTGGCCTTCACAAGCGCGTGGATCCGGCCTTCGAAGTTTCGGTTGCCGGAAAGCACGCCGGCAACGACGAGATCCCCTTCAGCAATGGCCTTGCTTACAGGTTCGGGAAGCGGACCGGAGTTTCCGATGCACGTCGTGCAACCGTATCCAACCAGCGAGAAACCGAGCTGGTCGAGGTAGGGCTGGAGCCCTGCTTCGCGGAGGTACTCGGTAACAACGCGCGAGCCCGGAGCAAGGCTCGTCTTGACGTAAGGCTTCACGCGCAGACCGCGCTCCACGGCCTTCTTGGCGAGCAGGCCTGCGCCCAGCATCACGCTAGGATTAGAGGTGTTCGTGCAGGAAGTAATGGCCGCAATGGCGACGTCCCCATGCTTCAGGTCGAGCTCATTGCCATCGTCATCGGCATAGCGCCCTGTTTTCTTCACTGCGTCAGAGGAGAGTCCGAAACCCTGCGGACTGGCGGGGCGGGTGAGTGACTCACGGAATTCCCGCTGGATGTCCTCCAGCACGATCCGATCCTGTGGACGCTTCGGTCCGGCCATGCTGGGCTTCACTTCTCCGAGATCCAGTTCGAGAACATCCTTGAACTGCGGATCAGGCGTGTCGTCCGTCCGGAAAAGGCCTTGCAGCTTCGTGTAGCGCTCCACCATCTCGATCTGCTCGGCGGGGCGATTCGTCCGGCGCATATAGTCGAGCGTTTCTTTGTCGACCGGGAAGAAGCCCATCGTCGCACCGTACTCGGGCGCCATGTTGGCGATGGTGGCGCGGTCGGGAAGTGACATAGAGGAGAGCCCTGTCCCAAAGAACTCCACGAACTTGCCCACCACGCCGTGTTTGCGCAGCATCTGCGTGACGGTCAGAGTGAGATCCGTCGCTGTAACGCCTTCACGGAGTTTGCCATTTAAGCGGAATCCGATGACCTCAGGCATGAGCATGTAAATCGGCTGACCGAGCATTGCGGCTTCGGCTTCGATTCCGCCTACACCCCAACCAAGCACGCCCAGTCCATTGATCATTGTCGTATGGCTGTCCGTTCCAACCAGTGTATCCGGGTAGACGATCGGCAGCCCTTCGTCGCTCATTTTGGTAAGGACGCCGCTCGCTAGATACTCAAGGTTCACCTGATGGCAGATGCCTCGTTC
>JBBKWZ010000113.1:0-28962 GCA_037969195.1 Rubricoccaceae bacterium | reverse complement strand
TCCGATTACCTCCAGACGGATGCCGCCGTCAATCCAGGGAATTCGGGCGGGCCGCTTGTCAATCTCCAGGGTGAGATTATTGGCATTAATTCGGCTATTGCTACCAGAACGGGTGGTTTCCAGGGCATCAGCTTCGCGATCCCAGTGAACATCGTGCAGAACACGGTTGACCAATTGATCGCTTCGGGTTCAGTAGAGCGGGGTTATCTAGGTATCCGATTCGGACCGGTCACGCCTTCATTGGCAAGAGCACTGAGTGTATCACAGAATGCGGCTCAGATTGCATCCATGGAGCAAGATGCAGATGGAAACCAACCTGCCGCCGACGCTGGCCTTCGCGAAGGCGATGTACTTGTGGCAGTTGATGGCCATGATCTCACGGACCACCGCGAGCTGGTTTCACTTATCGCAAATAAGCGCCCAGGCGAATCCGTCGAGCTGACATACAACCGCAACGGCAACGTTTCTACGGCGTTGGTGACGCTGGGCCGCAAGCCCGGCGAGGAGCTGTTCTCTAGAAACGGCAGCGCTCCCTCAACGCCGCCTGCAGATTCAGAGCCGACGCAAATGGAGGGCTTGGGCCTTCAACTGCACGACCTGACGACGGAGACCAGTCAGCGCCTCGGATTGAGCAAGGATATCGTTGAGGGCGTCTTGATCAGTGACGTTGATCGGGCCAGCGAAGCTTACCGCGACGCGAATCTGCGCGCCCAAGACGTGATCACAGAAGTGGATCGCGAGCCGGTTACTTCGGTTGCGGAATTCCAGGCAGCGTACAGGGCCGTTCGCGAGGGCGATACGTTCCTCCTTCGTGTCGTACGCGGAAACGGCTCGTTCCTTACTGCGCTGACGAAGCCGAGCTAATCGGGACAAGGCATTCATTTCAGGCGCGCCCGGTTGACTGGGCGCGCCTTTTGTGCTTGTCGTTTTTGCGCTTTTGGGGAACTGTTTGTCAGCCCGGCAACCATGTGCCTACGTTCCGTTCCGTCCCAGCAGACTTTCCTTGATGAACAAAATCCTGGTTACCGGAGCGCGCGGCCAGATAGGCAGCGACCTCGTCCGCACCCTACGCGAGCGCCACGGCGCCGAGGCTGTTGTTGCCACGGATTTGATCGAGGACGAGAACAAAGCGGAGACAGCCGGACCGAGTGAGGTCGTTGATATTCGGGACTTCGCCAAGCTGGACGATGTAGCGCAGCGGCATAACGTTGACACTGTGTATCACCTTGCCAGTCTGCTATCTGCCCGCGGCGAGCAGGCCCCGGATTTGGCATGGGAAGTCAATGTTGGCGGGCTGCGGAACGTTTTGGAGTTGGCCCGCGAGAACGGATTGAAAGTCTTCTGGCCTTCGTCTATTGCAGTATTTGGTCCCACATCGCCAAAACACGCGCCACAACGAACGGTGTTAGAGCCAACGACGATGTACGGCGTTACTAAGGTTACGGGTGAGCTCCTTTGCCAATACTACTTCACGAGATTTGGAGTAGATGTTCGAAGCCTCCGCTACCCCGGCCTTATTTCATATGGTGCGGACCCTGGGGGCGGCACAACGGATTATGCCGTAGAAATCTTCCATGCTGCTCTCGAAAGAGGCGAGTACACGTGCTTTCTGGAAGCCAGTACACGCCTTCCAATGATGTACATGCGAGACGCCGTCCGAGCGACGACAGAATTAATGGATGCGGCCGAAGACACAATTTCTGTGCGCACGAGCTATAACGTCACAGCGCTCAGTTTCTCGTCGGAAGAGCTGGCTGCGGCCATCGCGAAACGTGTAGAAAACTTCACCACGAGCTACGAGCCAGATTTCCGACAGGAAATCGCCGCGTCCTGGCCCTCGTCTATCGACGACTCCAATGCTCGGAGTGACTGGAATTGGCAACCGGCGTATGACCTTGATAGGATGGTCGACGACATGCTCGTTAATCTTCGAAAGAAGCTGAACGTGAACACCGAACGATAAGTGGCGTTGGCTTCGCAATGTTCCTGACCAGCGCTTCCCTACCCTAACACAATCATTCCGCCATGCTCCAAGCGAACGCCATCTACGCGAACATTCTAGAGGAAATCCGGGAGGCGGGTCTCTACAAAGAGGAGCGTGTCATCTCCTCGCAGCAGGACGCGGACATTGTCGTTCGGGAAGATGGGATGGAGTTGGACGTTGTCAATTTTTGCGCGAACAACTATCTCGGGCTGGCGAATCATCCGGGATTGATTGCCGCAGCACAGGAAGGTGTCGCCAAGTACGGTTTCGGACTGTCCTCGGTGCGTTTTATCTGCGGTACACAAACCATCCACAAGGAGCTTGAAAAGCGGCTTGCTGCGTTCCATGGAAAGCAAGACGCCATTCTCTACGCCGCGTGTTTTGACGCCAATGCTGGTCTTTTTGAAACACTATTGGGTGAAGAAGACACGATCATTTCAGACGCGCTCAACCACGCATCCATCATTGACGGCGTGCGCTTGTGTAAGGCAAAGCGATCCCGCTTTAAGCACGCGGATATGGCTGACCTGGAGCGCTGCCTTGAGGAATCGCAAGACACGCGGATCCGATGCATTACGACGGATGGCGTGTTCTCTATGGATGGTGACGTCGCCAGGCTCGATGAAATCTGCGCGCTAGCTGAGAAGTACGACGCTATCGTCCATGTGGATGAATGTCACGCCACGGGTTTCTTCGGCCCAACAGGACGGGGCGCAGCTGAATACCGAGGCGTTCTGGACAAGGTAGATATCATTACGTCCACCCTCGGAAAGGCGCTGGGCGGAGCTTCTGGAGGTTTCAGCGTGGCCTCCAAGGAAATCGTAGGCTTACTCCGGCAGCGCTCGCGGCCCTACCTTTTTTCCAACTCCGTGGCTCCCGCAATCGTGTATGCGTCGTTGAAGGTACTGGATATGTTGGACAGCACGGCTGAACTCCGCGACCGCCTGAACGAGAATACACGCTATTTCCGCGATAAAATGACGGCCGCGGGATTCGACATCCGCCCGGGCGAGCATCCCATTGTGCCCATTATGCTCTACGATGCGAAGCTGGCGCAAGACGTTGCCCGTGATCTGCTGGCAGAGGGGATTTACGTGATCGGGTTCAGCTTCCCTGTCGTGCCAAAGGGCGAAGCCCGCATCCGTGTCCAGGTTTCAGCCGCTCATACGCAAGAGCATCTCGCACGTGCCGTCGCAGCATTCACAGAGGTTGGGAAGCGCCATGGCGTCGTATAGACCGATGGGGCATCAAGAGTTGGCTAACAGCCCTTCACGTCGGACGGCGGCACGGAATCTGTAACGCACTTGTTTGATTATTCTGTTTCGCACTTCAAATTCGCCTCTCTCCCCCCATCATAATGAATCGCTGGTCAGTCCTTGTATTCCTGGGCGCACTCGCGTTTGCGGGATGTGCGACATCCCAAACACCCCGTCGGGACCGGCCACCGGATGAACGCACCGGCGCACGTCCGAACAGACCACGCGGCCAGGACAGGCCTAGAGGCAACAACCGGCCTCGAAACAGGCAAGACAATCGCAGCGGCGCCTCTGAGACCCCACTCGAAATCCCGGGAGCCCTCCCTTTAACGGATATGGTTCACGAGAATGGTTCGGTAGCCACCTACTTGGGCTTTGAAGGCGGCCTCTACTTTGGTCAGAATGAAATGCCGTCCGCCCATGCATCGTTTGGCGCATCGGCGGCCAGGCAGATCCAGCCACTTAATGCGGCGGGTTCACCAGACGCGAATGGCGCCATCGTCTTAATGTCCATCTCAATGTCAAACGCGACGAGAGAATGGTGCCACAAGACAAGTTCAGGTGCGCCAAATGATGAGCCATGCGAGCGTCAAACCTTCATGGGGCAAGCTTCGACTGATCCTTCGTTGAACGACAATCTTGTAATTGTAAACGGCGCGAAAGGAACAAAAGCGCTCGAGAGTTGGGATAGTGCGGACGACGAAGAGTATGATCGACTCGCCTCCGAGGTCCTACCCGCCTACGGTCTCACAGAGGCCCAAGTTCAGGTCATCTGGCTCGAGACGGCTCTTCGAGACGAACCAACGCGACCGTCGCTGCCGAGCTCCAACGCCGACGCCTACGAGCTTGAAGCAACGATTGGGCGAATGATGAGGGCGCTGAACACCCGCTACCCAAACCTCCAGCAGGTGTTTTTGACGAGCCGCTCTTTCGGTGGTTTCGCGCGGGCAGACTCTCATAGTCCAGAGCCATGGGCATATGAAACTGGGTTTGCAACGAAATGGGCCATTGAGGCACAAATATCTGAACGCGCGACGGGCGTCGTCGATCGCGAGACCGGTCCCGTTGCCGACGTTCCTTTTATGAGCTGGGGGCCATACATCTGGTCTTACGGAACCCACCCTCGCGAGGACGGCCTCATCTGGACGCGCGATCTCTTCATAAATGATGGAATGCACCCTAGTGAGGCAGGGCAGCGAGTCGTGGCCAACTACCTTCTAGACTTCTTTAGGACCTCCCCTATTACACGTTGTTGGTTCCTGGCGGGACTTGCGTGTGTGTAGACGAAGGATGCGGGGGAAATCGTTGCTGGGCCACAGTCTTCATTTCCTGAGGAGTTGGTGCCCATGCTCATCGTTACTTCTTTGCGACAAGGGATCGAATCCAGAGCGCGTTCGTTCGCATTTTTAGACTGCCGACCGTCGCAGGACCACTTCCCCCACGATTGATGTTTCGCATAGCTCCCGTTTACTTGTTCCTGGTGGTCAGTTTGGGCGCATGTGAGACAACGGATTCCATCGGGCCTGAACCTCCTCCCGGCAACCTGCCCCCTCCGGTTGAGCACTCACAGCCTACCCCGCTAACCGAGCTCGTGCGCGATGACGGCGTTGCGGATACGTATCTGGGGTTCGAGGGTGGCCTTTACCTTGGGCGAAACAGTATTCCGGCTGCCCACGCCGCCTTTGGTAGGGAGTCAATAAATCGGATCCAGCCTCTCGATTTGGATGGTAATCCGACGCCCGATGGCACCGTCGTTCTTCTTTCCATCGGGATGTCAAACGTCACCCAAGAGTGGTGTCAGTTCTTCCCAGGTCCTTCCAGCAGGCGACCGTCGCCTTGTAACCCATGGACGTTTATGGGGCGGATGTCCGACGATCCTCGGGTTAATCCGAACGTCTTCATTTTGAATGGCGCGCGCGGTGCGCGAGCTCTCGATGACTGGGACGAGCCAACGGACACAGAATTCGACCGCGTTAAGAACACGGTGTTACGTTACCACGGAGTCAGCGAAGCGCAAGTTCAGGTTATCTGGATAAAGGCTGCGCTGGGAAGAGAGTTATTTCCCGATGAGCGCCATACGCTTCCGGCTTCGGATTCAGATGCGTACGTCACAGAATTCACGGCCGGGAACCATCTCCGCGCACTGAAATCACGATATCCGAATCTGCGGATGGTGATCATTTCGAGCCGAACTAACGGGTCTCATTCGCCTCAAACTTCCGCCAGCCCTGAACCAATCGCGTTTGAAACCGGATTTGTGGCGAAATGGCTGATCGAGGCTCAAATCGAACAACGCGCAACGGGTCGGGTTGATGATCTAGCAGGCGACCTCGTATCGGGCGACATGCCTTTTCTTGTTTGGGGACCGTATCTCTGGGCATATGGTGATCGACCACGTGAGGACGGCTTGCAATGGACAGCAGATCTAGTGGAGAACGACGGCGTCCATCCAACTGAGGAGGGCGAGCGCATTGTGGCAGACTATCTGGAAGAATTCTTTACGACGTCCGAATTCACGACCTGTTGGTTCATTGCAGGAAATGTTTGCGAGTAGGTGCTGATTAGCGCGGCCGATGAGCGCACGAGGTTTAATGTGCGTTCGCTAAATTCAGCCCGTGAGTTCATCTGAACCAGTGCGTTGCATCGCGGGCGGTGGTCCGGCCGGAATGATGCTTGGATATCCGCTCGCGCGAGTGGGAGTAAGCACCATCGTCCTAGAGAAACACGCAGATTTTCTGCGAGACTTCCGAGGCGACACGGTCCATCCATCTACGATGCAGGTGCTTGCCGATGTTGGGTTGCTGGAAAAGTTTGAGCAACTTCCTCAGAGAAGAGTGGACCAACTCGGCGTGATGATAAGTGGTCGCTTGCACGATTTGGTAGACTTTCGCAGGCTCAAACCATTCGACCATCTCTCGTTGGTTCCACAGTGGGATTTTCTTGATCTGCTCGCTACTGAAGGCCGACGCCTCCCGAACTTCGATCTGCGAATGCGGCACGAGGCAGTCGGGCTGGTCGAGGAGCAAGGGCGCATCGAGGGTGTTCGTGCGAAATCGCCGGAAGGCAATTATGATATACGGGCGGACATCGTGGTGGCCTGCGATGGTCGCGGCTCGACGCTGCGCGACGCCGCTGGATTTCACGCCGTCGATTACGGCGCTCCGATGGACGTGCTCTGGTTTCGACTTCCTCGAGTCGGTGACGATCCAGAGGATACCTTTGCCATCCTGGGCGCGGGCCACATGATGGTGTTGTTGAACCGAAACGACTATTGGCAAGCTGCTTACTTCGTCCCCAAGGGTAGCGACACAGCGCTACGGGGCCGGCCCATCGAAGAGTTGCTTGCATCCGTTTCGACGATGGCGCCCTTGCTCGCTGATTGCACGGATAGCATCATATCCTGGGATGACGTCAAAACGCTGGAAGTGCGCGTGAACCGCCTGCAACGGTGGCATCGGCCCGGCTTTTTGGTCATTGGAGATGCTGCTCATGCGATGTCCCCAATAGGCGGGGTGGGCATAAATCTCGCGATTCAGGACGCCGTAGCGGCTGCGAATGAACTGGCTCCCGCCCTGCTCTCTGGGGACGTCATCGACGAAGCATTGCTGGGTCGCATACAGAAGCGACGACAACTCCCGACCAAACTGACGCAAGCGGTGCAACTCCAAGTCCAAAAGCGACTGATATCGGCGGTTTTGGCACCCTCGTCGGAGCCTCCTCAAATACCGGCGCTTCTACGGTGGCTGTTGGGATTTCAGCGTGTGCGGCGCGTTCCCGCTCGTCTGATCGGCTATGGGTTTCGGCGGGAGCGCGTGCGCGAAAGTCTTGCGTTGTCGTGAATCCGGTCAGCACCCGCGTGTTGGACAGGCTTCTCACTTCGAGGGAAGTGATTCGATCGTGGACGCTAGATTCAAGAAATGGGACACGCCATTTGAATTCTCCACACTGATATGACCCTCCGCCGGATTATTGCCTCCGTAAACGTCTTCGCACTCGGGATCGGTTTAGGCGCCGCATTCGCCCGGGGGCGTGCCTTGCAGGGATCGCTTGATAAAAGTGGCCTCCAGCGCGTCCCGCTCGCTGATTCGTTTTTGGGGGCTTTCAGTGATCCTTTGGATCTCGACAGGTCTAATTCGTGCGTTTTCCAGTTTTGAGAAGGGAAGCCTTTACCATCTCATAAATGCACTTTGCTGGATCAAAAAGGGGCTCTTGACGCTGATCATCCTGCTCAATATCCGGCCCATGATCGTCCTTATCCACTGGCGCGTCCGGCTTGCTAGGAGCAAGGAAATCGACACGGCACCAGCTTGCAGGTCTGGCGCGCTTCAGCTATACACAAGCGGCCATTGTCGTCATGATGCTGGTGGCCACCGCAATGGCTCGCCGCACCGACGTCAAACCACAACTTTATGAATCACAAAACGACTGATTCGCCCGTTGCCATCGTAACAGCCGCAAGTCGAGGCATGGGGAGCGCAATTGCCCGTGAACTGGCGACTCGCGGCTACCGTCTGGCTCTCATGAGTCGCTCGGACGACGTTCTGAAGCTTGCCGACGAACTAGCTGAAACAACTCCAAGTCTCGGGTTCACGGGCTCCGTCGCAGAGAAAGAGGATCTTGAGAGACTGGTAGCCACGGCACTCGATCACTTCGGGCGCATCGATGCTGTCGTCAACAACACGGGCCACGCTTCGAAAGGTGATTTGCTGGAGATCACCGATGAAGACTGGCATGCGGGGCTCGACCTCTTGATTTTGAACACGGTTCGAATGGCCAGGTTGGTTGCGCCGATTATGGAGCGAGAAGGCAGCGGCGGCGCATTTGTCAACATCTCAACATTCGCGGCTTTTGAGCCGTCGTTGGATTTTCCAGTTTCCTCTGCCTTGCGTGCCGCCCTTGGATCATTCACCAAGATGTTCGCGGATCGGTACGGACCAGTCGGGATCCGCATGAACAACGTGCTCCCAGGGTACATCGAAACTTATAAAACGCCGAACGCGATTCTCGAATCTATCCCATTGAAGCGGCAAGGATCGGTCGAGGAGATTGCAAATACTGTGGCCTTCCTTCTTTCGAACGACGCTGGCTACATCAGCGGGCAAAACATTCGGGTTGATGGCGGGCTAACGAGGAGCGTTTAGCCTGGGTTGTCCAAGAATGGACATCGTCGGCGCTGTTAATATATTAGCACGTTCCAACTCCACCCTCTTCCCCATGCGCCGAATCCTCCTCGCCCTTGTCATAATCGCAGCCTCAAGTCTGTCAGCCGTCGCCCAATACGACCTCACAACCATCGACGGAACGATTCACGCACTCTACGAATCCATCTCAGGGCCTGAAGGATTTGAGGTTGACCGTGAGACTTTCGACCCCATGTTTACCGAGAACGCGCGGCTCTCGGCTGCGTACGTGGACCGCGACGGCAACGCAGGGTACATCAGTTGGACGGCCCCGGAGTACGTGGAAACAGTATGGAATGGGCCGCGCGCTCGCGGCTTCTTTGAGATCGAGACCTATCAAGTCGTCGAAGAGTTTGGCAGCGTCGTACATGTTTTCAGCACGTATGAGAGCCGATGGAACGAGGACGACGAGGAGCCTTTTCAGCGAGGAATAAACAGCATCCAGTTCGTTAAACGCGACGGATCATACAAGATCGTGTCCATCCTCTGGCAGGGCGAAACTGAGGCCGATCCGATACCAGCTCAGTACCTCCCGCAGGACTGATTCGGACCTGACGTTCCCCCGGCATTTTGGGTTAGGTAGAAGGCGGCGGCGGTATAATAGAGCGATGGCCAGGAACCCAGATATGTCTGAAAAGCCCCGCACTATTGTTGGCGTTACCGTTTTCACGGTGAGCTACCTGCTGGTCGCTGTTCTCGGAGCGTTGACGACCGGCAGTAAGGAGTTTCTGTTTTACATCGCGGTCATGGTCGTATTGATGGGCGCCGTGTGGGCCGTCCATCGTCGCGTCAATCTGACCAACCCGACGCTGTGGGCTCTCAGCCTGTGGGGTCTCCTCCATATGCTGGGAGGCCTTGTCATTGTGCCGGAAAGCTGGCCTGTGGACGGTACCAGCCATGTCCTTTACAATTTCTGGCTCATCCCCGAATTCCTCAAGTACGATCACTTCGTGCACGCCTTTGGGTTCGCGGTTACGACGTGGGTTTGCTGGCAGGGATTGAAGTCCGTCCTCCGAGGCGCAGACACCTCGGTTGCCCCGACGTTTGGGCTAATGGTGTTGACATGGGCAGCTGGCCTCGGCTTCGGAGCCGTCAACGAAGTGATTGAGTTCATCGCGGTGTTGCTCGTTCCGAACACAAACGTCGGCGGATATGTCAATACGGGTTGGGATCTCATCGCAAACCTGACAGGGGCAACACTTGCCGTGTTCTTGATCTACTTTTGGGATCAGAGGCTCAAGCGCTTGCCATGATCCTCTGTTTGCCTCCCCTTCGTCTCCCCTAAAACCATCATTCCGATGAACTCGATGCAGTCTCTTCGCCCGCTCGCACTAGTTCTTCTCCTGCCTCTCGTCGGTGCATGCGCTTCGGATCCAGATTCAGGCGACTCAGCGGATTCCAGTCGTATCAGCTCATCCGACAGTGGTGAAGGCTCGGCGACGAGCGCGTCGTTTGTGACTGACTTTGCCGATGCCTGCCAGAACTCCTCAAACTGGGACCGGGAAATGTGTGAATGCGCTGGCCAGAAGGCACAGGAGGAGCTATCTGATCTCGGTCGCGCTTTCATCTTGGCGACGCTGCGTGAAGACATTCCGGAAATCGAGCGGCTGCGACCAAGCCTGTCCATTGAGGAGGCTACGCAATCTGGCCTTTTCATGGCACAGGCCGGAGCCGCGTGTGCGCAATAGTTCCGTCCGGCCGGCCGTTCGGTCTTCATCTCAAACCCAGCTTTCGAAGCCATGCGGCGCATATTCGCTACACTCGTTCTCCTCCTTGCCCTCGCACCACTAGCGAAGGCTCAGCCAGACAAAGACGCAGAAAAAACCTTCCTGGAAACTGCGCAGGAGGTCTTAGAAGCCAACATTGACGTTACTGGAGGACGTTTGGCTTGGGAGGCCGTTCAGTCCATACAACTAACGGGGACGAGAATCTCGGATAGCCCGATGGGTGGGGGTAAGATGACAGCGACGTACGTGGAGAGCATTCGTTATCCCGGCTATCTGCACAACGCCTCCGAGATGGACACGCCGATGGGCGCCATGACCGTGACCCGGGTGAGAACTCCGGACGCTTCCTGGGTGGAGGCCGGACCGATGGGCCGACGAGACATTCCGATTCGAGCCTCGCTGACGCTTGAGAGCGCCTGCCCCGAATTGACCATCCGCGAGAACCCCGAGTTCGAAGCCACAGGTATGACCTCGGAGTCTTTCGAAGGCAACGACGTTTACGTCGTCTCCCATAACGCTGGAGGGCGAACCCTCAAGCGTTACTACCACCAGGATTCCCTGCTCCTGATTGCGGCCGAACGAATTCCTGCAGCCGGCCCTCAAGACTCCGAGCCCGAACTTGTCAAGTACGCCGACTATAGGGAGGTGGATGGCGTGTTGATCTCGCACGCGCAAGAGGAGCAGGTCACCATGACGATGATCTCCCGCAGCGGCGACGGTCAGGAAACAGAAACGACGCATCGAGGGGATTCTGCCGTCACGATCGAGAATATCGTAGTTAACGTAGACATAGGCGACGCTCTTTTTGCCGACGACTAGACAATCGCACATATGACCATCGCAGAATCCCTTCTCCACGAATTCGATCAGGAAATGGCAAATACGCGCTCAATCCTGGCGCTTGTGCCTGAAGGCAAGAACGACTGGAAGCCGCATCCGAAGTCGTACTCTATCGAACAATTGGCGCTTCATATAGCCAACCTTCCCACATGGACGGGCCTTACACTCACGTTGGACGAATTCGACATTAGTCCGCCCGGCGAAGAGCTGGCTCCCCCAAGGACATTGACCACTACTGAGGCGTTGCTCGCGGAGTTCGATAAGAACGTCGTCGAAGCACGCGAAACCCTCGCATCTACAACAGACGAGACGATGTTCGCCAACTGGACGCTTCTCCGAGCCGGTGACGAGATGTTTACAGCTCCAAAGGTTGGCGTGCTGAGGAGTTTTGTGATGAACCACATGATTCATCACCGGGCGCAATTAGGCGTCTGTCTGCGCCTGAACGACATTCCCCTTCCGATGATCTACGGACCAACCGCTGATACAGCATGGGAAGGATGAGCGAACCCAAACGAGTCACTCTGCCTGCGTTCTCCATTGTTGGGCTTCCGTTGCGAACGACGAACGCGGCGGAGATGGACCCAAAGACGGCGCAAATCAAGCGGCACTGGGAACGCTTTTTTGCCGAAGGCCATCACGAGCGGATCCCAAAATCCTCAGAGAACCTACTCGGCGTCTACACGGACTTTGAAAGCGACAACAACGGAGCCTACACGCTGCTTCCAGGTTTCGAAGCCACATCTAAAGATGAGCTGCCCGAAGGCCTTGTTGCAGTTGAGATTCCAGGGCAGGAATACCTCGTGTTCCAGGCAGAAGGCGAAATGCCCATGATTGTTTTTGGAGCCTGGGGGCAGGTTATGGCCCACATGCAGGACGAACAGGAATACGAACGTGCGTATGATGCCGACTTCGAACGCTATCCCGACGAGCAGTCCGTTGAGATCCATATCGGGGTACGGAAGAAAAACTAGCACGGCATTTTTTGTCGGTAGTGGCAGGCTGCGGTAGGTTGCGGCGTTGATAATCCCGGCCCGCATGGATGCCCCCCGCCCTCGCTTACCAGAAACCGACATCGTCGTTATTGTCCGAAATCCGCACCGGATTGGACAAATTGGAAAGCTGCTCGGCGTAATCGGTGAAGAAGGGGCGGCGGTAGGCGACATCGTTACTCAGTTCATCGGGAAGGATCATTCCATCCGCGAGGTAACGGTTTCTGTTCACGACATGGACCACCTCGACGCAGTCCTTCGCGCCATCCGTCAAAGGACGGAAGCTGAGATTATCGGCGTCAAGGACCTCGTTTTCGAGCGGCATCAAGGCGGAAAGCTCCACAACACCCGGACGCGCGAACTCGAACGCCTGGAAGACCTCCGTTACATCTACACGCCCGGCGTGGCCCGCGTGTGTACTGCGATCCAGAAGGACCCGGCATTGGCACGCCAATACACAGGCATTGGCAATAGCGTTGGCATATTCACGAACGGAACGCGCGTTCTCGGGCTCGGCAACATAGGCGCAGTCCCCAGCTTGCCCGTCATGGAAGGCAAAGCGGTCATTTATGACCAGTTCGTGGGCCTCAGCGCGACACCCGTTCTCATCGACACCGAAGACCCCGACGAATTTATTGAGACGGTCATTCGCATAGCACCAACCTTTGGTGGGGTCCATTTGGAGGACATCCGAACGCCAGATTGTTTCTATATCGAGGAAGAGTTGATCCGCCGCATCCGAAAGCCGGTCATGCACGACGATCAGCACGGTACAGCAACGGTGCTGATGGCGGCGGTGCTATCGGCAGTCCGATACACGGGCCGGGCTGGGCGAAAGGATCTGACATGCGCCCAGATTGGCTTGGGTGCGGCAGGATTGGCGATCGCCAGACTGCTCATAGACTACGGGTTTGACGTGATCGGCGTAGACCCCTCTGAGGAATCGCAGGCGCGGCTTGTGAAATACGGAGGTTCAATCGGTGAACTCAATGATGCGATGGCCACCGCCGACATTGTGATTGCCACAACCGGGGTTGTCGGGTTAATTAAGCCGGAGATGATTACACAAGGGCAGATTGTCCTTCCCTTGTCAAACCCGATTCCGGAGATTTATCCGGAAACCGCCTTGCGGGCAGGTGCTGCTTTCGCTGCCGACGGCCAGAGTGTGAACAATGCCCTCGCGTTCCCCGGATTGTTCAAGGCCGCACTTCAGGTTCAGGCTGAGGCAATAACTAGCCCGATGAAGATTGCCGCGGCCGAAGCAATTTCTGCACTCGCTCCCGAAGGCGAACTCGTTCCCAGCCCTTTCCATCCTCTGGTCCACAGGCAGGTTGTGGATTCCGTTTGCGCCGTTTGCGCGGCCGCTTGACAGGGAAACCCTCCGATGGAAGAGATTGAACACGAGTTTACATGCCCGTACTGCAGTGCAGGCATATCCGTGCTCATCGATCCGTCAATTCCAACGCAGACGTACGTGGAGGATTGCGAAGTCTGTTGCAACCCAATGGAACTGACGTATGCCTTCGACGACGAGAACGATCTCACCGCCTTCGAATCGAGATCAATCGAACAGTAATGCCGCGGCTACTGTTCTACGCCTGCGTTTCTCGCGCCCGGGTAATAGCACGCGAGAACGGAGTCCATCTCTACTTCTCCTCTGGCAATCCCCCTAGCTTTTTCGAGAACATCTGCCGGGACTAATTCTGCCAACGGCTGATCTACGGAGAGAAATCGCCCGAACGCGCGCTTGAGCTTGCGATCCCACTTGCCGTGGTATCGCACGAGATCGTCAGGAAGTATCGTCGTACGCTTCGTGCCTTTCTCTGGAAAGGCCTCGAAAGGTCTGTCCAGATTCAGGAAACCATAGTCGTCTGTTAGTTCTTCGCCTGCAGCGATATCACGAACCGCAATCTCAAACCCATACGCCGTTGTAATACAGTTCGCTAACGAACTGTGGTTGACATACCGCCCGTGATCCCAACAGAGAACGTATCTGCCAAGATTGTCGCGAAAAGCAAAGTGATCCAGCGGTCGGTGGAAAAGCGTAGGCAGTGCCTGAACTTCTTCGGGTTCGAAGACGCGATCCAGATTGTCCTGTGCCCAGGTAATTGTGCCCTGCGGGATAGGTTGTGTTGCGACAACACCAAACCCGACAGCATCGCTAACAAGTTTGAGAGACGTACTGGGGTGGATCATCGGCCTTACGCTTACATTTTAGGAGTAAAGATTACAGAAATAAGGAAGCCAAACAGAACCATGCCCACAATTAGTATCGCAGCCATAATTACGACCGGCCAGTCGATACCGCGTTTCGGTGGAAGAACGAATGGCTTGTTGTTGGAAGACGAAGGCACTTGAGGTGCCCGCAACGCAAGAGACATAGCGTCCGATTCGCCATGGAATCGGTCGTGAAAGGTTGAAAACCGGGTGAGGTGCCGGTGGAGCGGCATATCAACATTGGGTCTTTCCGCGAGTTTCGCTTTTCCGCCTCTCTAGCAAAATATTTGCGGGACCGCGCTTCGGCCAGGGATCCATCCGCGTGCACGTCGAAATCCGCAACAATTTGTTAACGCGCTTCCGGCAACTCCGGCGAAAGCTGTGAGTCGAAGCGCCCACGTAAAGAGCATGGCAGGCGCCCGCCATGCCTTGCCGTCATCACACTATTGCGGAGCTTCTTGCTCTGGCCCAATGCCCCACCCGGTTGCTGCCCCACGATCGTTAGCCACCACGATCATCAGACGGCGCGATACCTTCTTTCGCGTCGTAAGCGACGAGCGTCGCTTTGTTTTATTGATTGGCGGACTCTTCTTCTTATCTGGCTGGCTTTCACCGTTCCCGCAGTATGCCAGTTGGCTCGGTTTCGCCATCGCGGCCTATTCCACGGTCGCCAACGACAGCATCCAGACAATAGGAACTTTTCTGGCGTCTAATCGCGAGCGGCCGTGGTGGATTCTGTGGCTTTTCATCGGAGGAGTCTTCCTCGCAACAATTGGATACGGATGGTGGGTCTACGGAGGCGATGTGTCGTACGGCCGACTAGGATCAAATGGCTTCGAATCGGCTCCGACTACGTTCAATTTCTTGCAGGTGGCCGCGCCGATCTTTTTGTTGATCATAACGCGTCTGCGAATGCCAGTTTCGACTACGTTTCTGATCCTGAGTTGCTTTGCGACGACCCCTTCAAGCGTCTGGGCCGTCCTTCAGAAGAGTGTCTCTGGTTACGTGGTCGCTTTTGCGTTGGCTGTCGTTGCTTGGGGGCTGACCTCCAACCTAACCAAACGCTACAGCGAGACGGCACCACACCCCCTTTGGTATCCTGCGCAATGGTGCTCAACGGCAGTCCTTTGGTCAACCTGGATCATGCAGGACGCTGCAAATCTTGCTGTCTTCCTTCCGCGACAATTGGATTTTGTGCAACTCTTGATATTCAGCGGCGTGGTATTCGTAGGACTTGGCGTGCTGTTCTACCTCCGCGGGGATCGCATCCAACGGGTTGTGGAGGAGAAGAGCGACGTCATAGATATCCGTGCTGCAACGTTGATCGACTTCGTTTACGCCATCATTCTCTTTGGCTTCGTCCGCGTTTCGCCGATCCCAATGAGTACGACTTGGGTGTTCCTAGGCTTGTTGGCAGGTCGCGAGCTGAGCCTTATCCTCAGGCGAGCCAGCGTTCGACCTCTGAATGACGGCCTGCGGCTGGTTGGGCGTGACTTGCTTTACGCGTCGATCGGCTTAGCTGTCTCTGTTGCACTAGCCTTGGCATCGAACCCCGCGCTGCGCTGACGCCAACAATGGGAAAGCAACTGTGGAGGGCTGTTGTCAATTGACGTAGTCCCCCGACACGAATCGTTGAAGATCTTCGGCCTTGTTCCGGGCTTCTTCCAGCCCTTGCCTGACGCAATCGCCGATCGAAATCAACCCAGCCAGCTCGCCATCGCGGAGTACGGGAATGTGGCGGATTTTATTTTCCGTCATGAGTTCAAGACACTCCTCGACCGTGGCTTCTGGCGCCACAGTTATCAATTCGGACGTCATCGCGTCGCAAACCAGGCACGTTTTGGAAGAACGGCCCTCGAGAGCAATACGACGCAGGTAGTCGCGCTCGGTAAAGATGCCTCGGATCTCACCGCCTTCGCCGACAACAATGGCACCAACGTTCTTCTCAACCATCCGCGCGATCGTGGCGAATACCGTGGCGTCGGGCTCAATCGTAACAACCCAGTCTCCTTTTTGCTTGAGGATTACAGATACAGGTGTGTTCATGGCGGCCTCCAACAGACGATGTGGAGGTTGTATGAACGGGAGACAATAAAGGTCCTCTCGCGGCATCCAGCAAGACGTAGTGGCAACGCTCCGAGGTACCCCGAAAGTTGTCTGCAATCGACCGAAAGAAGACCCTGTTCTTAACGGGGCGAACTGAGACTATCAGAAAGGTATTCGTTCACCGATAACATCTTTCCCTCGTGATGCTCAACTGGCTTTGCGCTGTAGAGGCGCGGTACCTGATCTGGGGCAAAGCCGATTTTCAACCTACCAAGCGAAACAAACCGCGCAATCATCAATAGGGCAATTCGAGGGATCGGGATCGGTAAAACCCGACGTCCGCTAACCCGAGCCACATGTTGAACGAGTTCCACCACTGTGTAGCTATCGCGGCCATTCAAGACGTGGGTGCTATAAGATTCCCACGCCTCGAAGAGAAAGCGATGCATGAGTGCTGCCGCATCATCAATGTGAAGGGGATAGAGCCGATTTTTGAGTCCCGACGGACAGGGCATGAAACGCTTCCTGAGCGCGTCGTGAATGATTCGATCGACGCCTTCGTGCTTGTCGCCGCCGAAAATCTCTCCTGGGCGTAGGATCGTCCAATCGAGGAGGGCCTTCCGAACGATCACTTCCGCTTTCAGCTTTGAACGGCCGTAATGGCCACTGTTTTCGCTCGCCGAACGCGAGCTGATCAACGCGAAACGACGAACGGATGGCTCGGCCCGACATGCCTCCAATAGCGCTTCCGTCCCTTCGACGTTTGTTTCGAAATATTCGCTCGGATCGTGACTGTGCGTCACTGCCGCTCCGTGAATCACCATCGATATCCCTACAACGGCTTGTCGGAGGCTGGCGGGATCGCGCAGATCGCCCTCAACGACCTCGATATCAAGATGAGCGATGCGCTCTGGCCGGCGACTGAGGCCAACGACACGGAACCGACTGGAATCGATGCGCCTGATTAATCGCTGAACCAGCAGGCTAGAGGCGCCAGTGATGAGCACCGGTTGTCTTTCCATCTATCTAGCGGCGGAACTCCCGGATGCGGTAGCGGACAAGGTTTGCGAGAAACTCCATCACGGTCCAAACATGCACGAATGAACTTCGACCTTCAAGGGGGCGAAAGACTGTGGGGATCTGTTCGAACCGCAGCCCCAAGCGTCGCACGGCAATCATGATCTCAGCATCTATGAACCAGTCATCTGATTGGAGAGCCATTCTCCCGTAAGCAGCGCGGGTGAACACTTTGGGCTTTGAGTTCACGTCGCGGCACCCAATTCCTGGAAAGAACAACGGGAAAAGCCCGTTATATCCGGCAGAGAGGATTTTACGCAACCAGCCATCTTCACGATGCTCGCGGAACGTCATGGTCAGGTCCACGCCACCCCCACGGATACGTTCAAAGCATGCGCGGATGCTTTCTGTCGGGAATTGCCCGTCACCATCAATTAGGCAAAGGTACTTGCCCGTAGCAACGTCCAGACCAGAGCGAGCGTCCCACCCCATCATGCCGAGTTTCGGTTCCACAACCGCCAGAACGCGAGGATGATTTGCGGCAACGTCTCTCACAACATCCGGGGTATTGTCATCGCTTCCGTCGTGATAGTTGCCGACAAGAACTAGCTGCCAGTCCGGCGTCAACTCCTCGCACAGAGCCTCGATGCGCTTCACAATCGGGATGACCTGCTCTCCGGCGCGATAGCAAAGTAAAACGATGCTGAGCTCCACGCCGCCGCTGTTTTGAGCCTGAGAAGGCTGTGGCATCATTCCCATTAATCATTTGACGGAGATGAAGGTAGCACTGCGTTTTGCAAGCGTTGGTTCGCAATCGCGCGCACGGTACTTCCCCGTGAGGGCTCCGGAAAATCTTTGCAACAGCCAGCGACTGTTCTACAACCCGAGATGCCTTCAACCGCTGTCTGCCTACGTGAGTCGTCTACTTCCCATTCGGCAGCGTCACAACCAACGTCGCGCCTTCTCCCTCTTTGCTGATGGCCGCCATTGAACCGCCGTGGCCCTGCGTGACGATGTCGTAGGCGAGAGACAGCCCCAGGCCGGTGCCTTCACCGGTCGGTTTTGTGGTATAGAATGGCTCAAAGATGCGTGTACAGTTCTCGGCGGGGATGCCGAAGCCGTTATCAGAGATCCTCACTTGCACCATACCGGGGAGGCGTTTCGTCTTGATGTCGATGGTTGGCTCGAAGCCATTTTCCTCCATGCTTGCGCGTCCAAGTATTGAATACCGGGCGTTGTCGAGGACATTCACGAACACGCGCTGCATGGATTGCGCGGTCAGGTCGATGGTCTCAACCTTCGGGTCGATGTCCCAGCTTATCGCGATGCCATCATCGCCATCCGTGGCACCAAACGTGGCCTCGACAGACTCCTTCAGCAGCGCATTGACGTCGGTTGGGCGATGCGTACCGCCCGTGTGCCGGACGTGGCCGAGCATACTCTTTACGATACCGTCCGCCCGTTTCGCGTTCTCGATGACGCGGGCGATGTTCTCCAAGACCGTCTCGAAATCATCGCCGAACATCGAATTGATGTCGGGTGGTAGCTCTGCTTTGCGCTCTTCCAGCACTGCTCCCATGTCGGCGAGCAATTCCAGATTCAGCTCCGCGAAGTTGATGACGAAGTTGAGCGGGTTCTTTATCTCGTGCGCAATCCCCGAGGTGACGCGGCCTAGTGATGCCAGCTTCTCACTCTGCACAAGACGGCTCTGCGCCTTCTTGAGCTCTGCCAGGAGGCTCTCCAACTGCTCGTTCTTCTCATTCAGCTCGACGTTCCGAAGACGCTCAATCTCAGCATCACGCTGCGCCTTTTCGGCTTCGTACCGAACCTGGATGGATTGGATGCGGCCGGTTACCTGCGAACCAAGTACTTCCTCGTGTACTTCGTGATACAGACGAAAATGCTCGAGCGCATTTGCAGTATCACCGATCGCTTCACAGGCATCCGAGAGAGCAAGATGCACCTGAAATAACTTGGGTTTGAGATCCAGTTCTTCCGAGATCTCTCGGGCCGTGTGCAGTGCCTTAAAGGCTTGCTCCGCTCGCCCCAATTTGATCAAGGACCGACCGCGCTCAATCAGGCTGGTGCATTCCGCCTGACGATTCTTGATCTGACGCCTAAGCTCAAGCGCCTTGTCGTGAAACTCAAGGGCCTCCTCAAAATCATCGCACACAAAGGCACTCAACCCGATGTCGTGGAAGGCGCGACTCTTGCCGAGCAGATCGCCTTCTTCTTCAAACAGCTGCAGACTAACCTCGTGATGGCCCCGGGCTTCATCGTAGCGGCCGAGGGCACGCAAGGCAGTTCCCACGCCGCTGTGAGCGCGGGCCTGACCGCTGACATGCCCTATCGCTGAAAACGTCGAGAGTGCCTCCATGGCGTGGCTGAGTGCCGAGTCCGAGTCTCCCAGTTCCAAATACGCACCACTGAGGCCGTGCAAAATCCATCCGATTCCTTCGTTATTTCCAAGTGCCCGCGCCGTTTCAAGGTTGCTCAAAGCGAGCGCGTAGGCCTCCTCATAGTTCCCTTGGCTTGAGTACAACGCCGCGAGCATTCCCCGATACGTCGCAGATCCTTCCCTCTCCTCCGTCTGGTCGAAAAACTCGATGGCCTCCATGAGAAGCGGAATGGCTTCTCGGTGCCGCGAGAGGAGGAAATACGCTCGACCAGTCAGCCCCTTCGAAACGGCTATTCCCCTGTCATATCCAATCTCTTCGGCCAACTTACGAGCACGGACAATCAGGTCCAGCTGAAGCTCCGGCGTGTGCGTGCGCATCTCTTCAACATGATCGAGGAGCGCATCGACCCGCTCCGCACCTGCGAGATCATCAAGACCTGGGATATCACTTACAATGTCGTCGAGTGTAGCAGCCGCCATTATGATTCTAACAGGTCACACACGAGTACGGCTTTACCCCGACCAAGGTTCGAGGTGGCGACCTGTCACTTTTTGAATTGACGAATCAGTGACTCTATGTCACTCTCTGAGAGAGCCAGTGAAGAACTAGACGTCGAAGCCGGTTCCGTTGGCTGAATAGCTGCGTCTTTCTGGACTTTCGTCTCGAGAGTGATTTCTCCATCGCGTTTGCCGATCTGCGCGCTGCCAGCCCGGTCGCGGAGACGCGATTCGATTTCTTCCATCCAGCTTTCGTCGCCAGTGGACCCCGACCGCCGTGGCTTTGCCGATGGCTTGCTCTCCTTTTGCCCGAGGTTTAAAGGATGCGTCTCAAATGCAACCCGCTTGATGTTGAGGAGGTGCAGCGGCGAAATGTTGTCACTTGTAATGGAACCGCCGATTGTCCCAGGGCCGAGCGTCATAGCCGGGAAAAGATCTGTGGTCATCCCAACCGAGCCGAGCGCGGCCACCGTGTTGACGACGATGCGCATCGAGGGCTTGCGAAGAGCGAACTGCTCTATGACGCGTTCGCTCCCGGCGTGGATAGCCAGCGTGTGCCCAATTCCACCGAATTCCAGAATCTCAATGCAGCGGGCGCATCCCTCTTCCCAGCCATCTGCCACGTAGAAGGAAAGAATGGGCGAGAGTGTCTCCATTGAAAGCGGCTCGCCTCTCCCAACTTGACTGACCTCTGCAACGAGCGCCTGAGCATCGCCCGAAACCGTAAAACCTGCCATCGCGGCAATCCTGGAAGGACTTTGCCCAACGATGTCAATGTTTAGTCCGCCCTTCACTTTGATGACCCGTCGCAGCTTTTCTGTCTCCTCGTCCGAGCAAACGTGGGCCCCGTTCTTGCGCATCGCCTCCACAAGCTTCGTCCGAATTGGTGCGTCAGCAATGACGGAGCGTTCCGTTGAGCAAAGCGTCCCCCAATCAAAGGACGTTCCCGTGAGGATGTCAGCCGCGGCCTTCCCAACATCTGCGGTGCGATCCACATAAGCGGGCACGTTCCCGCTGCCGACGCCATACGCGGGCTTGCCTTTGGAATACGCCGCCTTCACCATCGCGCCCCCACCTGTCGCGAGGATGAGGTCCGTGTTCTCATCTTCGAGAAGGGCGTCGGTACCGGCCAGCGTGACTTCCGTCATACAGCCGAACAGTCCTCTCGGGGCTCCTGCTCGGTACGCGGCCTCGGCCACAACATGCAGGGCCTCCGCGGTACACGCCTTTGCCCGTGGATGCGGGCTCATCACGATTCCGCATCGAGCCTTCGCGGATATGATGGCTTTATACAGGGCGGTGGACGTAGGATTCGTGCTGGGTATGAGGGCCGCGACGACGCCCATGGGCGTGGCCACCTCCCAAATAGAGCCATCCTCACTCCGACTCACAATACCGACTGTCCTCATCCCCGCCATGCGCTCCGACAAAGTCCGCGTCGCGAAGAGATTCTTTTGAGTCTTGCTCTCGGCTTTACCGAAACCAGTCTCTTCGTACGCAAGCCGACCAAGTCGTTCTGCCGAAGCGGATCCTGCTTCCACCATCGCAGCCACAATCCGGTCTACATCCGCCTGCCCAGCGGCCTTCATCTCTTCCTGCGCCGCCGTCGCTGAGCGAAGCAAATCGCGGGCTTGCTGGATTGATCGGAGGTCGGCGTCCATGAACAGGGGAAGGGCAATTGAGGAGTGTACCGCGTTCGGATGTGAGAGGCAACTGCCGGATTTCAAATCGAGAAATCTGCGTGAGCCGCATAACGGCCTTCCAACTATTCTTCCCCGATTTGTCCACACAATCTGACCTCATCAGCACAAAAACGCCCTGTGGCGGGAAACTATACGCGTGCTTGGATGTCGTGGCACAGCCTTTGAATTCTGGCGTTCCGCTCCCTCGAAGGTATCCTCTTCCCCTTGAATGTCGCCGACCCTCTCTCCCTCCCCTTCCGGCCTTCCCCCCGTTGACGCTCAGTGGGGCGGTCTTACAAAAGGAGGTACGTACCTCCTCGTCGGCCACGCTAACGCCGGCCGACCACGGCATGTGATGGCAGTGGTTCAGGCTGCCGTTCAGGCTGGCGAGCACTGTTTGTTGATCTCGGCAAGGCCACAAGAATCGCTGGTTGAGCTTGCCTCTGAAGTTGAGTTCGACCTTCCCCAAGCATCCCAGCTTCAGCAGGTTCGTCTGTTGAAGTCCCCATCGGCGAAGGACTTGGTGGCGTACGGTGACAAAGGGCTAGCCAAGGCTCTGGACGACCTGGTTCAACTCGCCCACACTCACAAGGCCGGACGTGTCGTGATGGACGACTTCTCGTCGTTCGTTCAATTTCGCGTTTTCGACACGTTTGCCGACGTCTTCCAAGGATTGGTAGAAAACGCTTCCGCCATTCAATCGACCTTTGTTTTGGGTCTCGGCGAACCCGCCAATCAGCCATCCAGGAATCTGCTTGAGTTTGTAGAAAGCAGGGTCGCGGGTACCATACACTCCATGTCCGATGATGCGGGTGCGCCACACTTCGAACTGCTTTCGGGGACGGCCCATCACGAACCGGCAGGACCTTCCACGACTCCCTTCTCGGAAATCTTTCTAGAAACCACCGCACCACCTCTTGATGAATCCGAAGTGACGCGATCTGCCGCTCCAAGCCTTTTGCCGGAAACCGAACCGACGCCACGAGATGTTTCGTCGCTGCCTCCATTCGAGCTTTCGATTCCAACGTCGGACGGCGGTGGATCTGGGAAGTCATTGAGCACACCGGACCTCGTGGTCCCGCCATCCAGTCCCACTACTCCGGCGGCACCTCCCGCGCCTATAGCGACGCCACCACAGACATCTGGAGACACTGCATGGGCTCGAATATCACCCGTTCTGCCGGCAACTTCGGCATTCATAGCCAGAGGGAGAGACCCGTTTTTGCGGGACATCGGTGATCTCAATGCTATCGGATACTATATCGATTCGGCGGGCCCAGAGATTGCGCCGGATTCTGCAACCCCTGAGCCTGCCCCAACTTTGGAAGATGCCGCGGCTGCCGTTCAAGAGGCTGCCTATCCAGAGCTGTTCGGCCCTATTCCAGCCACGAGCCTCACGACGGACTTTCAGCAGGCACTTGCGGATGCCTATGCGCGACGTGGAAGCGAACCGTTCCTGGTGATGGCACTTCGCATTCCCGCCGACGACCCCTTTGCGAACACGTTTCCGTCCGTTGCTGAGGGCGTTCGACTTGGCGCAGGTCAATCCGCCATGATGCTAACCGGCGACCAGAGACTTATCGTACTTATACCTAACGCGGGAACCGACGTGGCACGCAACGTCTTCGCTATCCTGAAGGCACACTTGAAGAACATTGTTCCGGAGCGTGCTGATGCAGCGCTCCAGCACGTCAACGCGATGGCGGTGCCAAATGGAGAGCCGTTCGAATCCGCAGAAGAGTTGTTTGCCTACGCTTACGGTAACTAGTCTCAAGCCTTAGCGAAAAGGCCGATCGCGACCCAGCATTTCTACGAGGTCAGTCACGCCAACGGGACCATGTCTGTAGAGGAATGGTTCGCCAAACTCCGCGCCGATCCGGTAGCCGTGAACGCGTGCACCGGCTTCGACCCAATCGAAGAAGCCTTTGTTGGAGATGAACGTTTCGGGTTCGTCGGAATCGTAGCCAGGATTATAGAATTGGCTCTGAAACGCCCGCAGGGCCTGGATTCGCTGCTCCCAAACCTCGCTAACGTCAACGACAAATGTAGGCGCGAACTCAATAGACTGCATATAGTGCAACACGTGGTTGGGCCTCCAAGGTTCTTGCGCGGTGCCAAGTTCATCTTCGGTTTCGATCTTAGCCAGGCCACTATAAAACAATGCGTCGGTTGAGAGCCGCGCGGCGTTCGGGTGGTCAGGATGGCGGTCTTCAGGCGCGTTGATCAATACGATGTGGGGCCGATGGCGTCGTATTCGTTCGATCAGCGCCCGCTGGTTTTCCTTTGTGTTACGAATGTCCCCGTCCGGGATTCCGAGGTTCTCTCTCGCTGATAACCCCATAATTTCTGCAGCGCGTGCTGCTTCCTGCATGCGCTGCTCGGGCGTTCCCCGAGTGCCGAGTTCTCCTCGCGTAAAGTCGATTACTCCAGTTTTGTAACCCTGCTTCGCAAGAAGGCAGAGCGTGCCACCCGCGCAAAGTTCCGCATCGTCGGGGTGGGCGGCGAGGGCGAGTACATCCAGTGATTCAGACATCCGTCAATTTCATGGCGACTTGCAGATAATCGTTGGCCTGTCCAAGCACATCATAGCCAACCAAAAACGCTTTAGCGAATTCGGAAAAGGCTTTGAACTCGTGCATAGGCACGCCAAACTCGTCGAACAACAGGATGTCGTCGGGGCGCAGCACGCGTGCGATCTGCGTGAGTACATATAGGGTCGATGTGTACAGGTCAGCGTCAAGGTGAACGACAAGCTTGCGCTTCGGATCGCGGCTGCCCAGATTTGCGTCCTCAAGAAACGGCTGGAGTGTTTTCTGAAAGTACCCGGCCACAAACTGAGCGCGGGGGTCGTCTGTCGCAGGGACACTTCCGCCGGTGTCAAACGAACCAGCCTTGATAGGGCCGAAGTCCTCCGGGAGGCCAGAAAACGTATCAAACCCGACAAATCGCGATGAAGGATCCTCGTTATGCGCCAGCCACCAAAGGAATGATTTTCCCTCCGCAACACCAAATTCCAGGTAGTCTATCGGGCCTTCCAGGTTCTCAGAATCGAGTACGAACTGAAAGAGCCGCTCGCGTTTGTCGTAGCGCTGCTCAGGTTCATCGGCGTCGGCATTAAAAGGAAGTAGCCGATGCTCGTGTGTCCACTTTGCGAGGCGAGCCATGTAGGCGGTTTTCAGAAGGGTGTCACTTGCCGGTGCTCCTGCGCGGCCAACACCCGAACGAAGCAACGCCACTTTCACGCGGCGAGCAAGAGGTTGCTTCCGTGGCATGGATCAGCCCACCACGAGATTCACCAGTCTTCCCGGAACCACAATCTCCTTTCGGATCGTTTTGCCTTCGATGTGGCGTTGGACGTTGTCGATGGCTTTAGCAGCCTCGAGTACTAACTCCTTCGAGGCGTCAGCGGCAACAGTGGCCGTTCCGCGCATCTTGCCGTTCACCTGAACGGCGATCTCCGTCGTATCGGAAACGAGGCGTGCCTCGTCATACTCTGGCCACGGGGCATAGGCCAACGTGTTGTCATGTCCTAGAATTCCCCAGAGCTCTTCAGCCACATGCGGCGCGAACGGTGCAAGCAGGAGGACGAAGCTCTCGGCAACGGACTTCGGGACATTCTCCCACTTGTAGGCCACGTTTACGAACTCCATCATCGCGGAGATCGCTGTGTTGAATCGTAGCGCATCTATGTCTTCGCCTACTTTCTTGATTGTCGCGTGCAACGCCTGCAGCTCATCCGATGTCGCCTCTCGATCCAAAACCAGCGGCGAGAGCGTGATTGATTCCACGTCCACAAGTAACCGATAGACGCGCGCGAGGAAACGGTGAACGCCCTCCACCGAGCGCGTGCTCCACGGCTTCACCTGCTCCAGCGGCCCCATAAACATCTCGTACAACCGCAACGAGTCCGCGCCATACTCCCCGGTTACATCGTCGGGGTTTACAACGTTGCCGCGGCTCTTGCTCATCTTGTGCGCGCGGGCATCAACACGAATCGACGGATCGACCTTTAATACAAAATTGTCGCCAGACTTAACCACATCCTTATCAGCCAACTTCACCGCCGCGAAGTCTGCCTCCATATCAACCTCAGCCGACGACACGTATTTCCCCGACGCATCCGTCCACGCGATGTACTCCATCTCGCCCAGAATCATCCCCTGATTGACCAGCTTCTGGAAAGGCTCTTTCGTCGAAACGAGGCCCTCATCAAATAGCACTTTGTGCCAGAAACGCGCATACAACAGGTGAAGTACCGCGTGCTCTGCGCCGCCGACGTAAAGGTCGACAGGCATCCAGTACTTCTCCTTTTCGGGGTCGACGAGTTGATTGGGGTTGTCGGAATCGATGTAGCGGAGATAATACCAGCATGAGCCCGCCCATTGCGGCATCGTGTTGGTTTCGCGGAGGGCGGGCTTACCGTCCAGCGTCGTATTGACCCACTCCTTAATCGTTGCGAGTGGGCTCTCGCCGGTTCCGCTCGGGGTGTATTGCTCCACTTCTGGAAGCGTGACAGGCAGATCCTCGACTGGTTGTGAAACGCCGTCAACGTGAACTATCGGGAAGGGCTCGCCCCAATATCGCTGACGGCTGAAGAGCCAATCACGGAGTTTGTAATTCGTTTGCGCACGTCCGACTCCCTCATCCTCCAGCCACTCGATAATCTTCGCTTTAGCCTCTTTGATCCGCAGGCCGTTCAGCGAAATCCCTCGGTTGGCGATTCCGGGAATCTCTCGATCCGTCGCATCCGAATTGATCGCAAGCCCCTCGCCGGTGAAGGCGAATCCCACGAAATCGGCAGGAGGCTGTACCGTTCGCACGATGGGCAAGCCGAACTTTTCGGCGAACTCCCAATCGCGCTCGTCCTGTCCGGGGACAGCCATGATCGCGCCCGTTCCGTAAGAAGACAGCACATAGTCCGCGACCCAAATCGGGATATGCGCGCCGTTGACAGGGTTTTGCGCATGCGCGCCGGTAAACACGCCGGTCTTCGTGCGCTGCTCCATTCGGTCGCGCTCGGACTTCCGGTTGGCCCGCGCTACGTACGCTTCAACCGTCTCACGCTGGTCTGCGGTCGTGATGCCCTTGACCAACGGGTGCTCTGGCGCGAGCACCATAAACGTTGCCCCAAAGAGCGTGTCGGGGCGGGTGGTAAACACCTTGATCGCTGATTCTGCATGCCCCATCACACGAAAATCAACCTCGGCTCCGATGCTCTTGCCGATCCAGTTCCGCTGCATCTCTTTCAACGAATCCGACCAGTCGAGATCCTCCAACCCTTCGAGCAGCTCGTCCGCGTACTCAGTGATCTTCAACATCCACTGACGCATCGGCTTCTGGATCACGGGGTGATCGCCGCGCTCACTCTTCCCGTCAATCACCTCTTCGTTGGCGAGCACGGTGCCCAAGGCCGGGCACCAGTTCACCGCCACTTCGGCTTCGTAAGCCAGGTCCCGCTCGTAGAGTTTCAGGAAGATCCACTGCGTCCACTTGTAGTAGTTCGGGTCAGTCGTGTTGACCTCCCGATCCCAATCATAGGAAAAACCCAACCCTTTCAACTGCTTCCGGAAGTGGTCGATATTGCGCTGCGTTTCGATGGCGGGATGTGTCCCAGTTTCGATGGCATACTGCTCGGCCGGCAAGCCAAAAGCGTCCCAGCCCATCGGATGCAGCACGTTGAATCCCTTCATCCGCTTGTAGCGCGCCACGATATCCGTGGCTGTGTAGCCCTCCGGGTGCCCTACGTGTAGGCCCGATCCGCTCGGATACGGAAACATGTCGAGCACGTAGTACTTCGGCTTCGAGGCATCGAAGTCGGAATCACTAGGATCGGGTGTACGAAACGTTTTCTGCTTCTCCCAGAATGCCTGCCAACGCGGCTCTATCGTATCGAAAGGGTATCCAGCCATGTGGAAGATCTACGCGTTGTTTTATCGCAAGGGACTGGCGAAAAGCTACGACCCCCGTCAGCGTTAGATCCGTGAAGCACGGAAGGAGTGCCCGCCCTCCGCGTGGCGCGCGTGCACTGGAAATCATTTAGTTGCGCGGTATGCCCTTTGGTGGCTTGATTCCGAACGTCTTGCTCTGCTAAAATCCTGAACGCATGCGCCGCCCGTTCACTCGCTCCGAACGACTGAAGTATTGGTTCGATAACACGATGTCGGCGGGTACGCCCGCCTTGATCGCGTGGCTGGCCGTTGCTACAGCGGTGCTCGTAGCAATTGTTGTGGTTGTGGTTATTGCGACGGGCATTGCGCCTGTCGGGGAGGATGGTGCTGCAGTGAGCACATCGGCGCTTATTTGGGACAGTTTTATGCAGGCCATCGGAGCCGAGGCCATCGGCTCAGACGCCGGCTCGTGGCCCTTCATCTTCGCGATGCTCGTATTAATGATCGGTGGGTTGTTCATCGCCAGCACGCTAATCGGTGTACTCACGAGCGGCATCGAAGGGAAGCTGGAGGAACTCCAGCGCGGGCGCTCGTTCGTCGCCGAAACGGATCATACCGTCGTCCTGGGCTGGTCGACGAAAACGCCTGCCGTTATTCGCGAACTGGTTCTCGCCAATGAAAGCAAGGCGGATGCGTGTGTCGCGGTGCTTGCGGATATGGACCGAACCGAAATGGCTGAGGCCATTCGCGAGGAACTCGGAGGAAGAAAGAAGACGAGAGTTGTGTGTCGAACTGGCGACCCAATCGTGCTCGGCGATCTGAACATTGTCAATCCACTCCATGCGAAAACCATCGTCATCCCCTCCCCTGAAAACGAGGAACCCGATGCCCAGGTCGTGAAGATGATTCTGGCGCTCTCCAATCACCCCCAACGCGCGGATGCTGGAGGAGACTTTCACATCGTTGCCGAACTCCACGAGGCATCATGGAAAACGGTTGCGCACATGGTAGGCGACCCCAGCGTGGAGTCCGTTCTGATTCACGATGTCATATCTCGAATCATCGCGCAGGTAGCACGGCAGAAGGGTCTATCGGTCGTCGTTCAGGAGCTGCTCACCTTCGAAGGAAACGAATTCTACTATGCGCCCGCGGAGGCACTGGAAGGACTGACGTACGCGCAAGCACTATTTGCCTATCCCGACGCAACCCTGGTCGGCATCCATTCTGCAAATGGCGC
>JBBKWZ010000112.1:0-3082 GCA_037969195.1 Rubricoccaceae bacterium | reverse complement strand
GCATTGGTGTCGCGTGGCCCGTAGGCCTCTGCCGCCCCGATCTCAATCGTCTTCGTTTCGCCGACCGTCATGCCCTCGACACCCGCGTCGAAGCCTGGGATAACTTGCCCACTGCCGAGCGTGAATTCCAACGGCTCGCGGCCTTCTGACGAGTCAAAAACGACCCCGTCGTTCAAACGGCCGGTGTAGTGGATTTTGACAGTGTTGCTGGCTTTTGCGGTGGACATGCAAGCAAAGGTAAAGTGGACAAATGCCTCCCACGGGTCACTACCCGTTTCGTTTCGGCAGCAGGCTCGTCCTCACCGAATCTCCGCCATCAAAGCGAAAGTGTGCCCGTCTGGGTCTTTCAGGAAGGCCAACCAGAGTTCGTGTTCCTTCATCTTGGCAACGAAATGAGGCTTGGCCACGGTCTCAACGCCTCGCTCAATGAGCCGCGAATAGGCATCGTGAATCCCGTCAACGCGATAGTAAATAATCGACGCCTCAAATGTGCCTTCCCTCTGTTCGCCGAACAGAAGACGGACGCCCCCTCCATCGAAGAACGCCATCCCGGTGACTTCGAAAAGGAAGGGAAGGCCAACAACGTCCCGGTAAAACGCAACCGTTCGATTCAAATCGCGCACCGATACGGCGATCTGACCGACGCCATTGATATTGGGCGTTGAGGAAGCCATGGTCAACGAATATTCGCCAGGGACGCGTCGATTGCCGCCGATAGAAAATCGTCTGCCAGGTTCGCGGCGTCAAGATGTGCAATGCTCGATGCCAGTAGAACCGCACCAGCCCATCCATCCGTTCTCCAGAAACCGCAGGAAGGGAGAGGGGGACGCTTGGCGTTCTCTCTGGAAGGCCAGTGGGTTACGTACCAATAGGGCTCAGCGTAGGAGCCGTCACCTGGGCTCAGTCCAACGCCAACAGAATGGTCCTTCGACGGATCGGCATCCCGGGACAGCAGAACGAGGCGGGCAACATCAAAATGATGGGGCCAGCATAGCACGGGGCTCGTGTGCGAATGATGCGTTTCGACCACGTGAAGTCGTTCATCAGCGAATTCAAACCATTCGGCAAGGGTCTCGAACGCATTTATTTGGGCAAGCGAGAAGGAGGCGCCTTCCGCAACGGGATGATCGGGTAGTTCGTGATCCGGCCGAATAAGCGGCTTGTCAAACACGCCTAAATCCGCGTCGGCGAGCGCATCTGCCATCCACTGATATCCACTCTCCAGTGACTTCCCATCAAGCGAGCAGGATGCTACGATCTTGCCGCCGCTGATCAACACCAATGTCCCATCTGCAAGGCGAAGGCCCACTCGGATGTCGTTTAATGGGCTTGATACAAGCGCGCGATGCTGTGCCGACCACGTCAGGCTTGTGTGACTCCAGTCCGGCTCCGGCTTGACGAACGCGTATCCGAAAGACGCAGGAATTTGCACCGCGTGATGAAGTTGAAGCCGAGCGTCAACGAGTCCAAAGGGGGAAACAAGGTCTAGGGAAATCATGAGGGCACTAGTTCGGGATCCTCAGCCTTTGCAGGATTGTCATCGAGACTCCTCAACAAGAAGACCAGAAGTCCGCCCGCCACAGCAAGTGCGATGATGCCCGCGAGCGGCTTACCGAACAGAAGCCATCCCATTCCGAAGAGCGCGGAGTAGACGAGTATGCAACCGCAAAGCCATTGTACGGCCAACCGTCCTAGTCCGCTGTCCGGCTTGAGCGTCGGATGGCTTCGCGCCACGCGGGACCAGCCCGGGCCGCCGGGTCGAATCTTTTTATAGAACGTGTCCAGCTTTGCCGGGTCCGTCGGGCGGGTGAGGAAGGTTACGAGCAGCCATGCGACGGTTGTAATGGCTACGATTCCGAAAAGGTTATTGGGGAATTCAGCCGTCAGAAACGGGACTTCGATACCGAGCAGTTGGAGTGTAACAAGGCCGAGTGGAACGAGCGTCGCAGTGAGTTCGCTCCAAGCGTTGATGCGCCACCAGTACCAGCGGAGTATGAGAACGAGTCCAAGGCCTGCAGACGCGCTCAGGATTAGCCCCCACGCTCCGGATACCGACGTTAGCTGAGTGGCCACCAGAAAGCCGAAAACCGCGAGTCCGAGTGTGATCAAGCGCGAGACCAACACGTAGTGTTTATCGTCTCCGTCTTTCTTGACAAAACGCTGGTAGCCGTCGTGAACGAGGTAGCTCGTGCCCCAGTTTAGCTGCGTCGAGATCGTACTCATGAACGCGGCGAGGAAGGCGGCGAAGAGCAGACCAAGGATGCCAGGCGGAAGGGTCTCTCGCATCACCATCACGTAGCCTTCCCGGCTGTTCTCGAGTTCGGGGTAGAGAACCAGTGCGACTAGCGCCACGATAATCCACGGCCACGGGCGAACACAGTAGTGGGCTACGGTGAACCACAGGGTTGCAAGGACGGAGTCCTTTTCGCTCCGCGAGGCAAGCATCCGCTGAGCCACATATCCACCGCCTCCGGGTTCTGATCCGGGATACCAGCTCGAATACCATTGAAGTCCGAAGAATGCGGCGAACGCGGGGGCCGAAATCACCAGCATGCCAACGCCCTCAGCGGCTTCGCGGCCCATCGTTGGGAAGAACCGGAAGGTCTCAGTAGGCAGCTTGTCGACGAGCCCGGACAAGCCTCCGACCTCAGGCAAGTTCAACGCGAAAATCGCCAGCAACACCGAGCCCGTCATCGCGATGCAAAACTGGAAAACGTCCGTCACGGCGATTCCGATCAAGCCAGACAAAAGGGAATACCCAGCAACAAAAAGCATCAGCAGGCCGACGGTCGCCATCGGCGCGCCAATGTCAAGGCCAAGCAAGCTGAATGATTCGCGGCCGAACAGGGCCATGCCGGGAAAGAGGACGCTTAGCACGGTCTCCATCGCAAGTACGACCCACCCGATGATGATCGCATTCATGAAGAGCCCGAAGTACACAGCCTTAATGCCACGCAGCGCAGCTGCTGCCTGCCCGCTATACCGCATCTCTACAAATTCGACGTCGGTCAGTACGCCACTTCGTCGCCACAATCGGGCAAAGAAAAAAACCGTCAGAATGCCGCCCAGTGCAAGATTCCAC
>JBBKWZ010000111.1:0-6618 GCA_037969195.1 Rubricoccaceae bacterium | reverse complement strand
ACGAGATCCTGATCGGGCAAATTGTCAACTCGAACGCCGCGTGGTTGGGGGAGCAGTTGAGCCTCGTCGGCGTGGATGTCGTACGGATGGAAACGGTCGGCGACGACATTCCAGCCATTCGGGAAGCCATCGATAGAAGCTTTGAGAACGGCAACTTCGTCGTAGCAACTGGAGGCCTGGGCCCGACGCACGACGATGTGACGCGAGAAGCCCTCGCCAAAAGCTTTGGAGTACCGCTGATTTTCCGGCCCGACGTAATGGCGGACGTTGAACGTTACTTCATCGAGCGAAAACGGGACGTCCCGAAAGCCAACAAAAAGCTTGGCGAAGTCCCTGAAGGATTCGAGCCTTTGCCTAATTCGAAAGGAACGGCGCCTGGGCTCTGGGGCGAGCGGGAGGTAGAAGGCGTTCTGCATCGCATTGTAGTTGTGCCGGGCGTTCCCTACGAGATGAAGACCATAATGCGCGAGCTTGTTCTTCCTCGGTTGGCGACGATAGCTGATTCTGTTGTCCTTCATAAAACTTTGCTTACAGTTGGGCAAGGTGAAACCACCCTTGCAGAGCTTCTCGGCGACTTGTCGGACGTGTTGACGGAAGGGTTCTCTCTCGCGTATTTGCCCGGAAGAGGAACAGTTCGCCTTCGTGTGTCTGCAAAATGCGATGACGTAGCGTTAGCGCGAGCTGGCCTGAACCGAGCGATTGAACGCATACGCGTCGTTCTCGGAGACCGCGTGTTCGGCGAAGACAACGAAACACTCGAGGGCGTACTCGGCGAGATGTTGGTGGAGGCCGGCCTCACAATCGCCGTGGCCGAGAGCTGCACTGGCGGAACGGTCGCCAGTCACATTACACGTGTGCCGGGTTCGTCGCGGTACTTCCATGGCGGAATCGTCGCGTACGACAATGCTGTTAAAGTGAAACAGCTCGAGGTCAGCGAAATGGCTTTGGCTGAACACGGTGCAGTAAGCGAATTCGTCGCCCGCCAAATGGCTGAGGGCGTCCGAAAGGCTTTTGGCGCCGATATCGGCGTAGCTACAACGGGCATTGCAGGGCCGGATGGTGGAACGCCGGAGAAGCCGGTCGGGACGGTGTGGCTAGGCTACGCGGATTCTGAAGGGACGCACGCCGTGTGTCTTCAGCTTTCTCGCGATCGTGCGATTAACATTGCCCTCTCCACAACGGCCACACTGAATCTTGTGCGTCGGCAGCTTCTTCGCCGAGCGGATTGAGTTACGTTGGACCACTTCAACTGTCTGGATTGAAATCCAACCTGTTTGCAGAGTATGACATAGGTTGACACCCCGTCGTTGTATTCTGCTTCTTTCGCAGGCCGCGCGCATCTGAGGCGTGAACCTGCAAACAGGGCCTGAGGGCCGTCTAATCGGCCGTTTTACGCATCCTAAATCCCAACTCCCTCATGGCAAAGCAAGAATCCAACACAGACGCAAAAGGCAAGGCGCTCGACCTTGCAATGCAGCAGATCGAGAAACAATTCGGCAAAGGCTCGATCATGAAAATGGGCGATGCCCCGCCGGTCTCGACAGACTCTGTTTCTACGGGCAGCATTTTGCTTGATCACGCGCTCGGGATCGGTGGACTACCACGCGGTCGAATTATCGAGATTTATGGTCCGGAGTCATCTGGTAAGACGACGCTGGCGACGCATATCGTGGCGGAAGCGCAAAAGCTCGGCGGGCAATGTGCTTTCATCGACGCCGAGCACGCCTTCGATCCTGCTTATGCGGGAAAGCTCGGCGTGGATATCGACAATCTCCTGATCTCGCAGCCCGATACGGGCGAACAAGCGCTTGAAATCTGCGACATGCTCGTGCGCTCCGGTGCGCTCGATGTGGTGGTGATCGACTCTGTGGCGGCGCTTGTACCGCGAGCGGAAATCGAGGGTGAGATGGGCGCAAGTCATGTCGGCATCCAGGCTCGCCTTATGAGTCAGGCGCTTCGCAAACTGACCGGAACGATCAGCCGCACCAACACCATCCTCATCTTCATTAACCAGATTCGAATGAAGATCGGTGTGATGTTCGGCAGCCCGGAAACCACATCTGGCGGCCGTGCTCTCAAGTTCTACGCCTCGGTGCGGATGGACATTCGTCGCATCGGAGCCATCAAAGACGGGCAGGAAGTGGTTGGCAACCGTACCCGTGTAAAGGTTGTAAAGAACAAGGTGGCGCCGCCGTTTCGCGAGGCCGAGTTCGACATCATCTATGGCGAAGGCATTTCCCTGCTCAGCGAGTTGATCGACATCTCGCTTGAGAACGACATCATCCAGAAATCCGGTTCCTGGTATAGCTATGGCGACGAAAAGATCGGCCAGGGCCGTGACGCCACGAAGATTTGGCTGCAGGAGAACCCCGCGACGAAGGAGGCCATCCTCCACAAGGTGAAGGTGGTACTTGGGATGATCCCGGGCGAGGAGGAGAAGGTGAAGGAGATCGACGTGACGAAATCCGTTACCAATGGCCACGCTGAGCCGGCTGAAGTCTAGCGGCGTACGTTTTAGGTTAGGCAAACTCGAGCCGTCCCCAATTAGAGGGGGGACGGCTCTTTTTGTATGCGTAGTTTCCTCGTCCTTTTCCTTTACCGCCGCCAAATGTCGAATCTGCGCCCTCTCATCTTGCTTTTCGTCCTTGTTGGCGCGAATGCAGGTGCTCAAGACGAACCCATAGTTTTACAGGTACCAGGGCGAGAGAGTCTTGACATGCGTGCGTTTAGGGCGATCTACGGCATTGAAGATCCGGTTTTTTCCGCAACCATGGAGGGCGTCAATATGGCGTCTTATCCAGTCTTTTACATTGGAGTGCCGGCTATAGGGCTTGCGGATTTTGTTATTGATGGAGAAGCCGACGCGGGCGTGCGTATGGCAGCATCCCAGCTGGCGACGATGGGAGTTGTTTTCACTCTGAAGCGCTTGATACGGCGTGCGCGACCTTACTCAACAATTCCAGATGTTGTGAGACGTCGAGACGGATACTCGGGGCCACCAGATGGACTCGATCCTTTTTCATTTCCTTCGGGGCACTCTGCGGTGGCATTTTCAATCGCTACGTCCGCCAGTTTATCCTACCCAGAGTGGTACGTGATTGTCCCAACGATGACATGGGCATCGGCTACGGCGCTGGCCCGCGTCTGGCGCGGCGTGCACTACCCCAGCGACATTCTCGTAGGCGCCGTGATCGGAACCAGCATGGGCATATTGGTTCACGTTCTGTTGGTACCGGAAAATGAGCCGATGAACGAAGCCACGATTATCGACACGCCACCCGCGTTTTCATTCACGATCGAGTTCTGATGGAACGCAAACGGATCAGCAGCGGAGCACCCTGGGAGTCAGTGGTTGGATACAGCCGAGCGGTACGTGTTGGAAACCGGGTGATCGTATCGGGGACGACGGGCATACTTGCCAACGGCCGACCGGCTGGCCCTGACGCCTATACGCAAGCAAAGCGTGCGTTGGAGATAATCGGAGTGGCTCTGGAAGAAGCGGAGGCATCCTTCGCCGATGTGGTCCGAACGCGCATCTTCGTTACGAATATCGCCCGCGACGCTGAGGCTGTCGGCCGTGCCCACGGGGAGGTGTTCGCAGGCATCGGCCCGGCTTCCACGATGGTCGAAGTGTCGGCGCTGATCCGTCCCGAGTTGCTCGTAGAGATTGAGGCGGAAGCGTTGCTTCAATGCCGCTCGTAATCTCAACAAGACAAGAGCAATGCGGAGCTATGAGCCTACAATTCCGCGGATTGTTTGAGTTGTTCTTGCGGTCCCACGTTGCCGAAATGGTCGAAAACGAGGCCCGCAGTCATTGCACGTGCCGTAAATTCGTCCCAACCACGACGAACTTACAGGAACCACACGCGATTAGTTACTGTGTAGAGACGTTCGAACCAAGGGGCTGATACTTTTCGGCGGCCCGACTGAATTCTGCCCTAGCAACCACGAGAGACCATGGACAAGAAAGTCATCCTCTTCGAACTCAACGAAGTCCCCTTCCGCATCCTCGACGAATTCTGCCGTTGGCGGCCGAACTCGACGCTTGCGAAGCGGCGCGCGGAGTTCAAGGAATTTGAAACGCACACGGAGGATGTAACGCATCTCTCTCCCTGGATGACGTGGCCGTCTCTCTATCGCGGCGTAAATGACGAGAAGCATCAGGTCTACAATTTCGGACAGGATCTGACGAACGTGGACCGCGAGTATCCGCCTCTTTGGAGGCTTCTTGCTGAGGGAGGAGTGAAGACGGGAGTTTTTGGATCCCTGCACACGTACCCGCTTCCGGAGAACCTTGAGAACTACAGCTTTTACGTTCCCGACACGTTTGCTGCGGGCTCCGAATGTTTTCCCGATGACGTTTCCGTCTTTCAGGAATTCAACCTCAACATGGCCCGCAGTTCCGGGCGCAACGTGTCCACCAGCATCCCCTGGAAAGGCGCACTTCGCCTACTTGCCAAAGCACCCGGCCTCGGCCTGAAACCGCGCACGTTCATGGATCTCGGGGGACAGATTCTCTCGGAGCGGGAGAAGAAATGGCAGAAGTGCCGTCGTCGCACGTACCAGTCGGTGCTTGCGTTCGACATCTTCATGAAGCAACTCAAAACGACAAAGCCAGACTTTGTGACCTTCTTCACCAATCACGTCGCCTCCGCGATGCACCGTTTCTGGGCCGCCGCTTTCCCTGACGACTACGAGAGCTTTGAGTTCACAGAGCAGTGGGTGGAGCAATATGCCAAGGAGATCGACTTTGCCATGCGCAAGTTCGACGACATGCTCACCCAGCTCCTTCGGTTTGTCGACGCAAACCCAGAGTATGAACTCTGGATGGCGACGAGCATGGGACAGGCAGCCACGGTGGCCAAGATGCTCGACACACAGTTGTACCCCACGGATCTCCCGCTTTTCATGAACGCGATGGGAGTCGCAAACGACGAATGGGAGCAACGCCCATCCATGTTCGCCCAGGCCAATATTTTTGTAACGGCGCCGAAAGTCGCTTCCTTTCGCGAGAATCTCAAAGCTCTCCGCATTGAAGGAGAGGCTCTCGACTACGCCGAAGCTGACAACGGCTTCTTCAGCATGTATTGGGGGCACAACGACATTCACGATAAGCCCGACTGCGTCACCCTACACGGAGACATTATTTCTCTGCCTGACTTCGGCTTTGACTTCGTCAAGTCCGAGGAGCGCACAGGTTCGAACGCGTATCACATTCCGCAAGGCTCGCTCCTCGTCTACAACTCGCGCGCCCGCCGTCTGAACAAAAATGGGGATGCGCCGACGAAGGTTTCCGCGCTTGACATCGCACCAACGCTCCTTAAGAACTACTCCGTTCCAGTTCCGGACTATATGCACGAGCCTGCTATGATCGGGGCTTGACGAATCGCCGCTTCGTCGCTCGTCTTAACACGTCCGATTAATCCTTTACGATCCGACCTGTTGGCATCGCACTCTTAAGTCGCTGCGCATTGAACGCAGACAGCCGCCTCCGGCATGATCTCAAGGCGCCCCCGTGGGATCTCGTTCGCGCAGCGGACACAGATTCCGTACGTCCCATCCGAAATTCGGCTCAGTGCGGCCTCTATGCGCGGTAGACGATCTTGCTGGCGGCGTCGGCCCTCGTTCGACATTGCCTGGGCCTGAATAGCCTCCATCCGGGTCAGCCGCCCAATAGCGTCGTCAACCTCTATCGAATCGTCCGCCGAGTCCGAACTGGCGAGAAGTGCCCGGATCTCTTTTGCGCGGGCTTCGAGGAGCGTTCTGAAATGATCTCGGGATTTTTCATCCATGGCAGGAGAATACGAAGGCGGCCATTTGTTTCGCGGAGGATTCCCCTCCGCTGTCGTCGCATACATCTACCTTTCGACATCGTTTTCAATTCAAACAGAGCGCATTCGTGAGCGACAACAAGATCATTTTTTCGATGGTAGGGGTGAGCAAGGCTTACATCCCGGGCAAGCCCATCCTCCAGAACATTCACCTGTCGTTTTTCTACGGCGCGAAAATCGGGGTGCTTGGTCTTAACGGCGCGGGCAAGTCGTCGCTCTTGCGAATTATTGCCGGGTTAGACGAGAAGTACGACGGCATCATCCAGTCCGACAAGGGCATCACGTTTGGCTATCTCTCCCAGGAACCCGAGCTAGACAATACAAAGACCGTCCGTGAGGTTGTGGAGGAAGGCGCTGTTGAGGCAGTCGGCTTGCTACGCGATTACGAGGAAGTAAGCTTGGGATTTGCGGAACCCGACGCCGACTTCGACGCGCTGATGGAGAAGCAGGCGAAGCTGCAGGAGAAGATTGAGCACTTAGACGCGTGGGACATCGATTCCAAGTTGGAAATGGCTATGGACGCGCTTCGCTGTCCTCCGCCAGAGACTTCCGTGAAGGTGCTTTCCGGCGGTGAGCGCCGCCGCGTAGCGCTGGTTCGTTTGCTCCTTCAAGCCCCGGATGTCCTCCTCCTTGACGAACCAACAAACCACCTCGACGCCGAGTCAGTGGCGTGGTTGGAAGGTCACCTCGAACGCTATGCCGGCACCGTCATCGCCGTCACGCACGACCGCTACTTCCTTGATAACGTCGCTGGCTGGATACTCGAACTCGACCGGGGCCAGGGCAT
>JBBKWZ010000110.1:0-3600 GCA_037969195.1 Rubricoccaceae bacterium | reverse complement strand
CGGCCCGACGCTAAGAGAGTGAGCATCCCCTCCGCGACAGCTTGCTCCCGGATGGCGTCTTCATCAATCTCCTCGCGCGCCTGGACGATCAAGTGGCGGACTGCGCGCGAGAAATAGAGTGCCTCCGCGATCGCCTGTCGTCCCTTATACCCGATACCTTTACATTTGGGGCAGTCCGGATCCTTCCCGGCGGTATAAAATGTCGTGGTTCGCAGTTCCTCGTCGGAGAAGCCCATCTGCTGAAAGAGGATCGTGTCCGGGTCCTCTTCTTCCACCTTGCACGCCTTGCATAGCGTGCGCAAAAGCCTTTGCGCGACGATCAGATTAATGGCATAGGCGATGAGGAAGGGCTCGATGCCCATTTTGTACAGGCGACTGACGGCACTGGGAGCGTCGTTCGTGTGAAGCGTTGAGAACGTGAGATGGCCCGTGTTGGCCAGTTTCACCGCAAGTTCAGCGGTCTCACGATCGCGCATTTCTCCAACCATGACCACGTCCGGGTCGTGTCGAAGGACGCTCCGGATGGCGCTTTCCATATGAAGGCGAGGGCCGAGTTTTATCTGCCGAACGCCTCGAATGACGTACTCGACTGGATCCTCGATCGACAGCACATTTACCTGTGGCCGAATGATGTGGTGAAGTGCAGCCACTAGCGTCGTGCTCTTTCCGGAACCCGTCGGGCCAGTCATGATCACCATTCCGTGAGGCTGCTTGATCGCCAGCTGAAAGCGCTCTGTGGCGCCCGGAAGGAGGCCGATGGCACTTAATTCGCCAAAGACTTTCCGGTCATCGAGCACGCGGATGACGATGCTTTCTGCTCGAATCTCACGATTGGCGCTGGCAATGGGCAAGATGGAGACGCGATAACGAATCAGCGTCCCATCGACGTTCCGCTGGATGTAACCGTCTTGGGCAGCCTCCCGCTCAAAGCGGTCGACATTGCCTGACCTGTCTTTGATCACCGCCAGGAGAGCTTCCGGATGCACCTTGTCTTCCACGTGCCACTCGACGAGCTCGCCGTCGATTCGCATGTGGAATTCTGTTTGACGATCGGCGTTGGGGAAGATGTGGATGTCGCTGGCCCCCATCGTCACGGCTTCAACCAGGGCCGCTTCAACCAAGTTGATCAGGCCGGAGCGGTTTATCTCAGCATCAATTGCATCCTCATCCACCAGCTGCGATTGCGCCTGTTCGAACGAAGCGCCAAGGTCGTAGGCCCAGCGCTCGTCGTGCATTCGCTCGAGAAATTCGTTCCGCTTGGGAAAGAGCGTTCGAAGCAGGCCGGTAATCTGGGAGTCCGGCGCGTAGCGCAATTCGTAGAGGTCCAGATTCAGGCTATGGACAAACCGAAGAATGTCTGGGCTGGCAGGGTCCTGCGTGGCGAAGACAAACTTCAGGACACCGCGTTCCGGTTCGATTTCCTGCTCCAGGGGAAGCAGCTTGAGCGCAATAAGTTCGTCGCGCTGCTCCGGCTCAAAGGACTCGACAATCCGCTTAATAAAATCAGGAGCGGGCTGACCGTCAGTGATTTCGGCCGCCCGGAATGCGTAGATCCGCGCCGCCTCAGCAAAAACTTCCTCACTCTCTACGGCCGGGTGGCGAGCTACCCACCGCCAAAGCGTGTCCCGCTCGCCCTTTCTTCGCCACTGGTTGAACGCCTCCTGTACCGTAGCCGTTGACACGATGCTTCGGTCAAGTAAACGCGCAACTACGCGGTCACGTCGGGCTGCCAAATTTCGTTCTCGCTCCTCTGGTCCTCGTCGCAGTTCTTGCTCTTCGACTTCGGTGTCGCGCGGAACTCGTACCGCGCCCGAAAGAGCCGAAGTCTCGGACGACGCTACGGACGCGCCATCGCCGTTCGACTCAATGAACGCCAGGGTATCACCTTCCTGATCATTGGGCGTTTTTCGGAGAATATCGCGGAAATCGTACTTCATAAGGAAAGCTTGCGATTCTTAGCGCGAGAACATGATGTCCGTGGACGTCGGTGAAATAAGAGCGCTCTCCGCCGAAATAATCGTGAGTATCGCGACCAGGATTGAAATGAAGATGGCCGTCGCGGTCTTGATTGTTTCAATGGCCGTTTCAAGCTTCAAGTCGGTCTCTTTCTCGTAGAAATCCGCCATCTCGTCCGCCGCCTCCCGGACAGCCCCTGTCTCCGTTCCCGACCGAAAGCGGGCCAGCGTCATCGGAGTAAACACTTTGGATGCATTCATAGCCTCCACCAGATCTGTTCCGGCCGCCATCATGAGTGGCACGGTGATCGTTTTAACCTGGTGCTCGAAGTAAGTGTTTCCGGTCGATTCGGCAGCGATCTTCATCACCTCCTCGCCCTCGCCAGCACCCGAATAAAGCACGGCGAATACGCGACAAAACACTTCCAGGTTGAGTTTGTGGAGCAGTGGCCCCAAGTAGGGAAGCCGGATCATGTGCTGGTGCAGCCAGAAGCGGCCACGCGTGGTCCTGGCCCAGACCACGAAAGCGACAGCCAGTAGCGCCAGTAAAATCATCAGCCACCACGCGTTCTTGTCCATCCAATCAGCGAAAAGGAGTGACCACGTGGTGAGTGGTGGAAGCTTGACGTTGTATTTGGCAAACAGACGGGCGTAGGAGGGAACGATGTACCAGACGTACCAGACGAAGGCGGCAATCGTCGCTATCATCGTAATCGACGGGGTGATCATTGCGCTGCGGACACTTTTCTTGAACTTGTCCTTGCGTTCCAGATACCGCGCCGTCGCCTCGAACATCTCAGCCATGTTGCCGCTGGAAGCTGCCAGCCCAAGCATATAGGCGGTGAATTTGCCGAGCGCGTGCTGTTGCTTCAGAAAGGCCTGTCGCGCGTCCATCCCGCCTTTGAGGTCGGAATTGAGATCGCGCATAACTTCTTTTAGCGCGGTGCTCTGCGTGTCCGCGATGAGCAGTGTCAGAACTTCGTCGAACGGCAGCTTGCGTCGTAGCATGTTTGCGGCAAGCCGGACGAATAGCACGATGTCGCCACTTGCTGGCCGCCGTTGAAAGTCCAACAGCTTCTTTTGAATCTGGAGAACGTCGAGCCCTACGCGTTCCAGCGCGTTGCGAACCTCACCTTGCGTGTACGCCCGTTGGGCTCCTTTTATCACCTCGCCGTTTGGATGGCGGACCTTGTATATGAATGTGACGCGCTCTTCCACTTCTTCCGGCGCAAACTCGTGCTGCGTGGAAAGAACACCAATGCGTTTCTGCGCCAGCCGCCTGCTCGGCGCGTAGACGGTGCCGCGAACGGCCTCGCCGCTGTAGTTCAAGCCGGTAAAACGGTACTCGCGCATGGGGGGAAGGGGTGCGAGGGAGAAAGTTTGTCCTTTAAGACAAAGGCGCCTGGCCCAGAACTCAGGCCAGGCGCTCTTCAAAGGCCAGAATGATTACTGGCCAAGGGTTATTCCGGTGCTTACGGACAAACAACGGGTGCAGTACCGCCCGCTCCGCCATTTAATAGTGTAATGGCACCATTAATATCAGCGTCTGTTGTGCCACACACCGTCAGGTTGATGGTGTTCTTGGCCGCATCTGCATCGTCGTAAGACGTGCCAATAATGCGTACGCCCGGCCCGGCGGCAGCGA
>JBBKWZ010000109.1:0-5488 GCA_037969195.1 Rubricoccaceae bacterium | reverse complement strand
ACCAACAGTTCTTCCTGGATTTGTGCGTGACGAACACGCCATCCAGCCCACGATCTGGTCCGTACCTCGGTTTGCTGACGTCACTAAAGTCGAATTGGCGATAAGATATTTCGCCACGCCAAACGGGACCATCGCTCCGATACCGACTGACCCAGCCTACGTCGGCGAGTTGAATCCCGCCGGCTGGCGCTATGAAATTGATTTGACCGGAGCATACGATGATATTGTGAGTTGGATCGTCGAGCGTGAAGACCTAGGGCCCAAAGACACCGTTGGCGACGTGTATCTGTCGCAAATTCGCGTAAGCTTTGTTGCCACGGACGCGGCATGGGTGATTCCAGAAGATGCCGACCCTGCAACTTTGGTGAGGCCAGGCGTGTTCTCGAACGTGACGAACGGGTATGGGTTTTTCGGGGCAATTGCTGACGGACAGGCACTGTTCACACCAGACGCCGACTTGGTTGCTGAAACGGGCTTCATCTTCAGCGCAAACCCAGGCTGAAGCACGTTTCTCGGGTCGAACGACCCTCGTTTGGCGAGGCCGGAAGCAGAAGAGTGACCGCCACTATATTGGTCGTCCGCGCGAACGCGGAGCGGGATCCACATAGCGCCCCTGCCGTACTATTAAACCATCTGAACCTGAAATCAAGACATCTATGAAGCCTCAAGTCTGGTTCAACGGAAAGCTCGTTCCTCACGAAGACGCCACGATCCACGTCTTGTCTCACGTCGTGCATTACGGCTCTTCCGTATTTGAAGGAATTCGGTGCTACAACACAGCCAAGGGCTCAGCCGTTTTTCGGCTTCCAGAACACATGCGTCGCCTGGTCGACTCGGCCAAGATCCACCGCATGGAAATCCCTTTCGGGCTTGATGAGTTGAACGAAGCCGTAATAACCACGGTTGTCGCCAGTGAAATGGAAGGATGCTACATTCGCCCGCTGGTTTTCAGAGGCGAAGGCAGAATGGGCGTCAACCCGCTGAACAACTCAGTGGAGACAGTAGTCGCCGTATGGGAATGGGGTAAATACCTTGGGCCCGAGGCGCTGGAACAGGGTGTGGATGTCGAGGTGTCCTCTTGGAACCGCAACGCGCCAAATACAACGCCCGGCCTTTCAAAGGCTGGTGGCAACTATCTGTCGTCGTCACTCATCAAGATGGACGCGATCAAGAAAGGATTTGTTGAAGGTATCGCACTCACAACGAGCGGCTTTCTGGCGGAAGGAAGTGGGGAAAACCTTTTTCTTATTAGGGATGGCGTCCTCTACACGTCTCCAACGGCGTTCTCAATTCTGCCCGGCATCACCCGAAATACAATCATCACGTTGGCGCGTGAGCGCGGCTATCGCGTGGAAGAGAAGCTCCTCCCAAGAGAGGCGCTGTATATAGCGGACGAGATATTCTTTACCGGAACGGCCGCGGAAGTCACTCCGATTCGCACGGTCGACTATCACGTGATCGGCGAAGGGAGTCGGGGTCCGATTACGGCGGAACTCCAAGAGGCCTTCTTTGATGTCGTTCACAATGGCAACGACCCGCATGGTTGGCTCACGTTCCTTCCGGCGCGTGAGGCAGTTTTGGCGCCGATTGAGGAGGCCAACGAGGTGACTGCTTGAGTGTTCTCAATGTTGATGAGAAGTAGCATCATACGTGCATTCAGGAGTTTGGCCGACTCCTTGCTAAGCGGTGAGGGTAGCCCTACTTTCGCGGCTAGACCTGCTCGACCATCCCACTCACCGACTAATATCATGCGCTTTTCGCTAGCTCTTGCACTACTCGGCTTCGCTGCCTTTTCTGTTCCCACGTCTCAGGCGCAGGATTATACGGAAGACCCAACATACGGGAGTGTTAACCTTGAAGAAGGCTTTTTGCCCGATCCTCACTCTGTTTCGTTGACAGCTGGGGGTAGCATAGAAGTCAGCATGGGTTCGTGTAGCTATGGCTTCGTGGCGGACGCGCCGGACGTAGACTTCTATTACACCACGTCGGGCGGCTCCGATCTGTTCATTTATGTGAACAGTGGTGACGACACTACACTACTTATCAACAAGCCTGATGGAACATGGGTTTGTAACGACGACGGGCTTGGTAATAGCAACCCTGTAGTCGTCCTTCCTGGAGCGGCTGGCGGCCTTTACAATATCTGGGTTGGTACCTATGGCGACTCGCTCTCTGAGGCTACGCTCTCGCTTTCAGAGATTGATCCTCGATAATTAGCCACTTCAATTCGGATTGCAGCGCCCGGTCCTTCGTTGGGCCGGGCGCTTTTCTTTGTCCGTTTGTCGGCCGTCAGACCGCCAATAATTTTGGTTGTTTGCAAAAGACGAGACCGCTACTTTCAATGTGCGCGAAGACGCACCTCTCACCAAACAACCTCGCAAATGCGATCAGCTTTCCTTTTGGTGGCCCTTCTTGCAGCTACGGCCCCTAGCGTTTTTTCTCAGAGCATCTCCGCAGAACCCAACTTCGGAACGCTTTCCTTAGACGAGGGCTTCGTTCCCGACCCCCAATCCGTATCAGTCACGTCGGGCGGCAGCATTGAAGTGGGGGTTAGTGGGTGCAGTTACGGATACGTTTCCGATGCGCCGGATGTTGACATGTATTACACGACGTCGGGTGGTTCCGATCTCTATATCTATGTGGTTGGAGATGGTGACACCACGCTTTTAATCAACACGCCAACCGGAAACTGGGTATGCGATGACGACGGCTATGGCGATGGCGATCCAGTGGTCGTGTTGCGAAATGCACCCGGGGGCCTTTATAACATTTGGGCGGGTTCGTACAGCAATGACTATCACGACGCCACGGTTTTCATTTCTGAAGTGGACCCGACCGGCAGTTCCAGTGGCGGCGTGGTTCCGGACTACTCACTTGACCCGACATACGGAAGCGAAACGCTAGCCGAGGGCTTCTTGCCCGATCCATATTCCGTAGACGTTGTAGCCGGTGGGACAATCGAACTCGATATGGGCGAATGCACGTACGGATACGTTGCCGATGCGCCAGACTTCGACCTCTACTATGAGACCAGCGGTAATTCCACTCTCTATATCTATGCAGTAAGTGGAGAAGACACCACGTTGCTCGTGAATTCGCCGGATGGAAACTGGATATGCAACGACGATGGTTACGGCGATGGCGATCCGCTCATCGTCATCCCCGCCGGAGCCGGGGGCCTGTACGATATTTGGGTTGGGACCTACAATGGTGACACCGCCGGGACAACACTCTACATCTCCGAGATTGATCCGCGCTAAAGCGGATGACGTTTCGTGATGATGGCCGCTTGGAGATTTGCTTCTTCGGGCGGCTATCTTGCTTTAAGTCCGACACATTTCTGGTTTCCGGTCGTACGGCGTCGGGACTTCATTCACAACCCTCACTCGCAAACCCTTTCTCATGTTGCGCAATCTGTTCGTATTGGCCCTTTTTGGGCTCCTCGTGGCACCCGTAGCAATCGCCCAACCCAACTGGGAAGCGGAGCCTCTTTATGGCACGATCACACTGGAATCTGGCTTCACGCCCGATCCGGCGGCAGTAGACGTGATGCCGGGCGGCCCGGATGAAAATCCTATTGAAGGATGCAATGGCTTCATAAACAACGCCTCTCCCGATGTGGATTTAAACTTCGATACTGACGGTAGCCTTCCCCTGAAAATCTTCGTGCGCTCGTCAACGGACACTGTGATTCTCGTGAACCAGCCAGATGGCGAATGGGTTTGCAACGACGACTATGATGGAACAAGCGCAGCCATTCTGATTGATGAGCCAGACTCCGGCAACTATAACATTTGGGTCGGAACCTTCAATATGGATTCGGAAGAGTCCTCGGCTACGCTCTACTTCACCGAGCTTCCCGATGTTGAGCTCTATTCCGATTCGGATGCCTCACAGTATTCCCTGAACCTCCAAAGTGGCTTCGAACCTGATCCCTCATCGTACGAAGTAAACGTGGGTGGCATAGCCTACAACCCCGTTGAGGATTGTAACGGATTCATCAATGCCGACGCTCCGGATGTCACGCTGAACTTGGATACAGATGGGGGCCTGCCCCTGTACATCTACGCACAAGCCACAGACGACGAAGATCTTACGCTGCTTGTCGAGTTTCCGAACGGCGATGTCGACTGCAATGATGATGCGGATGGCCTTAACCCTGGCCTTGTAGATGAGAATCCCGAATCCGGGCGCTACGCGATCTGGATTGGGAGTTTCCGCGCTCGGGGACAAACCGAGTCGCAGAGCCGAGCCACGCTGTTCTTATCGGAAATCGAAGGGCCTGTCGGCGGTAGCGAATTTGTCGACCCCGACTTTGACATGGACATGGACTTCAGCGGCGGCGAGAACATCAGTCTGTTTTCGACTCCAACGTTTGGCGCGGTTCACCTCGAACCCGGATTCCTTCCAGATCCCAACGTCGTCTCCGTGGAGATAGGGGGAAGCGATGCGATGTCCGTTAACGGTCCTGGTTGTGCAGGTGTGATCAACAACACCGCGCCAGACGTTAATCTCGTCTATGGTGACGGGGGAAACATGCTCTCATTCTACGTAGAGTCGAACACGGACGCCACGCTGCTTATTAGCCTGCCAAACGGGGATTGGCTGTGCAATGACGATTATCACGGAATGAATCCGGGTGTTGTTATCGATGATCCCGAAGAGGGGCTATACAACGTGTGGGTGGGTGCTTTTTCTGAGGACGGATCCGGCGCACAAGGCACACTAATGATTTCGGAATCCGAACCCAGCGACGGCTAAGAGGAAGATCCTTCATTCGATTTCGCCGCCCGGTGTCAACTCAAACGGACGCCGGGCGGCTATTTTCTGGCGCAGAAAGCGGGTCGATACTGCTTGAAATCGTTGGTTTGGCGATGGCACTTCCTTTGTTGAGGATATGGATATGCGCACGTTACATTGATCTGCCACGCTTTTCGTCGTGGGCAAGGGATCACAGTGCAGAGCACTTATTCAGTCACCTTTATAAAATCATGAAGACGCTTAGCCAATCCATGCGAATTGCTCTCTTAGCGATAGGCCTGGTTTTCGCCGCAGGAGCGGTGCAAGCGCAGCCGAACTGGCGTGCTGAGCCCATGTATGGCACGGCGAACCTCAATGCAGGTTTTACTCCGGACCCGCACGTAATTGACGTCCGCGCCGGGGGCAACAATAGGAACTCGATTTCAGGCAGTGGTTGTGCGGGGTACATCAACAATGCTCAGCCGGATGTTGACCTGAATTACCAGGCCGGCCGCAGTAGACTATACATCTACGTGAAAGCGAACGTGGATACGACGCTGCTTGTAAACGATGCAAACGGCAACTGGCACTGCAGTGATGATTTCGAGGGCAGCAACCCCGCAATCATCTTGAACAACCCGCCCAGTGGTAATTACAATATCTGGGTCGGGTCCTATGCTCAGGGCGGCACAGGTGTTCAAGCCGAGCTTCATATTTCCGAGTTGACCCCACGGTGGTAAGGGGCAGG
>JBBKWZ010000108.1:0-5253 GCA_037969195.1 Rubricoccaceae bacterium | reverse complement strand
CCCCAGACCCAGGACCGGAAACTCAATCACAGACCTGCGCATGCCCGGGCAATGGCAACCAGAGCAAGAAGGTTGCCGTCATGCACCGGCCACCAGGCAACGAGGCCAATGAGCAATTGATTTGCATCAGCGTCAATGCCGTGCAAACTCACCTCAATCGTCACAACGACTACGTCCTCTGTACGGGCAACTAGTTTGAACTGACGCAAGATTGGAAACCGGCAGCCGGCCCCACAACGGGTCGGCTGCCGCTGTTTTAGAGACCGTCAGTATCGTCAGGAAAACAGCCTGTTGGCCCTCCATTTACACTTCCCGTCTCTGTAAAAAGAACGTTACCGATTGTGCCCATTGCGGTACTGAACGTTCCGCTTCTACCCGACTGGACGATACCAGCGCTGCCTAAAAGCCGCTATACACAAGTGGTTCAGGATTTGTCCTGAGGCGCATTCCACATCCTCCCTTCGTTCACCTGTTGACCCCTTTGGTCCTGTGAATCCACAATCCCCCGCCAATCCTCAGCAGACCCAAGGGCGTTTCGGCCAGGCGCCAGCAGCGCCAACGACGCGCACGGAACGACGAGGTGCATCGCCCGTTGCGAGCGCGCAGTTCGCGGCGCTTCAGAATGCGGCCGACGCCCTGGCCGTGTATGACGAGAAAACCGCCTTTGGCGGCGATTCGTTCGGCGCCGCTCCAGAGCTGACGGGCCTGCCGGCTTGGGTTTCGGAGATCGCCAGTTCTGCACCCCGAATTCTACAGGGCGAAGACCGCCTCAAGTTTTATGCGGAGGAGGTTGACAAGGTAGATGTCACGAAGCGCGAAGCGCTCAGGGACTATCTGGATTCCTTCGTCGGCTTACTTCACACACTCGGCGCCAGTGACATGGACCTTGGAGGTCCAGCCTGTGTTGGCCGGGTCTGGTATCGCGTAGATGGCGAAAAGACGCCGCATACAGAAGTTGGCGCGCGTAGTAACGACGAAGTTGACGTTCTCATCCTAAACCTGCTTAGCCCCCGCCAGCGCACGGATCTATTCGAAGTTCAGTCGTGTGACTTCTCGCACTTCCTTGATGTTGGCGAAGGCGCTGATCGGCGCTTCCGCTGTACGGTCTATTTCGACACGCAGCACCTTGGAATGTGTATGCGCGCCATCAACGAGACTATTCGCAAACTCGATTCGCTTGGGTTCCACGCATCCGTTCAGCGCGGCTTCATGTTCCGCCACGTGCGCGACGGGCTCACGTTGTTTACAGGCGTAACGGGTTCTGGTAAATCCACGACTCTCGATGCAATCATCGACGCCAACAACCACGACTTCAACGGGCATATCGTCATCGTGGCGAAGCCTATTGAGTATATGCATGCGCCTGACAAGTGCATCATCCGGCACCGCGAAGTAGGCCCAGATGTGCCTTCGTTTAAGGATGGCGTTGTTCAGGCACTCCGCCAGGACCCCGACGTCATCATGATCGGCGAGATGCGCGATCCGATTACGATCTCGGCCGCCATTGAAGCTGCTGATACGGGTCACAAAGTGTTCTCGACGTTGCATACGTCGAGCGCCGTAGAAAGCCTGGACCGCATGATTGCAGAGTACCCGTCGGAGGAGCAAGACCGTATTCGGATGCGCCTCGCGGATGTGCTCACGTGTGTCGTTTCACAAAAGCTGGCGCCCCGTATTGGCGGTGGCCGTGTGCTTGTGAAAGAGGTCTTGTGGGTCACGCCCTCGGTGAGGGCTGCCATTTTGAACGGCAACACCGGCGAGATCTACCAAATGTTGTGGGAAGGAGCGAAGCAGGGGATGATCACCCTTGAGCAGGATCTCGTTCGCCTTGTGCGCGAACGCAAAATCACGCCCGAGATCGCACGTCAATACGCAAATAACAAACGTCGGCTGGCGCAATTGCTTCAGTAAAGCAAAGCGTACAGACTAATTAGCCACCGCCAAACAGTCTTACCCATGAGCGAGAACGTCACTTCGGCCCAGGATCTTCATCCTGCCGCACAGGAGACAGCAACGGTTGCTGGCCGTGCCAAGAAGGCCTCGAAAGGGGCCCCGTCGCGGCCCAGCAAACGTCAGCGCGCAGCTGCGCCCGTACTCGGTGTACACGTCACCTCGCAGACGGTTTACGCCGTTCTGATGCGCCCTACGTCTGGCGGCTTCGAGCCGATTCGTCAGTTTTCTCGGCAGCGTTCGAGCGGCGGTGAATACACGGCCGATCTATCCACGTCGTTGCGCGACATGGCCACGCCTGAGGAGTCGGTATCCAACGAAGATGGCGTCACCATCCAGTTTGGCAACGATCAGTCTACTCCGACCGACCTATTCCTGGAGACGGAATTTCAGGGCTTGGCTGGCGTTAGCGAAGACCTTGGTTTCGAATCGACGTCGACTTCAACTCGGAAACTGGGTACGCCCATCGTTTTCGAACTGAAGGACATTATTGAAGAGTGCCGTACCGCAGGCTTTGAGAAGCCAGTGCTTGCGTTCGTGATCGGCGTGCCCGACGTTGAATACGTGGAAGTGCTGGTACCAGCCGCTGGTGTCAAGAACGACAAGAAGGCAAAAGCGGGTTCGAACGGTAAAGGCGACAAGGCAGAAGAGAAGAGCTCCGCCAAGAATGTCGCGGAGACCAGCCACAAGGCGGTCAAGCGCGAGCGCCTGATCAGCCTCTTGCCACCAAGCGATGTCATTTACGACAAAGAACGCGTTGCTTTTATCCCGATGACGCCGCGCGACAATCAGCAGCGGTACCTGGCAATTCTTCCGCTTCCGGAAGAGCCCGTCGTGGATTCGCTGCAGCTTTTGCGCGAACAGCAAGGGATGCGAAAAGTAGCATTCCGAGATATCGACGCAGAGGTGCCAGTATTGATGGGCATGGCGAGAATGGCTTTCCCCACAGACAAGCATGAGAACACGGCCATCGTGCGCGTAGGCCTTGAGGACACTTTGGTGATTCTCCTCCAGGGTGACCAGTTGCATCACTGCGATCATATGCGCAGTGTCACCACGTTTGATGGGCCGGACACGATCTGTAGCCGCGTGCTCCTTCAGCAGGACGTACAGGGTGTCGGCACGGTCCACAACGTCATTATCAGCAGCGAAGAGCGCGAAGACGAGCTTGTTCAAGGCTTCTCTGCCTTCTACCCAGAAGCGCGCGTTGAAACGCTGCGTGGCCGCCTTGCACTAATGGGAGTTTCAGGTCCCTATGGACCGCTTCCAACGACAGCGCTATCTGCGACTGGCGTCGCGCTCAAGGCGCTCATCCGCAAAGACTCTTCGTTCGAGGACATCAGTCTTCTGCCTAAGCAGCTTAAGAAACGCGCCAGCCGGTTCGACTTCTCGTTCTCGTGGCACACCATGGTTGTGGGCGTGTTGCTTTTCATGAGCGTGCTCTTCTTTGTGGGGCTCTTCCTGAAGCAGAAGTCGGAGATTGCGGAAGCGGAACAGGTCTTGGCCGAGTTCCCTATTGAAGTCACGATGACGAGCGTTGAGCTGCAGTATCGAATTGACAGCCTCCGGCTCGCTCAACAGCAGATCACAGAGTCACTTACGGTTCTGGACTCGTTGCTCTACGGCACGGACCAGTGGAGCCAGACGCTCGCTCGGGTCAACCGCTCGACGTCGGGCACGGGGAGCATCTGGATAGAGGAATGGGCTCCAAATGGTCAGGAGATCGCTATCCACGGCTATTCAACTTCTCGCGACAAGGTTGTGGATCTCGCCACACGCCTTACCGCGTCGATAGACCAGATGACGTTTAGCGAAATCCGCGAATACCCTGTCTACGAATACCGGATGCGCTTTGCGTTGCCAAACGAGCTGCCTGCAGCCGCACGGTTCCTGCGAGAGCAGGCTGGAGAAGTCATCCCGCCGACTCCGGCACTTCCGGAACCGCTTTCGGGATCGATTTCGCTCCCAGGAACGCCAAGCGCCGCTCCGCCTCCGCCTCCGGCAGATGCCGCACCCGCAAGCAACGCAGCTCCGGCCGAGTAACTCCAGAACTTTTCGCCTGAATTCCGCCTCACTCTGCGGTCCACTCCGCATCAACGCGTAACCGTCATGTCGAATCAAGTCCTAAACACCCTCATCCTAACCCTCTTCATGGCTGTGGCCGTAGGAGCCGGGTACTTCGTTACGCAGAAATCGCAAAAAGCCGAACTCGTTCGGCTGGAGCAAGAAGCCGAAAACATCCGCCTGAGCAGGGCAGAGGTTGAAACGCTCCTCGTAGAGGAAGCACAGGCATCGCAGTCTGCTGCTGAGTCGCTGGCTCGCTGGAACGCGCGCTACAAAGTTCTTCCCGACAAACTGACTTCTCCCGATGTCGTGCAGTACTTAAATGCGTTGTCGCAGTCAGGTTTCCGCAGCTTCGACATCAGCTTGAGCGGCATTACGCCCGGCGCCAACTTCTCGGTGTACACCTATAACATCACGGGCGTGGCCTTCTATGAGAGCCTCTATGGCTTTATCTGGAATGTTGAAAATGGTCGAGGACTTTACCGTTTACGTGACATCCAGATCGACAAAGCGGTAACAACAATCCCGAATCCGGAAACGGATATCGACCGCCAGGTCGTACTGGCCCGGTTCTCGATGTCGATCGACGCCTACTTCGGAGGCTCGCGCGGAATGAGCGCGCCGGACAGCCTTGTAGATGTACCTGGTTCGGTACTTCCACCGCGCCGCCCACCAATCAACCCATTTTTCCCACTCATTCTCGAGTCGCTTCCACCAAATACGGATGACCTCGTTGACCTTGATGCTGACGAATTGATTAGCGTGATTGGCAACGCAGCTGTGTTCAGCCACAACGACGAGATTCGCACGTTGCATGCTGGAGACCGCGTGTACCTGGGCCGCGTAAGCCGAGTTGATCCCAACCAGGCTCGTGTAACCATCGACCTGAATAGAGGTGGTATTCGCGAACGCGTGGATCTGGACTTGCAAACCGGTGAGCGGTATCGCCAGGCCCTTGGGTCCGTCCAACTTGAAGCGACGAGCGGTCCTGTAATGGAGAACGCGCCACCTGCCCCAGGAACTCCTGAGGCCCGCCGAGCCGGCTTGTACAGCGGCGCGGCAATTCCAGCCACCGACGACGACCAGTAAATCAGCGGAGCGGACGAGGTAGCGCCTTTCTTGGCGTCGCCGCCCTGCTTCAATTTTCGAATCCTGCCAACAAAAACCAACACCGTCATGAACCAGATGCCTCATCGCTCGCGCAAAAAGCTCGCCCGCCGGTTCGCACCGCTGTGCCTG
>JBBKWZ010000107.1:0-12540 GCA_037969195.1 Rubricoccaceae bacterium | reverse complement strand
CTTCTCTGCACGCTTGTCGCTTTGGCCGCCTGTGGGGGATCGACTGACGACCCGGCCGCCCCTTCAAGCGGCGATCCCGCGTCGCCGGCCGAGCCCAGCAGCATTGGGTCTTACGAAGCCTTTTTCGTTTACAGGAACGAGGATGGATCGCAAGACACAACGTCGGTCGCTGCAGGCACGATCGCAGCTCCGTACTCGAGCAGCGGCATGACGGCAATTGATCTCGCAGGAAACACCGAACGGGTTTCGCTTTCCTCCGCGGCACATCCGCTACCCGAAGGCATGAACGAGTCGGCCTTTCTCGTTACGTATGTGGACGACCAGGGTGATCGCGTGCTGTACTCCACGGATCCTTCTACGACGCGGTTTCTGAATGCAGATACAAGCCAAACGATGTTGCATGCGTTCGCAATCGGGCCCATGTGGAAAACGGCGGCCACCGAGCATCAGACGCTTGTCAAGGCCCTCGCTGGGGCCGACACCGTTGGCGTATTCACAATCCCGGCTCCCGATATGGGTGTGACACTAGCCACGATTGACGGTGGTGCTGCCGCACCCCATAAAAGAATAAGGCTGCATGTGACGGTCACCTGGGCGGGTCCCGCCTATCCCCTGGGTATCGCCTGGCGCGGATACGATGGCGGGTGGTGGGGATCAATTCTAGAGGATGATCAGAGCGCTGTGGCTCGGCCTAGCAGATCGGCTCTCGAGAGCGGCCTAGCAATCTTTACGGAGGATCCTCAGGTCTATCTGGTTGCGCTCGACCTGTAGCTCAAACACGCTCTCTCATCAGGCAGTGGATTCGAGTAAATCGTCAAACAAGGCGACGTGCTTCTTCCACGCAAGGTGGGCCGGAATCTCCCGCAACACATTCTTCGGCAATGGCTGGTCTTCGCGCGTCAGCATCCGCTTGAGCAGCGCAAAGAGCTCCTCCTCGTCGTTGTAGAGCACCGGCGCATGGAGCAGCGGGTTGTGGAGGCTCTCGGGGATGAGTTCCGGATACGTCAGTCGGTTCGGCAGCAGCGGATGGCATCCGCAATAGATGGCCTCTAGCATCGCGATCCCAAAGAACTCATGTCGTGCCGTCGAAACCACAATGTCAGCGCGGTGGAGAAGGCTGCTGTACTCTGCGAAGTTCTCCGCGTAGCCGTAATGCAGGATGCGATCCGCGTAGCGTTCGAACGCCCGTTCGAAACCTTCCGGCTGCTCCTCGAAATGCTCTCCGGCCAGAATCATTCGAAATGGCACACCTGCGTCGTCGAGCCGGTTCATTACATGAAAGAAGGCCTCCGGATTCTTGTCGTACTCCCACCGCTGATTCCACAACACGATGGGTGGACCCTTGTCGTGCGCGCGTTGTGCCTCTGCAGCGGGAGCGTGTTTGTCGAGCCCCGCGAGGTCCAGGCCGAGGTGCACGACCGAGCTTTTGGCGCGCAGGTTGCGGAGCGTTTCCAGATGTGTGTAATCCGGGAATCGCCGCAATAATGTCGGCAACGCGTCAAAAAACTGGTCGTGGTGGAATCTGGAGTTGAATACGACGCGGTTTGCCACCAGCGCCGAGAGGTAGTTGATGTAGGCGTAGGTGTAGTCGCGTTCCTTGCCCTCGCCTATCGGATATGTAAGCTGGTTCTCGTGCAGGTAGAGGACGACAGGCGTTTCCGCAAACTGAGCTCGCGTCAGGGCGAGAAACGCGGGGAGGTTCACCATATCGGACGCGAAGAGGACGTCGGGCACGAAGCCGCGGCGGACGCGTTCCTGCGCCTTCTGCGCGAGCGTCACCGCGCCTCCCTGCATCCGCCACTTCCAGAATCGCGCCGCCATCGTCACTTTCTTGACGTCGTGTTGGCTGTGGTTCGCCAGATGCTTCAAAAACTGCTTGTGCGAGCCACCGTACCACGGCTCGAGGGCTAAGACATTCATCGTCTTCCCTATTTGCTGCCCGTCAACTCAACGGCGAGGGCTTCATCCTCTTCCGCAGTCGATGGACGAACGATGGCGATCGTACGGATTTGCAGATTCTCTCGCAAAACCGAGTCACGCACTTCTTCAGCCGTAATAAGAATTTCCTCCTCGGCATCCATCTTGAGGATGCGCTTACGGAGACGGATGACGAGTGGGCGCTCAGCGACGTTCTTGATGAGCATGCCGCGACGAATGGCCATGTGCGCCTTTTCAGATTGAGAGGTGGAGTTGCGTGGTAACTCGGCGTCCAAGATATTGAAGGAAGCCCAACCAAAGACGTATGCAGTTGGAAACGACAACCAGAGTTGTGGAAGGTGCCCGGAGTCTAGTTCGCGCGACGATTGGACTGATTTACCCTACGCTGTGTCTTGGTTGCGAAGTCCGTCTCCCGAAGGTCAAAGACCAAGGCTTGCCGATTTGCCCGATGTGCTTGCGGCGATTGCCCCGAGCAACGGCGGAAGATGTGAACAAACGGCTGGCCCGACTTCCAGAAGCAACTGGTGTATTTACCAATGTGTTTGCGTTGTGGGTCTTCGATGACGGGGGAACAATCCAGCGCCTCCAACACGCACTCAAATACCAGAATCGGCCGAAGCTTGGCAGAAGTTTGGGGAAGTTCGTGGCTCGCGAGATGAATCGGGTTCTGGATCCACCGTTGTACGACGCCGCGTTCCCGGTTCCATTAGCTCGGCGCCGACAGCTGGAGCGCGGCTACAACCAGAGTCGACTCTTGGCGCTTGGGATGGTGGACGAGTTGCGTAGAGTTCCTCCTGTTGCAAATGAACTCGTTCGTACGCGCTCAACCCAGTCGCAAACAAATCTTTCGCGGGCAAACCGCTGGAAAAACGTCTCGGGTGCGTTTGGACTTGTCGAGCCAAGTGATCTTTCCGGTCAACGCGTGTTGTTGGTGGACGATGTACTGACAACGGGGGCAACGTTGACTGCCGCGGCCGCCCCGTTGCGCAAAGCCGGCGCGTTGGTTGACCTAGCAGTTTTTGCGGTTGTCGCAACGTGATTGTATGAGGACGGCAGCAAGTAAACTCATTTCGATAATTTCAGAGCCAATCGTACTCTCCCCACACAATCGTTCATCCTAATCATCTCCACTATGAAACGATCTTCCCTCGTGCTAGCCGTGTTTCTTGGACTTCTTGCATTCGGCTGCGCGCACGCCGACGGACTTGGGCGGGGCTCGCTCATTGGTGTTTGGAGTGGCGAAGTCACGGAAGGAAGCGAGACGTACGATCTCACTATGACAATACGTACCCTGAGGCTCGGTGAGAACGCCGGAACTGCCGTCTACTCGGGGACCATTAATTGCGTTGGCACGCTCACCTATCGGGGAGGCCACGAAGCTGTCTTTTCATTCGATGAATCCATCGACGATGCAACTGCCTGTGCAGATGGTGGGCGCATTGAGATTCACCAGAGCGGAAACGGCGGACTTCACTGGGAGTGGTTCCGCCCTCAGGGAGATTCGCAGCCTGATGCTGTGGCCGACTTGCGGCGAATCGGGTAGCACAATGAATGGGCGTCAGCGCGTTTTTGTCGTTTTGGCAATCACACTTTTCTGCCTGAGTTGCCTCTGGGTGCCTTGGCATGTTCATGCTGGCTCTCTAGGCAGTGTTGGTGAAATTCATCAATACGTATATGGCCCGGTTTGGGCTCCTCCCGTACCGAACAACGCCTTCAAGGCTGATATGCAAATCTCCCGACTCTTCTTGGAATGGTTATGCATTGCTGCTACGACATCTGGAGCATTGCTTGTTTCGGGTAAGGGCGAATTTGAGAAGTAAAGGACAAAGACGTGAGGCGCGCAAAGGCTTTGATGTTCAAACCGGCACCACGTGCACTTGAAGATCAGACGTGGTCGATAGAGATGTAGCGTGGTTCGTAACATCCCTCGCACCCGTTTCTCCTCAACGTGAACATCGTCTGTATCGGCGGAGGGCCTGCCGGGCTTTTCCTCTCCATCCTTCTGAAGAAGTCGCGCCCGGAATGGCACGTGACCCTTTATGAGCAAAACCTACGCGGCAACACGTTTGGGTGGGGGATTGTTTTCTCGGATGGGACGATGGAAAACCTCGAAGCAGCCGACGGAGAAGTCGCTCGACTGACTCGAGCATCGCTGGCGCACTGGGACGATATCGAAGTGCATTTCAAGGGCCGTGAGATGCGGTCGTCGGGGCATGGGTTTATCGGCGTAGGGAGGCATCGGTTCATCGAAATCCTTACAAACCGGGCCGAGGCGCTTGGGGTGCGGCTGCATTTCGATTGCCGGGCAAGCGGTCCGAATGATTTTCCGGATGCCGACGTGATCGTGGCCGCGGATGGTGTTAACAGTGCCATCCGCAATGCGTTGGCGGACGAATTCGGAAGCGACATCACGTCATGGAATAACCGATTTGTATGGCTCGGCACCCACCGGCCGTTCCCTGCTTTCACGTTCTTTTTTGAGGAAACAGAGCACGGTTGGTTTCAGGCGCACTGTTACCAGTTCTCCGATGACACGAGCACATTTATCGTAGAGTGTCCCGAAGAAACGTGGCAGGCAGCGGGCCTCGATACGATGACGAAGGATGAGGGTATCGCCTTTTGCGAAAACCTCTTCGCGAAACACCTCAACGGCCATAACCTCCTCGACAACAGCCCGCATCTTGCCGGCCCGGCCATGTGGCTCACCTTCCCGAAGGTCGACAACACCACGTGGCATACGGGAAATGTTGTTCTGCTGGGCGACGCTTCCGCAACCGCGCATTTCTCAATTGGCAGCGGTACGAAGCTTGGGCTGGAAAGCGCCATCGCTCTTGCCAAGGGGCTGATAAACCGCGCGGAAGGAGCTGCACTAGACCCCATCCTCACAACGTATGAGGACGAGCGGCGCGTCGAAGTCCTGAAATTGCAAAACGCGGCTCGCAACTCAACTGAGTGGTTCGAAAGCGTGGCCTTGCGATGTGGGATGGAGCCCGAACAATTTGCCTATAGCCTACTCACACGGAGCCAGCGTGTCAGCCATGAGAACCTGCGTTTGCGTGACAAGGCGTGGCTCGAAGCTTACGAGCTTTGGCTGGCTGAAGAGTTGACCAGCAAGAAGCAGAAGGATGCAATTTCACCCATGTTCTTGCCGTTGCGGTTGCGAGGCGTGGAGCTGCGCAACCGGATTGCTGTATCGCCGATGGCGATGTATTCGGCAATCGATGGCGTCGTTAACGACTTCCATCTCGTCCATTTGGGAGCCCGGGCTTTGGGCGGTGCGGGTTTGGTGTTCACTGAGATGACGTGCATTTCGCCGGACGCACGAATTACTCCGGGCTGCGCGGGTTTGTGGAACGACGAACAGGTCGAAGCCTACCGACGGATCGTCGAATTCGTCCACAGCAACTCACCCGCGAAGTTCGCATTGCAGCTCGGCCACGCAGGGCGTAAAGGTTCTTGCCAGCGCCCATTTGACGCAAACGGTAACGACAACGCGCAGTTGGATGAAGGGAACTGGCCGCTGATTTCTCCTTCGCCAATTCCGTACTTGCCTCACAACCAAACGCCGAGCGAGATGACGCGGGGCGACATGGAGCGAGTCCGCGCTCATTTCGTGGCCGCGACAAAGCGAGGCAACGATGCTGGATTTGACTTGCTGGAACTCCACTGTGCACACGGTTACCTGTTGTCGAGTTTCCTCTCGCCGCTCACAAACCAGCGAACGGATGAGTTCGGAGGATCGCTTGAGAACAGGCGCCGATATCCGTTGGAGGTCTTTGATGCAATTCGAGCCGTATGGCCGGAAGACAAGCCTATGTCCGTGCGTATCTCCGCGACCGATTGGGTGGACGGAGGGACGACGCTTGAAGACTCCGTGGCAATGGCTTCTGCCTTTTCTGATCGGGGAGCGGACATTGTCGATGTTTCCACCGGTCAGGTCTCGCCCGACCAGCAGCCGGTTTATGGTCGGATGTACCAGACACCATTTGCGGAGCGCATTCGCCTTGAAACCGACGTTGCAGTCATGGCTGTCGGTAATATTTACGAGCCCGACCATGTGAACTCGATCCTTGCCTCAGGCCGTGCCGATCTGTGCTTGCTGGCCCGGCCACATCTATCCGACCCGCAATGGACGCTTCGTGCCGCTGCCGATCTTGGTTTTGATGCGCAGTGGTGGCCGCCCCAGTACCTTTCCGCCAAGCGTCAGTTCGAGCGCATCTTTGAACGACAGAAAGCGCAGTTGTAATGCACAAGAACGTAGGCCAAGAGCATTTTGGGAGACTTCGCCGTCGGCCTACCACGGTACGTAGACTGCTGCCTCTAGCCCTCCTGTTTATCAACGCGCCAATAATTCTAACCGGATGCCCGATGAGTCAGGAACGAGTAGCGTTTGAGAACGGACTAGAAGAGTGGCGCGCACAGCGCTACGCGGATCTCCGCGAACCCGACGGCTATCTGAGTCTAGCAGGTCTGTATTGGCTGGAAGAAGGCGAACACACGTTCGGTTCGGACTCAACGAACAACATCGTTTTCCCCGAAAAAGCGCCACCTCACATGGGGTCGTTCGTCGTGCGGGACAGCACGGTGACCATGCGAATCGCGAATGGCGTTTCAGTTATCGTAGACAGCTTGGCAGCAACGGACGTGGCGATGTCGGACGACCTGGAAGGTTTGCCGACGATTGCTCATCTCGATTCCCTCAACTGGTATGTAATCAACCGGAGTCGTGGCTTAGCAATACGGCTGATGAACACGGAGAGCGAAGCTCGACGCGATTTTGCAGGAATAGATTTCTTTCGACCGGAGTGGAATTGGAGAGTCGAGGCCCGCTACGAACCCTACGATCCGCCGCTTGAAATAAACATGCCTTCAATCACAGGCGTGGATGAAAAAGACACCGTGCCGGGGGCGATCGTTTTCGAGGTTGGCGGGACCGAGTACCGTCTCGATGTAACCGGCCATCCGGGCGACGAAAAGTATTTCGTGGTGTTTGGCGATGCGACAAGCGGGCGGGAGACGTACGGTGGAGGCCGGTTTGTCTGGGTGGACGCCGAGGATGAAGTCGGCAACATCGTGATTGATTTCAACCGCGCCTACAATCCGCCGTGCGTGTTTTCGCCATTCGCGACCTGCCCACTTCCGGCCGCGAACAATCGGCTCCCTATCCGCATCGAAGCGGGCGAGCTCGCCTACGGGGGGCATTAATGGCGCAGCCAACGCTTAATAATCTCCACGCCGTTGTTACTGGAGGCGGGAAAGGGATCGGCGAGGCCATCACGCGCAGACTCGCGGCCATGGGCGCGTCCGTAACTGTGATTGGCCGAACCCCTGAGCCTTTACATGACCTCGTTGCTGAACTAAGTCAGACGCATAGCCAGGCCTTCTTTGCAGCGGTTGCGGATATAACCGTGGAGGATCAAGTCGATGCCGCATTTGCGCGGGCGAAGGAGGAGCTTGGTCCGGTTTCCCTCCTCATAAACAACGCGGGTGCCGCAGACAGCGTGCCGCTCGTCAAGATGGAAACTGAACGTTGGCAGCGGATGTTGGACGTAAATCTCACCAGTGCTTTTTTCTGCACGCATCAGGTTTTGCCAGGCATGCTTGATGGCGGCTGGGGGCGGATTGTCAACATGGCAAGCATCGCAGGCCTGACTGGCTACCCGTATGTAACGGCCTACTGCGCGGCTAAGCATGGCATGATTGGGCTCACGCGTGCTCTAGCTGCGGAGACGGCAGGCACAGGCGTCACCGTCAATGCTGTATGTCCGGGTTATGTAGACACGGACCTGGTGACGAGGTCGGTTGAGCGCATTCAGCAGAAGACGGGCCGATCAGAATCCGAGATCAAGCAACACATCGCCGAGCAAAACCCAATGGGGCGCATGCTAACGTCCGAAGAAGTGGCAAGCGCAGTCGCGTGGCTAAGCCACCCCGAGCAGGCCATGGTATCCGGCGTCAGTCTTCCCCTTACGGGCAGCGAGGTGTTTTGAGAGTATCGGCTGGCATACATTCCAGCACCGACTCCGTTTTCACTTGTTCGAAGACCGCAGGCGGCGGACAGCAGATCGCATTTGAATCGGGCGGTAGGCAGTCGGCAGTCGGCGGTCCAGGCCCAACCGCATGAATCCAAACACGTTTGCCCCCTCGCATTTCAAGTGGGAGTACGCCGACAAAGTGGCTACTGTCACACTAAACCGGCCTGAGAAGAAGAACCCGCTCACGTTTGAATCCTATGCCGAGTTGCGCGACACGTTTCGTGATCTCGTTTATGTGGATGAAGTCAAAGTTGTAGTCCTGCGTGGAGCTGGTGGCAATTTTTGTTCGGGCGGAGATGTGCATGAGATCATCGGTCCTCTTACGCAGATGGATATGCCCGAACTGCTGCGATTCACGCGACTGACGGGCGATCTGGTTAAGTCGATTCGAAACTGCCCGCAAGTGGTAATCGCTGCCGTTGAAGGCATCTGTGTTGGTGCTGGAGCGATTCTGGCGATGGCTTCGGATCTCCGCATCGGCACGGCAGACAGTAAAGTGGCTTTCCTGTTTACAAAAGTCGGATTGGCCGGATGCGATATGGGCGCGTGTGCCATTTTGCCACGGATTATCGGCCAAGGAAGAGCCGCAGAGCTTCTTTATTCAGGTCGTGTGATGAAGGGTGACGAGGCTTCAAGCTGGGGTTTTTTCAATCATCTCGTTGAACCCGATGATCTCGGTGATCGCGCCAATGAAATGGCTGGTTCCCTCGCTGATGGCCCTACGTTCGCGCACATGATGACCAAGACGATGCTGGAACAGGAGTGGAGTATGAGCGTGGATCAAGCCATCGAAGCTGAGGCACAGGCGCAGGCCATCTGCATGCGGACACAAGATTTTGAGCGAGCGTACAACGCATTCGTGAACAAGGAAACGCCCGTTTTCGAGGGAGATTAAGTCCCTGCACAGACGGAAGGCGTAATGTTGACGCCTCAGTCCCACCCAACGCTCAGATCTATGATCGCAGCCACCGGACACAGCGAAGAACTCAATTCTCAGGACGCCATTGCTGAGGCACTCAGTCAATGTGCGGATACGTTTGGAGGAAAGACGCCCCAGGCCGGCTTCCTCTACGCGGGCATAGATCACGATCATCAGGTGCTCCTCGACGGTGTCGAGGAGAAGTACCCGGGCATCCAACTCATCGGCAGTACAACGCACGGCGAACTCTCGTCGACAGGTTTCTTGGAGGACTCCGTTGTGCTGATGCTGATGCACGCGGATGGCGTCACATTTAGTGCCGTGGTCGAAGAAGGGGTGGCCGGAAATACAGAAGATGCGGCGCAGCAAGCAGCGGCCGGGGCGCTACAGAAACTGAATGAACCCGCCCGTCTTTGCATTGCCATTTCCGATCCGTTCGGAGTGGACTCCACCGCACTGATAGGCAAACTGGTGGAGGTTCTTGGACAAGACGTTCCTGTGTGCGGCGGGCTGGCCGGCGAGCCACTTCGCTGGGAGCAGACCTACCAGTTCTGCAACGGCAAGGTTTTCAAGGACGCGGTTGTTCTACTTGTTCTTGCCGGACCGCTTCGCGTTTCCACGGGCGTTGCCAGTGGTTGGGAATCCATGGGCGGCGACCACCGCATAACAGACGCCGAAGGCCTGACCATCATGGCAATTGACGATGAGCCTGTAAAAGACGTCTGGTTGCGGTACTTCGGGTCGGATGTCGTGTCGGGTACCCGACACATGCTGGCCGTCTATGCCGAACCTGACGACGTCGGATCTGGTTCAAACGGCTCAGGCGTCTATTTGAGTGCACCGTTGGACTGGAACGACGACGGCAGCATGGTTGTGAGTCCCGCAATTCCGACGGGTTCGCGCTTCCGGTTTGCCGACGCGACACGCGAGCAGATTCTATCGGGCGCCGAGTCATCCGTCGTGCAGGCTGTCAAGGATTTCGAAGGAACAGTGCCGGACGCCGGGCTTTTTTTCTCGTGCGCCGCAAGACATGCGAGCTTGGGAACCCGCGTCGAGAAAGAGTATGCAGTACTACGCGAGCAGCTTGGTGAGATGGTGCCAATGATCGGTTTTTATACCTACGGCGAGTTTTGTCCGCTCTCCGGATCAGTTATTTCACGAGCACACGGCGCCACGTTTGTTTCGGTCTTGATCGCGGAGCATTCATAAGACTCAAGACCTCCTTCCACACAAAATGAACAACCCATGATCGCAGCCACCGGACACAGCGAAGACCTCGACTCTGTAGATGCCATTGAAGAGGCGCTCAATCGGTGTGCAGAGATGCTCGCCGGAAAGACGCCTCAAGCGGGCTTCCTCTACGCGGGCATCGACCACGACCATCAGGCACTCCTCGACGGTGTTGAGGAGAAGTACCCGGGCATCCAGCTTATCGGCAGTACAACGCATGGTGAGCTGTCTACGGAGAGCTTCGCGGAGGATTCTGTTGTGCTGATGTTGCTTCACGCAGAGGAGATCACTTTTCGTGCCGTGGCTCTCGAGGGTGTGGCCGCGAGAACGGAAGAGATTGCCCGCCGAGCGGTTTCCGGTGCGCTCGAAGGCCTGGATGACCCAGGCCGTCTTTGCATTGCCATTTCAGACCCGCACGGTGTGGACTCCACTGCACTGATGGGCACTCTGGTAGACGCTCTCGGGCATGGAATTCCCGTGTGCGGCGGGTTTGCGAGCGAGCCACTTCGCTGGGAGGAAACCTACCAGTTTTGCAACGGCAAGGTGTTCCAGGACGCGCTCGTTCTACTTGTGATGGCCGGGTCACTTCGTGTTTCCACCGGCGTCGCGAGCGGATGGGAACCCATGGGCGGTGAGCACCGCGTAACGGATGCCGAAGGCCTGACGATCAAGTCGGTTGATGGCGAGCCTGTACGAGATGTCTGGTTGCGGTACTTCGGGTCGGATCTACTTACGGGCGGCCGACATATGCTTGCCACCTACGTGGATGCAGAGAGCGTCTCATCTGATGCAGATGGTGCGGGCTTTTACCTGAGTGCGCCGCTCGATTGGAAGGATGACCGCAGCCTCGTTGTGAGTCCGCCGATTGCGAGGGGTTCGCGCTTTCGGTTTGCCGACGCGACACGCGAGCAAGTTCTTTCGGGCGCCGAGTCATCCGTTGCGCAGGCTGCCAGGGCTTTTGAGGGGTCGCCTCCGGACGCCGGGCTGTTCTTCTCGTGTGCGGGCAGACATGCTGTTCTGGGGACCCGCGTCGAGCAAGAGTATGACATTGTCCGCAACCGGCTGGGTGCAACGGTGCCGACGATCGGCTTTTATACCTACGGTGAGTTTTGCCCGCTTACCGGATCCGTGATTTCACGCGCACATGGCGCCACGTTTGTCTCGGTCTTGATTGCGGAGGACGTATGATCGCCGCCGTCGGACATAGCGAAGATCTCGACTCCCGGGATGCCATTGGTGAGGCACTCGACATGTCCGCGGAACGGCTTGGAGGAAAGATGCCACAGGCAGCACTCCTTTTCGCGGGCGTCGACCACGACCACCAGGCACTCCTGGATGGCGTCGAGAAACGATATCCCGGCATTCAGCTCGTGGGTTGCACGACGCACGGCGAGCTTTCGTCGGCGGGTTTCACGGCGGACTCGGTCGTGCTGATGCTGCTCCATGCCGATGGAGTGACCTTCAGGGCAGAGGTTGCTCAGGGTGCCGCTGGAGATCCAGAAGGCGCGGCGCAACGTGCGGCCTCGGGCGCGCTCAACGGACTCGCTGAGTCCGTTCGCCTGTGCATTGCCATTTGCGAGCCATTCGGCGTACACACTGCCAGGCTACTCGGGAAGCTGGGCGAGGCGCTCGGGCCAGACGTCCCCATCTGTGGCGGACTGTCCGCCGAGCAGCTACGGCTCGACCCCACGTATCAATTCTGTAACGGCAAGGTCTACACGGGTTCGCTCGCGCTCTTGATCCTGGCAGGCAAGCTCAGCGTCTCGACGGGCGTGGCCAGCGGGTGGGAGCCGGTGGGCAGCGATCACCGCGTAACGGCCGCCGAAGCGGACGGCGTGATCGTCAAGACGATTGACGGCGAAGCAGCAAAGGACGTCTGGGTGCGCTATTTCGGATCGGCCGACATGGCAGGCTATCGAAACCTTCTCGCAGTTTATCCGGATGCCGAGGACGGCGCTTCCGGCGCGAGCGGTTCAGAATTTTTTATCAGCACACCCTTCGACTGGGGCGAGAACGGCAGTCTGAGAGTGGGTCCACCCATTCCGGAAGGCTCGCGTATTCGGTTTGCCCAGGCGACCCGCGAGCAGGTTCTGGCGGGCGTAGAATCGTCGGCAGCATCGGTCAGGAAGACGTTTGAAGGGGATCCCGACGCCGCACTCGTGTTCTCGTGCGCCAGCCGGCACGGACTGCTCGGGACCCGGGTCCAGCGTGAATTCGAGCTGCTTCAAGAGCACCTCGGTGCGTCAATCCCAACGATCGGTTTTTACACGTACGGTGAGTTTTGTCCGCTCTCGAGATCGTTGATTCCGTGCGCACACGCAAGTACGTTCGTTTCCGTCTTGATCGGCGAGCACGACTGAGCACGGCTCTTCTCCCTTTTGCTGCCAGACTGACCCATGATTGCCGCCGTCGGACATA
>JBBKWZ010000106.1:0-2678 GCA_037969195.1 Rubricoccaceae bacterium | reverse complement strand
CGGATCGAAAGAACCGACGAGGCGAAGACCATCCCAAAGCCCCTTTGCGAGCTTGAAGGGAAACGACAGATTTCGGCTGATCGCTTCCATGGAGAGTCCGCGCTGAAAGCCGCTCACTGTTACAGCGTGGATGGGATAGCCAGCTAGAGGAACGGCGGTCCACTCCATCCGATCACGCGTGCCTGCGAAGGCAATAGCCGCTGCGGGGTGCTCTGCCCTAATCGCGTCCGCAATTGCAATCGCAGGGTATACATGCCCGCCCGTGCCTCCACATGCGAAAAGCACGCGCGGCGTTCCGGCGGAAAGCGAGGCCGCTTCCACTTGTTCAGGAACGATATGGTCGACCGCAGAAGTCAAGCTGTTTCAGAGTGACGCGAAATGTTGAGAAGAATGCCAACCATTGCACCGGTCGCGACGAGCGACGTGCCGCCGTACGAAACGAAAGGCATCGCAAGGCCGGTTACGGGGAATAGGCCAGATGCGACGGCCGCATTCACAAAGCCGTACAGAACGATGGCGGTTGTGAGGCCCGTGGCGAGAAAGAGGCCCAGTGGATCCGGAGAGCCCCGCGCGATACGGAGGTAGCCGCGCAGCAGCAGGTAAACAAAGATCAGGAGGACGATCGTGGCACCGATGAGGCCATACTCCTCAGCCACGATGGCGAAGATGAAGTCGTTGTACGGGGCTGGGAGGAAATCGCGCTGGATACTCTTGCCCGGCCCAACTCCCGCGAAGCCACCCATTGCAAAGGCAATTCGCGCCTGCTCGGCCTGGTAGCCCTCAGCTTGCGTATCAAAAACTTGTTCAGAATCCGTATTTCCAAAGATGGATGCGCCTACAAAGCTCTCTATTCGTGCTGCCCTCTGTGGAGATGACAACATCAGCAACGCCCCCAACCCTACAAACACAAGCGCTGCCCCGGAGAGGTGTAGAAGCCGCACGCGACCAACGAACATCATAATTGAGATCGCTACCAGTAGAACGCCTGCCGTGGAGAAGTCGTCGATGCCGATGAGAAGCAACGTTGGACCGGCCCAGAAGCACAGTGGCACAAAGGCTTTGTAGAAATCACCGATGTACTCCTGCTTCTTCGCCAACAAGACGGCCACGTGGATCAGCAATGCCACTTTGGCCAGATCAGATGGTTGGAAGCTCACGGGTCCTAGGTCAATCCATCGCGCCGCGCCGTTCGTAATCACACCCATGATCTGCACGGCTACGAGAAGCGCCAGCGAAACGAGCATGAACAACTTCGAGACTCTCGCGAGCCATCGGTAATCAATGGTGGAGAGGATTCCTGCAACGCCCAGCGCTAGGCCTACACGCAGGATGTGCCCGAAGAGAAACCGCTCCTGGTCACCGCCTGATTTTGTTTCGGCGAGGAACGACACCGCACTGTACACCGCGACGACGCCTGCTGCGGCAAGCAGCAGAACGGCTGCGACGATGGCTTTATCCATCGGCGGTATGGCCAGCGTTTTAGTGCGGAGTAAACTCACGAATGGGGTCGGTTAGAGGCTTTGTACCAGATGCTTGAATTCGTCGCCGCGCTGTTCGTAATTCTCGTACATATCGAACGAAGCGCAGGCTGGGCTGAGGAGTACAACATCACCGGGAACAGCCATGAGGCGCGCGTACTGAATGGCTTCCTCCATAGTCGAGGCTCGGGCGGTTTGGTCAGCAAACGAACCGAGATCAGCAAGAACTTTGTCGCCGCTCTCTCCAAGCCCTACAAGTCCCTTCACTTTCTCGCTCACCAGGCGCTCGAGTGGGCCATACTCGTTGCCCTTATCTCGGCCACCGGCGATCAGCACAACCGGCTTCGAAAACGACTCCAGCGCGTACCAAACGGCATTCACATTGGTCGCCTTCGAGTCGTTGATGTACGTGACATCATGCACCGTCCGAACTGTTTCAAGACGATGCGGCACGCCTTCGAATGACATCAGGCTTTGCCGGACGACATCGCTGCGGATCTCCATTGCACGGGCCGCTATGGCCGCGGCAAGGGAGTTGTAGAGGTTGTGGCGCCCCGGAAGGGCGAGGTCTTCGGAGGGCATAAGCTCCTCTTCGTATATCACGGTCGATTGTGGATAAATGGTCGTGGGGAGGGCGAGGACAACACGGCCATCACGAATGAATGCGCCGCGCTCCAATTCGCGTTCGATAGATATGGGCCAAGGTGTAATTCCGCGCTCAGCGCACCAACGCTCCACGAAGGCTCGGACGACTTCATCGTCGTGGTTGTAGACCAGCCAGTCTCCTGGCTGTTGATTTTCGAAAACACGGAATTTGCTGCGGGCATAGAAGTCGAAGTTGTCTTCGTAGCGATTGAGATGGTCGGGTGTGATGTTCAGGAGCACCGACACCCTCGGTTTGAATGTGGCGATGTGGTCGAGCTGGAAGCTGGAGACTTCCAGAACCACCACTGTACCGTTGTCGATCTCATCGATGTGGTCCGATAAGGCGAACCCGATGTTTCCGGCGACGACAAAGTCACGGGAGGCTGTGCGAAAGAGATGAGCGATGAGGGATGCTGTGGTGGTCTTGCCGTTGGAGCCGGTGACCGCTACGATCGGCCCTTTGCAGAGCCAACTGGCGACTTCGATCTCCGAGTAGACGGGGATACTTGCGGTAAGCGCGTTCTGAACGAGATCGGCATTGGTCGGAACGCCTGG
>JBBKWZ010000105.1:0-4553 GCA_037969195.1 Rubricoccaceae bacterium | reverse complement strand
GATTGCTCGGGCTGGATTCTGTACTCATGGGCTTTGGCCTTGACTCCGACGCCATCCACTCACCCAACGAGCACTTTGGACTGGATCGGTTCCACCAAGGCATCGAAGCCAGCATCCGTATCCTCGACGCCTACAGCCGTCAGTAGCCATGCAGACTCGTTTCGTTGTCGTTGCGACGTTGCTTCTCAGCATGCTTCCGGCGTGCGCACAGACTCCCCCTCCTGCGTCCATCGGCGACGACCCGGCACTTGCATTTACGGCGCTGGAGCAGCGACTGAACGACGCCAATCATTTTTCCTTCGCGGTTACCCTGAACGAAACCACCGCGGAGGAGGATGGGACGACGGCGCTGAGTGCACAGGTTTGGATTTCCACCAGCAATCGAGTCCGCATAGAATCGACCGGTGAGGTAAATGAGTTGGGAGCGTCGCCGGGGATGGTCTCCGACGGGCAGGAGATGTCTGGCGGGCGCAACGGCATCGAAAGCCGATTCCCTGATTTTACCCGCGAGGCAGTCCCGGCCGGTTTAAGCGGGGACACGGCATGCAGCCTGCTTCGCTGGGGCACCTATCGCACGCTGATGACACTCGTGTCCGGTTCGATGCCGGGCTATCACGAAACGGAGGAAGATGTGCTACCGGGAGATCCACTTGCACATTTGGCCGTCCAGAACGCGTCGTGGAGCCAGCCCGAAACATTTAATGGCACCCCCGTTCGTCCGCTGACGTTCAACCTCGATCATCCCACCGCATCTGAGGTGGAGGTCATTCTTTGGTTGAGCATCGAAACCGGACTTCCCGTCCGTCAAACCGTCCGGATGGCGTTTGGTACGTCGGAGCGCATTACCGAGGAAGTCTACTCGGATTGGTCGTTCGATGCCGCAGACGGAGACCTCTTTGTCGTGCCCGAGTGATTCCGCGCACTAGCGCTTGTCGTAAATCAATCGGATCAGCCCCTCTTGCACAACGCTCGCAACGAGCTTGCCATCTTGCGTGTGGAGGGAGCCTCGGGTAAAGCCCAACGCACCCGACGCGCTGGGACTTTCGATTGTGTAGAGAAGCCACTCGTGAACATCAAACGGGCGGTGAAACCAGATCGCGTGGTCAAGGCTGGCCGCCTGCACCGAACGCTGAAAGAAAGACCGCCCATGTGGGAGGAGCGACGCTCCGAGCAGGCCCCAGTCGGACGCGTAGGCGAGGATTGCCTGCTGCATGAGTTGGCCTCCGGGCACACTATCGACAGCTCGGAGCCACATATGACTGACGGGCTCACGCTTCTCCGGCGCGAACGGGTTGATGGGATTGATCGGCCGAAATTCTATAGGCCGGTCGCGCGTGTAGAACTCCCGGATAGGTTCGGGAATCATTTCCGCAATGCCTCGCGCAAGTTCTACTTCGCTCGGCAATCCATCCGGGCCTGGCACAACAGCCATCCCCGACTGGTGGTCCATCCCCGGCTCTTCCTTGTGGAACGAGCAGGAAAGGTTGAAAATCGGCCGCCCGTGCTGGATTGCGGTCACGCGTCGCGTCGTAAAGCTGCCGCCATCACGTAGCCGGTCGACTTCGTAGATGATGGGGATCTCCAGATCGCCTGCCAGAATGAAATAGGCATGCAACGAATGAGCATGCCTGCCGTCCTCCACTGTGCGACCCGCGGCGACGAGCGCCTGCGCCAGCACTTGCCCGCCGTAGACGCGCGTCCGCCCCAGCGGCCTGTTCTGGCCGCGAAAGATGTTAAGTTCAATCTGCTCGAGGTCGAGGAGATTGAGGAAGGAGTCGAGGACGGGGTTCATTGCTGGAATTCAATATCGAAAATGATGGCGGACCATTCCTTGTTTCGAACGTGGGAGATGACACGGCGAGGGATCATGGCCCGTCCCCGAGTTCGGTGTCAATGAGCGCGATTGCGCGTTCGGCGGAAGCAATCTGATCGTTGAATTGGGTTTCAAACCCAGTCGTATACCCTGCCCATTCTGTCAGCGCTGCGTGGATATCCGGATGCGCCACGATGGCTGCCACGGCAGAAGCGGAAATTCCGGAGTCGACGCCTTCAGGGCAATCCTCGAAATATCGCTCATACCCGTTCTTTAGCTCGTAACAGGTGGCCCAGTATGGGCTGTGAACAGCCAGCGGGATTAGGCCACGAACAAGGGCCCGATAGGTTGGCACGTCCCGAAGGCCATTCCTGTTGAGTTCGCCCTGACGATGATAGTTCTCGACCGCTTCGACAATGGCGCGGTTGCGCGGCCACCCGTTGCGGCGCATCTCGTCGTAGGCCGAACGGACGAAGACGGGTTCTTGCCACTGGGAGGCGTGAAAGAAATCGACGAGAACGTCCCAGCACGAATCACCGCACCCTTCGCCTGCATCGAGAAAGGCAACCGATCGCGCGCCAGACCGACTAACCTGATTGTAGGCGTCTGTTAGGATATCCAGCAGCTCAACGGACTCGTTTAGTTCAGAACGAAGCCCGCCCAGCAAGAGACGCTCTCGGTCCTTTTCAGATTGCGCGGCGTTCCAGTTGCCCAGTTGGATGCCGATGAACACGCCGAGCACCACGATCAGGAAGTCAAGAAAGATGGCGGTCCATTCCTGGTTGCGGACATGGGAAATAACGCGGCGGAGGATCATAGCGAGCCCTCCACTTCGGCATAGCACTCGGACCCGCCACTCTCCAGGGTTTCGAGCAGCACTTTGGCCCTGGCATCCAGCCGTTCTAACACGTCAACGTGAAAATAGGACCAAACGCGGTAGCTGGCCATCGATGCCGCCAATGGCTCGACGGTTCTGATCTTTTCGATGACCTCCCGCTCGGGGCGGTCCCCGGCGATGGAGAGCCCGGCCTCGTGCTGTGTACGGACCAGGTCAGTGCGGAAGATCAGCAGCCGCTCTTCGAACTTCAGCACTTCGTCCTGATACGCATAGTAGGCTTGAAGGCACGGGAACATCGGCAGCCCGGCGATCAGGTCGACCGTACCCGAGTTGACGAGCGACTCATATGCCGGGCGGTCAGTGTCGAGGAAGCGCGTGTAGTACGCGGCCTGGATCAACTCAGAGGGAAGGGTTAGCTCTGGCACCCCGCGCAGAAGCAAATACCGCTCGGGATTCCTCACGCTGTCGGGCTGGGGCAGGCCTGCCCTGCCCAGCAACTCCGAAATCGCTGCGAACCGCCACACCGATGTCTCAATCCCGGTCTTGACATCCCGGATATCCGCGCGAATATCGTCGGACAGTTGCGCAACGTAGCGGTCGGCGAGATCACGGTCCACCCGTTCCTGGTTCCAGTTCGAGACCTGAATGCCAATGAATACGCCGGTCACGACAATCAGGAAGTCAAGGAAGATGGCGGTCCATTCCTGGTTGCGGACATGGGAAATAACGCGGCGGAGGATCATTGCACCTCGCAGGCACAGTTTGCGCCTTCGTAGGTGAACCCATCTCGCCAGACGGAGGCATCCGAGGTGCCTTCCCGTTCGAACCAGAACATGGGCCGCTCGGTGGCTTCGGGAGAAATCTGGTTCATCGTCATGGCGTCGTAGAGGCGGCCATTGGCCATGACGTGGGTGATAGTGGTCGAATTGCGGAGATCCTCCAGCGGATTCTCCGAGAGTACGATCAGGTCTGCCAGTTTACCTTCTTCGATGGATCCGAGTTCGTGGTCCATGCCGATGTAGTAGGCGCCGTTGAGCGTCGCCGCACGGATGGCTTCGAGCGGTGACATCCCGCCCTGCCCGAACATCCACAGCTCCCAGTGGGCTCCGATTCCTTGCATCTGCCCGTGCGCGCCCAGGTTCACCCGGACACCTCGCTGCGTGAGGCGGTTGGCCGATTCTGCAAGTGTCATGTGCCAGTACTCGTCGTCGGGGACCAGCGTGCTGCGACGCGAGCGGCTATCAACGATGCCACGCGGCGTGAAATTCAAAAGCCGCTCGTCTTCCCATACGTTCGTGTGGCTGAACCAGTAGTTCTCGCCCCAGAGTCCGCCATAACCCACAACAAGCGTGGGTGTGTAGCCAACATCCGTAGCGCTCCACATCGACAGCATGTCGTTGTAAAGAGGTGCGACCGGAATCGCGTGCTCGATGCCTGAGTGCCCGTCAATCACCTGGTTGATATTGTGGAAGAACGTCGAGCCACCCTCGGGGACGACCAGCATCCCTAACTCGCGGGCGGCCTGCAATACCTGCTGGCGTTGATCCCGGCGGGGCTGGTTGTAGCTCTTGACGGAGAAGGCTCCGACCGCTTGCAGTCTCCGGAGATGGCTTCGCGCGTCGTCCAGTGAGTTGATCGTCGCCCGGAAATCGCCGTCCGCGCCGTAGAGAATCGTGCCGGTGGAAAACACGCGCGGCCCGACTACCTCACCTGCCTTGATCAACTCTGATAAGCTGAAGACCGTCTCTGTGTTCGCCGACGGGTCGTGCATCGTCGTAACGCCATAGGCGAGGTTGGCGTAGTGGTACCAGTTGGCGTGTGGCAGGGGGCCTCCGAAAAAGTGGCCGCCGTGAGCATGGACATCCACAATGCCCGGCATGATGGTCGCGCCCGTGACATCTA
>JBBKWZ010000104.1:0-3511 GCA_037969195.1 Rubricoccaceae bacterium | reverse complement strand
GCGTACGATCCGTCGCGTAGAAGTGCGTCCGCGGCGGTGAATGTGTTGATGGGCCGCAGATCTGCAACGGGACGTCTTCCCGTCTCGATACCTGGGCGGTATGCGCTGGGCAGCGGAATCGGGGGATATTTCGATGCCGTAACGTCTACGGGCGCGCCATCGGAGGCGTCGAACTAGGCTTTCGCGTGGGCCCCAACAGCCTCGCCAATCGACGAAAACCCATCCAGCTCCAGAAAACGCACGAGGCCTTTGTTGATGCGCTTGATCAGTCCGGGGCCTTCGTAGACGAGCCCCGTGTAAACTTGGATCAGGGAGGCTCCTGCGCAGATGCGCTCGTAGGCTGTCTCGGGAGAATCAACCCCACCAACGCCAATAATAGGAACGACTCCGTTCGTCTTCTGGTAGATGTGTCGCACCAGCGCCGTGGACCTGTCCGAAAGCGGCCGTCCGCTAACGCCGCCATTGCCGATGTTCGCGAGACGGGCTTGGCTTGAACGCAATCCGTTTCGATCCGGGGACGTGTTCGTGGCGATGAAACCCTCCACGCCATGGCTCAGGGAGACGGCTATGAGCTCGTCTACATTTCCAAAATCATTGGTGGACGCGGGCGGAGAGAACTTGACGAGCACGGGAACCGAAGAGTTCTGCACTGCCCTCTCGTTCATTACTGCTCCAAGCAGGCCGTTCAGCGCGGTAGGTTCCTCGAACGTTTTCCCCTCTGCCGTATTGGGGCAAGAGACATTCAATGCGAGGTAGTCGGCGGAGGGTAGGAGGTGACGAACACTTGTTCGGAAATCCTCGATCGCCGCGTCGCCTAGAATAGAAGGGCTGTGTGTTTTGGCGACGTTGATGCCGAGAACGAAACCTTCTCGCTTCTTTAGTTCCGCCAGATGTTTCGCAACGACTTCAGCCCCGTCATTGTTCAGGCCCATGCGGTTGATCAGTGCGTGATCGGCGGGAAGCCGGAACGCGCGTGGCCTTGGATTGCCAGCACTCGGAAGTGCCGTCACCGACCCGACTTCCGCAAAACCAAACCCAACAGAAGGCCAGAACGGTACCAGTTCCGCATTTTTGTCGAATCCAGCGGCCAATCCAACCGGGTTGGCGAAGTGCAGGCCTGGGCGATCTCCCGCCTCCCAGAGTGTTTGCTCCAGCCGTTCATCAGCGAATCGAAACAACCCCCGGACGACTGGCGACGAGAGTTTTCCGAACTGCGCGGCTCGAACACCAAGTCCGTGCGCCGATTCGGCGTCAAGCTGAAACAGAAGTGGGCGGAGGAATCGGTACATCGCTCTTCAAGAAAACAAATCGGGCAACCGACATGTTGCCGATTGCCCGAAAAACAAATTAACTCGCGAGAACGCTCTTAACAGCCCGGCGAGAAGTTGATGCCGAAAACCCCGGACACGTCGTTGCGCGACAGCGGGAAGGCATAGTATGGCTCCAGCACGAGTGCACCGAGTACGTTTACCCTTAGCGAAGCACCAACGGAAAACACGGGCTTCTGCTCGTTCAAGGACGTCCCATACGGCACGGTCGTGACTGAACCATCAGTCTCGACGAGCGAAAAGTTGTCGATAATGCCCCAAGCCACACCCGCGTCGGCGAAGAGTACGAGCTCCGTCGGGAAGTAGGGGAAGTTGACAAGACCGAACGACTCCACGCCCAGCATCGGAAGTCTGAGCTCCGCACCCGCAAGCGCTATGCGGCTGCCGAAAAGACGATCAACGAACTCGTTGTAGGTATCGTTGTCGGCGAAAGATCCTGAGGAATAACCGCGGACCAATGTGCCATACCCAAGGTAGAGCGGATAGAGGTTTCCACTCTCTGAATCAGGGCCGTAGCGACCGAAGTGCAGGCCGCGCATGGCGAGCGTTACGGGAAAGTTGTCAGGAAAACCCGGCGGGCGCAGGAAGAAGTATCGCCGATAGTCAGCCGTCACTGTCGCAAAGCTCAAAGAACCGACGGTACCATCCACGCCCAGGCGATACCTGCCGCCACGCACTGGCGACGAAAAACCGAAGAACGAATAATCCCCCACGAAAGCGGCGCCACCTTGCCCCAGATGTAGAGTTGGAGAGCTGAAGTCGGGGACTGATTCGCGGCCTTCAAAGCGAATGTTGTTGTTTTCATCGATCGAGTAGCGGTCGTATTCGAGTCCGTACCCGATTCGTCGATAGCCCGCATCTGCTTCGATCCGCTGTGTTGTATTGAGCGGATACGCCGCAACTCCACCTACATCCGAGACATACGTGCGCTGGTAGTATCGGGTCAAGAATGGTGTCGTTTCCGTGTCGCTTGGTGGAGGCGACCCGATGAAAACCTGCATGTAGGGTATGTGGCCAACCTGCGCGCCGTAGTTGATGCGTCGACCGCGGTTGAGGTAAATCGCCTGGCCGCCGATGTCGCGAAACGTTCCGTTCGCGGCGACGCTTACGCCCACCACATGATCTGAAAGTTGGTCGGAAAACAGGAACGAAATCGCTCCTGCCACTCCGAGGCCATTGCCGTAGTTCGGGTCGTACGATGCGCCGACTTGCGGCCTGCTCACGTAGTCGAGTTGCAGCCCAGGGCGATAAGGGCGCGACGGGAACGCTCTCGTTTCCGGTAGTCCGTTGGTCGCGTCTGCCAGGTAGTCATCAACAACGGATCTGTCGAACGCATCCGCTGGGGGTAACATCGCGGCGAGTTCGGCTCCCGGCCCAAGAGGCTCTACCGGAACACCATCCGTTTCCTCTGCCTCCATCGAGTACACGGCGTACTTCTGGGCTTCAAAGATTGAATACATCAGCCGACCATTATCCTTCGCAACAGAAAATGCGGGGGAGAAGTCGGAGATACCCGCAACGCCCGTCGCGACGTTGGTTACGCGGAAGAGGGCGCGCGACGCGAGGTCAACCCGGTAGACGTTGTTGTATCCGTCGGGGTTGGAAATGAAAAACAAGCTGCGCCCGTCTGGGCTGAACTGCGGGTTGATGTGCTTTGCATCCGCGAAAAGGCTGAGCACTTCGATCTCTCCGCTGCTCAAATCGTACATCGCCAGCCGAGGTTCAGCGAAGGTCAGGCGGTCGAAGTCAGTGCCCGGGCCGCGGTCCGTCGCAAATGCGAGGCGTTGGCCGTCGGGGCTCCAGATAGGCTGGATGTCCGAATAGCGATCGTTGGTCAGTTGACGGACGGTTTCGCCCGCGATATCAACGATGTATAGATCGGCGATTCCACCTTTGATTCCTGTGAACGCGATCCGGCTACCGTCTGGGCTCCACGCGGGGTCCTTAATTGCGCCAATGCCATCGACGACGATTCGTCGAACGACGTCAAGACTCTCCACATCAAGCAATGCGATTTCGTTGTTGCCCTGGGCAAACACGATGTAGGCGAATTGTCGCCCGTCTGGGCTCCACGTTCCCGCCGATTCAATGAAGCGAATAGCATCGAAGTGTGGGTCTGTGCCCACTGATTCCAACTTCTTAATAATCTGCCCCGTCGACGCATCTGCAAGGAACAGGTCGAT
>JBBKWZ010000103.1:0-4687 GCA_037969195.1 Rubricoccaceae bacterium | reverse complement strand
GCTCCGGTTCGGGCAAGAAGAAAACACGTCGTAGCCGGAGCAAATCGTCGGGCGAAGCTCCCGCCGCTGCAACAGCGACCACGGCTGCCGTCGCGGATGAAGCGCTGGACGTTGCCGATGAAGAGGTAGTCGAAGTTGTCGAAGATGCCACGGCCGAGATTGACGAAGCCATTGAGGCGTCCGATGATGACGTTATTGAAGCTGTCGCCGAAGTGGATGCTGCTGCTGAAGCGCCTGTCGAAGAGCAGGTCGCTGACGAGCCAGAGGTAGTTGCCGAAGTAGAAGCAATCGTGGTTGAAGAAGCCGACACCGAAGTGACGGAAACTGACGATTCTGCACCCGAAGCTGAGGCAACGGATGCGCCATCCGATGAAGCCGATGCCACGGACGAAGGCGACGAAAAAAAGGCTGAATAGTCTCGGCGTTCCGAATAGAGTAGAGCGGGCTCCGTCCAGACGGACGGAGCCCACTTTTGTTTGAAACCCCGCTTGGTGCCGGCGTTGCAAAGGTAAGAAGCCAGAGATTTGCCCCGCCTTGCTATGTTCGCGTCAAGTCACGTTGTTCGGATGCCCCAAACTTTACCTCCATTTACCGCCCTTGCTAAAAGGGGATTCGCGGCGCAGCGTGCATTTTGCTCACAAAGCGAATGCAACGCGCTCCTTGACCAGATTGCGGCCTATCGCTCCACGCACAGGTTGCCCGAAATCTACCGCGCCTCGGGCGACCGACCTCTGCACTACAGTGTCATCGATGGAGAGCGAATTGGAGAAGACCTTCCGGACCTGGTCTCGATTTACAGGCGAGTGAACGATCTGGTTAACGAGGTGATGGCAGAACCTCACGAGCCGCTCGCAGATCGTCGAGTTGGGTTGAACGTAAATGTGACGCCTTCGGGCGGTACCTATCGCTGGCACTACGACCGAAACGCTGTTACCGCAATCCTTTACCTCAACGCTGTGCCCGGCGGCGAAACAGAGATCTATCCGAATTACAGGCTGTTCATGGAGGGAACCCGGTACTCAGGACTCCAACGCTTCACCGACAGGGTGATGGAGCTGCGTCAGGTTCGCACGATTTTTGGAAAACTACAACGAATCGCACCCGCTCCGGGCTTATTGGTGGCGATGCTTGGAAATCGATGCCTGCATAGTGTTCGTCCGGTTCTGGGCGATACTGACCGCATCAACGTTATCATGTCATACGACCGGCCGGGAGCACAATTCGATGTGGCATCGAAGCTCGATCGATACCTCTACGAGACGAACGCAGACTCGCAAAACGACCCTAACTATCAGTAGGCGAGGTTGTGCGTGATTCCTGTTTCCTTTTTCGCAACGAAGTGGAAACAAGCGTTGCACAACACTAACCCATGTGCGTTCTATTCTTCGGTCACCAGATTCATCCCCGGCATAGGCTCGTGTTCGCCGGCAACCGTGATGAGTATTACAGACGGCCGACGAAGGTTGCAGGGATGTGGGACGACCATCCGGACATCCTGGCTGGACGAGACCTTGAGGCAGGCGGAACCTGGCTCGGTGCGACGCGAGGCGGACGATGGGCGGTGGTTACGAATGTGCGCGATCTAGCCGCGCATCGGGATCGCGACCGCTCGCGTGGCGACCTCGTAAAGGACTACCTCGTCGGATCAGAAACACCAGAATCCGCGGCGAATCGCGTATTTGCCGAGAGGGATGAGTTCAACCCGTTCAACCTGATTTTGGGCGACGCAGAAGCGGTCTGGATCACGTCGACGCACACGGATGCGCCGCGAGCACTAGCGCCGGGCATCTATGGGCTCTCCAATGCCACGCTGGACGAACCGTGGCCAAAGGTGCAACGCGGCCGCGTTGCGTTCGAAAACGTGCTGGCAGCCGATGAAATCGAGGTGGATGCGTGCCTCAATTTCCTTCATGACGCGGAACGTGCGCCCGACCAGCAACTGCCGAATACCGGCGTAAGCAAGGAAATGGAGCGGATGCTCTCGTCCCTTTTCATCGCAAGCGACTGCTACGGGACCCGCGCCAGCACGGTCGTCACGTTGGGCGAGAGTGGAGGACGATTCGTTGAACGGACCTACGGCGTCGGCGGCGTCGTGGGTGAAACGTTGGATTTCTCTCTTTGAATGCGATAGTGGGCCTCGGGCCTCGATCAGGACGCGGCAGCAATTAAGTTCGACTCATACTACAGCAACAGCAATGTCGATTCGTATCGCCATGTGGAGCGGACCCCGCAATATTTCAACAGCGCTGATGCGCTCGTGGGGGAGTCGTGTGGATACGGTTGTTGTGGATGAGCCACTTTACGCCTTCTATCTAAGCGAAACTGGACTACCCCATCCGGGGCGCGAAGACATTCTGGAATCGCAGGCTACAGATTGGGAAACGGTAGCTAAACAACTGTCCGGGTCGATTCTAGGCGACAAACGGATCTTCTACCAGAAGCACATGGCTCACCACATGCTCCCAAACGTTGGACGAATGTGGTTGTCGGACACCTCGTTTCGCCATGCTTTTTTGATTCGAGAGCCTCGAGCGATGCTAGCTTCATTGGCAAAGGTTATCCCAAACCCGCGCGTCGAGGATACGGGCCTTCCTCAACAAGTTGAGTTGTTCGAACGAACCTCAAAGCGGAGGGAAACTGTGCCGCCGGTCATTGATTCCAAAGACGTGCTGGAGAATCCCGAGGGGATGCTTCGTGCCCTATGCATTTCGCTTGGTGTACCGTTCGATCCGGCCATGCTGACTTGGGAGTCCGGTCCGCGCGAAACCGACGGCGTCTGGGCGAAGCACTGGTATGAATCCGTTGAAAGATCGACCGGCTTCGAACCGCCGCGAAACGAGACAGCCGATTTGCCCCTGAACCTGGAGTCCGTTTTGAAGGAATGCCAGCCGTACTACGACAGGCTCTATCCGCACCGCCTATGGATCGACTAACCGGCCTTCAGGTGGTCGAAGACGCCACGGGCTGAGGCCTCCCACGAGTGCTCTTTCGCGATCTCCACAAGCGCCATGCGCTCCTCAATTGATTGGCCATTCTTCTGGATTGCTTTGACGTGCGTCACCCAGGCGTCGGCGTCGTTGGCGAGAAGGCAGGAGGGAGGAATGGATTTCAATTGCGCCATAACATGTGACGTGCCTAGAAAAGGCACGCCGTGGGCAATTGATTCAAGCAGCTTCAACTTCGCTCCAGTTGCGTAAGCAAAGGGTAACAGTGTGAAACTGGCTCGCCTGAGCAGATCGCTGAGGACCTCGTCTGCTGCGTTCGGGTGGAGGTTCCAACCTTTCTCCTCGCACATCTTCTTTATCGACTCACTCGGCGAATTGCCAAGAACGTCCACGATCAGCGAGTCCCCGAACTTCCCTTTCAGGGCCGGGAAATATCGTTCTCCAAAATTCTTCAGCGCGTCGAAGTTCATCAATACGCCAAGCGAACCCACGAAGAGGAGTCGGACGGGTGCATTCGGAGGCTGAGCTTGCGGCGCCTCGATCGGGATTGCAACACCGATGGGCGTAATGATCGAACGATGATTGGGAGCAATGGCCGAATAGCCCACCCGATCGGTTTCCGTCACATGGCTAAGAAGGAGCTGATCCTGATGCTCCTGAAACACAGAGACGGTCCATCGTTCCGAGAGCCAGGCGGCGAGCTTGGCCAGCGGGTTAGACGCCGATTCCATGAGCGTCCTGTACCACTTGAAATCGTCGTTGTGCGTTTCGACCAAATGCGGGCGGACGCTACCATGCGGGTCGTGGACAAGCAGGGGTACCGTGTTCAGATAGCTGCCAACGACACATCCATAGGCGGGATTGGCCAGGTATTCGACGGCCTTTGCTCTGAATTCCTTGGTAACAAACTTTTCCCGCTGATACTGAGATTGGAGCAGGAGTGTGCGCAACGCGGCTGCGTTCTGAGATCGGGCCGAATTTGAGTAACTGACGGAGTCGGTCAACTCTGCGTCTTCGTAGCGTTTTATCGTGTCGAGGCCGATGATATCGACGTGCGGGACAAACCGGCTGAACGACGACCATCGGTTGTGAATGGCGATGTTCGACCCGCTGCGCGTCGGGTAAACGAGATGAGGCGCAAGCACCAGGCACGGCGCATTCGGATCCATCTTCATGTGCGTCAACGGATCCCTCTATTATGCATCGGACAGATTGGATTGCGGCGTGCAATTTACTCTATCATCTTGGCCGACCGAATTTGTAACTGGCAAAGGCCAGAGCCCACCTTTCGAACCCCGATCATTCTGGCCAATGCGCATTCTCCATGTTATACCGCAGTTTCAGTACTTCGGTGGGCGAACGATTGTGGGTGGGCATGCAAGCTGTTTATTGACGCTGGCTTTGGCGCAGCATGAGGCCGGAGAAGACGTGACGATCTTGTCCCAGACATCGAATCGGCATGGGGAATACGACATCGAAAAAGGGCCGACTGTTCATAGCCTAAGAGTGAAGGCAGACACGCTGACTATTCAAAACGGCCTTCAGTTTGGCCGCGAAGCCACAAAATGGATTCGCGCACGGAAGGGCGAATTTGATGTGATCCACTTTCACAGCGGGTACGCGGATTATTTTCTTGTCTCCGCAAAACTCAGGCGGGTCAGCAATATTCCAACGATGCACAGCATGTATTGCCCTATTCCAAGCCAGGGAGGGCGCTGGCGCATGCCGGGCGTCCATGGTTT
>JBBKWZ010000102.1:0-4763 GCA_037969195.1 Rubricoccaceae bacterium | reverse complement strand
GATACGGGCTTTGGTACGGGGCAGATCATCGCTCTGGGCTACCGCTGGTAGCCTTCAGAAGAGTCGTTTCCGCATACAAATTGCAGAAGCCGGACAAAACGACGAGAACTCGGTTGTTGAGCCGATGTCCGTCGGCACTGAATTCCTTGGAATCCGCTCGTAGCCATGATGATCAAAAAAGCGGTCTGCGGTCGTCGTCAGAAGGAAGAGCGTCGTAATGCCATTGAGACGAGCGTGGGTCTCAATGGCTTCTAACAGGTGGACACCAATCCCGGCTCCTCGACACTCAGGTACGACGATCAGTGATCGGAGTAACGCATTCTGTCCGAATACCTCTAATCCGATGGCGCCAGTCAGTTCTGCGCCATCATCGACGACAATGAAATCGGCCATGTGATCCGACGTGAGATCATCATGGCATAGGTTGGCCTCCTCAAGTAGCGTAACGACTCTGGGTAGATCTGAGCGTTCAGCAAGACTTGTCATGGAGCTGAAAGGTCTAAAAGTTCAGCCCGCGCTCCGCCAAATCTGACCCTGGAGAGCGGGCTAGTTGCCGTCCAACCTGATATCATTCGAAAACGTCAACGTTCCATTCGCGTCCGTCGAAAGAGTCACAATCACGGTTTCGCTTTCGATACTATTCCGAATCGACGGCGTGAGGATCGGATCGTCGTTGAACCAATATGTAATCCACTTGAGTCGGTGAGCAGGCGCCGTAATCTCGAGATGGATGTGTTCTGGAATGCCGCCTTCGGGATAGTGTCCAGGTCGAATTGTCGCAAACCTGAACTCGCCGTTTGCGTTTGTGATTGCTACGGCGCGTATTCGAGGAACACGCGTATTGGCGTCGGGCGGGTTGTAGAGGCCGCTCGAATCCGTTTGATACGCCACGATCGCGGCTTCCGAGAGTGGCTGGCCTTGATAGTCTAGAACGCGACCCCAGAATTCCATTCTCGTGCCCGGTTCGTCCTCGTCGGCCAGAACAGTTGCGTGAATATCACGGGGAACAGCGGAAGACGCGTCTCCCGTTGCTGTAGGCTGAACGTCCTGAGCGGTGGGTGCCTGTCTGCACCCAAGCACTAAAAATCCGAAAAGTATTACAGAGGAGGCTTTCATAAGCGTTCGGGGCTACATGCTAATAAAATAGCATGTAGCCCCGAATCTCCAATCATTGTGCTCAATAACGAAGGCTAGTCGTTGCGGATCATGCGCAAGTCGTAGGCGCCCATTTCGTCCAGACTTACCGAAGTCACCGACACTGTCCATTGTCCGGGTTCATCTTCAAACGGTCCCACGCGGGCCGTCCTGGGGCCGACTCCATAGGAGCTTCCCATGGCGTCATCATTTCGGTATATCGCGCCAGATGGGCTCTGGACGACCAGGAAGCCGTCGAATCCAAACGAGAGTAGTTCGAAGGTGACCTGGCCATTGCGTGAACCTTGGATACGATGTTCGTCGAAGTACTCGCCCTTCAGTGCTTGTTGATCGCCGGGTACCAGCCGGCCCTCAATAGTTTCAACGTCGGCTATGCCGCCGAGCGTAACATCTACGTCGTACGCTCCCGTCAGGCCACTTGAGTAACCGGCAGCCTGAACGGTGAACATGCCACCTTCGCGGGCTATGAAATCGACCTGAGAGATGCTCACACCTTCGAAGTCATCGTTGGCGTAAGGTTCTCCTCCCGACGGCGGGATAACAAAGAGATAGGTGTCAAAATCGACGCCCGTCATTCGAACAGTGACTTGCTGGTTCTCGGCGGCCTGGAAGGTGTACTCGTCGTAGTAGGCCCCGTCGTCGCGAATGGCGTCACCATTTTCGAGAACGCCGCTGAAGGTTTGGGCAAACGCGCCGGGTGCTAAAAGCAGGAGCGCAACGGTAAGCATTTTCATTTGATCTAATGTTGTGTGAGAGTGGCTAACGCATTTCCACAACGCCAAATGGTGTGGCAAAAGTATTCCATGCTTTCGAGAGCAAAATCTTGTAACCGTCTGGTGACGTCCAGACTTTTCAGCCTGAGATCCCTCTGAGGGCATCCATCAGTGCGTCCAAGCCAAGTCCGCTCGACCCTGAACGAGCTCTTAGCGTGCACCAAAAATCAAGCATGAGCATTTGAAAGGCATGGATTGGGATGGCGATCCAGAACGATCGGCAGCGCCATACAAGAGTGCCCAAGGCGAGACCGCCAAGAATACTCAGGTAGGCCTCGATTGGAGGCTTGCCAGAGTGTAGCAGCGCAAACGGAACCATCTGTATCACGATTGCGCCGACGCCGAACGCAGGCGCTGTTCCGAACAGGACAAAGCCCCGCCAAAGGTATTCCCAGCCAAACCAATAGACGAGAAAGGCCGCCTCGTAGAGGAGGAAGACCGTCCACTTCGACTCGGCGCCTTCAAAGTGTGGGTACTGTGCTTGAAAATCAGCGCCGTTCGAAAGAATCCACGTTCCGATGATAACCGGGATGGCATACGCGATCGCCAGAGCGGAGGCCAGCTTCCAGTCGCCGAGTCCGAGTCCGATCTCGGAAGGCTTGCGCTTGAACCCAAGTGTCAGAATGAGGATGGGGATGACGAATCCTGTGATCCCCTGCATTCCAAACCACCAGACCCACGCAAACAGCTCCCGATTGGCAGGGTCGATGGCTTCCGAGATATGGTCCCAGAAAAAGCCGCGGTTTCCGAACTGAAGCTGCACGAAGACAAGCGCAACTGCCGCGATCAGGACGACGACCATCTGTCTGTCCAGTTTCCGCGCGGCTACCAGGAATGCTTGCCATTCGCGGCGTAGACGGTCTATCATTAGGCGTGGCGCTAAATCGGTGGCGTCGACGGGGCGTTAGTATTTTGGCGTCCGGAAGGCGTCTTGCCCGAAGACACGCCAAAGATACCCTGCACCTCTGCCCATGCGTTCCCGGATTTCAGCGATTGCCTTTTGTCTATTCGTTGTGGTGGTAATCGTAGGAGCGGCGTTCGACCCCCCCGGTGTTGGTGCAAGCGAGGGGCTGAGCGAGACGACGGATCTAGAGACGTCGAAAGAGAGGGCTACTCGCATGACGGCTGAGCGCCAGCTCGTGCTCGATTCGTTGCTTGCCTCCTACGTTGGTCTCGTGCCCGAGCGCTATGAGCCGACGGAAGCAAAAGTAAATCGCTGGGCAGATTCCGTCTTGGCAACGCTGTCGCTAGACGAGAAAATCGGCCAGTTGTTCGTTGTTGATCTGAAAGCCAGCTGGCTGATTGGTGCCCGCAGTCTCGAACAAGTCGCACGCGATTGGGGCGTCGGAGGGTTTCATATTCCGAGAAGCATGGCTCCGCGAACGGTACTCGGCCATACCAACCGGCTGCAGCGTGTCGCCAAGGTGCCGCTATTCTTTACGGCGGATTACGAACGGGGCGTTGGGCAGCCGACAAACAATTTTGCGGAGCTCCCAGCCAGCATGGCGCTTGGCGCTTCCGGCAGCGACCTACTTGCGGAGGCCGCTGGAGCCGTCACGGCGATGGAAGCCCGGGCAACTGGCGTCAACGTCCTCTTTGCGCCGGTTGCCGATGTGAACAACAATCCGGCGAATCCGATTATCAACACGCGATCGTTCGGGGAGGATCCGGCGCGTGTGGGGCGGATGGCTGCGGCGTATACGCGTGGAGCCCAGCGACACGGAGTTTTGGCGACGCTGAAGCACTTCCCGGGCCACGGTAACACGGACACCGATACCCATGTGGCCTTTGGGCGTGTCCCGGGAACGTGGCGGAATTTGCTTTCGACCGAACTCGTCCCGTTCAAGATCGCGCTGGACGAGCGCCCCGGGATGGTGATGACAGCGCATCTCTGGGTTCGTGCCCTGGATGCAACGGAGACACCGGCGACGTTCAGCCGACGGGCGATAGCCGACGTTCTCCGCGATTCTCTGGCCTACGACGGTATTGTCATCACGGACGCCATTCACATGGGCGCACTCACACATCGTTACTCGTTCTCCGAACGGATGCTGCGCCCCGTTCACGCCGGAGCTGACATCATCCTCAATACCTACAATCCCCGGCGCGGGATTCAGGTCATTGCCGATGCTGTTCGCAGCGGTACGATTTCTGAAGCACGGATTAACCAATCTGTCCGTCGGATTCTGAGGGCCAAGGCTCGCTTGGGGCTCCACAGAAACCGCCAGGAAAGTTCAGGGCGCCTTGAATCCATGCTCGCACACGTTAACGGCGAACGGGTTGCGCAGAGCATTGCAGACGCATCAATCACCCTTCTGGACAATAGCTCGGCGCTGCCAATACGCGTCGGGGCCCGGGTTGCACTGCTGCAACTAACAAACGAATCCACGAACGGAACCGAGGCGGCGATGTCGCGCCTCGAACGCGATCTTCAGGCCCTGACCACCTTGACAATTCTGGGGGAAGGCAATCAGTCGACGGCCCTGTTTGGCGTGCGCGCAGCAGATGTCGTCGTGTTGGCGCTGCACCTAAAGGTTCGGCAGGGTGCCGGAACCGGCCTTGATCGCAGGCAGATGGATCTGGCGAGAGCGATTCTCGAATCGGGGACGCCGGTTGTGCTAGCGATCTTTGGAAGTCCCTACGCGACGATGGACTTGCCCGAACCGGACGCGTTAGTTGTGGCGTACGACCCATCGCGTCGAAGCGCGTCGGCGGCCGTGAATGTGTTGATGGGCCGCAGATCGGCAACTGGACGCCTTCCCGTTTCGATTCCTGGGCGGTATGCGCTGGGCAGCGGCATCGGCGGATATTTTGACGCAGTAACATCTACAGGCG
>JBBKWZ010000101.1:0-7865 GCA_037969195.1 Rubricoccaceae bacterium | reverse complement strand
GCATACGTCGCCAACTTGTCGAGACGGTAGCCTTGCTCGTCCTCCAGAACTTTAGCGATAGCGTCTGTATTTGGTCTGAGATCTTCCGCGTGTGCTGCGTAAATGCGAATCGATCCGCCGTGCGTTTGTAATTCCTCTATATCGAACACGTCGAGCCCGTGCGCTGTAAACACCTTGGAGACGGTCAACAGGGAGAAGTAGCTGAAGTGCTCATGGTAGATGGTGTCGAACTGGTTCTCCTGCATCAAGCGGAGCAGATGCGGAAACTCCATTGTGATTGTACCGCCCTCAGCCAAAAGCGTCTTCATTCCTGACACAAAGCTATTGAGGTACGGCGTGTGTGCTAGCACATTGTTGCCGAGAATCAGGTCGGCCTTGATTCCCTCTTTGACCATGTCCTGCGCTTCGTCCTCGCCAAAAAATGCCACACGTGTCGGAATTCCCTTTTCCTGCGCAGCGGCAGCCACGTTGGCAGCGGGTTCAACACCGAGGCATGGGATCCCCTTCTCGACAAACCACTGAAGGAGATAGCCGTCGTTGGACGCTAACTCAACCACCTGACTGCTCTCATCGAGTTCAAGGCGTTCGGAGATCATTCCGACGTAGTCCCGCGCGTGCTCAATCCAGGACGTAGAGTATGACGAGAAATAAGCATACTCGGAAAAAATGGCATCGGGCTTTACGTACTCGTCAAGTTGGACGAGATAGCAGGCCTCGCATACGAAGGCATGAAGCGGATAGAAGACTTCGCCTTTGTTCAGATCTTCCGCGCGCACTACGTTTTGGCACAGCGGACTGCTGCCCAAATCAACGAACGTGTATCGCAACGGCGTATAGCAGAAGCGGCACGCGAGGCCTGGAATCTCTGACGTGGCGGGAAGAACCTCGGATAGGTCCGTGTTGATTTGCATCGTGACTGGCTCGCTCATGCAAGTTCGGCCGCATTCCATCGAAGATCCGGCGTTATGTTTCCTTCCGCCAACAAGGCCTTCAAGTGAGCGATGCGAGAATAGCGTTCGCCCTCAAACACGTCGGGTGTAAGATCTAGACCTCGGAGTGCGTCGTAGACCTGTTCGGCTCCTTCGCGGACGTTCCATTTCGCGGACCAGCCCAAGTGCCCGGCAATCTTATCAAAGCCCACGCGATACGAGCGAGAGTCTGGACTTGCGCCATCAGCGAAAGAGACTTCACAGTTGGGCACGACGTCCCCGACGATTTTTGCGACATCACGAACCTGGTAGTTCTCGGTGGAGGATCCAACGTTGAACGCCTCGTTATGGATGGCCTCACGCGGCGCCTCCAGCGCAGCCAGAAAAGCAGTGCAGACATCATCCACGTGAATAAGGGGACGCCATGGCGATCCATCGGATTTCATGCGGATCTGCCCCGTGGCCGTCGCCCACGCGGTCAGATTGTTGACGACGAGATCGAAACGTAGGCGAGGGGAAACACCGTAAACCGTCGCGTTGCGCATGAAGACTGGAGAGAAAGTGTCCGAGGCCAAACGTTGGATATCGCGCTCGGCCAGCACTTTCGCCACACCATAGGGAGTTATTGGGTTAAAGTTGGCGTTCTCCGTCACGCAGTCCTCTCCGGCAGCTCCATAGAGGCTACACGAGGATGAAAAGATGAACCGGGATACTCCAGCATTACTGGCCAACTTCGCCAAGCGCACGGTCGCGAGATGGTTGATGTTATAGGTCAGGTCGGGGTCGAGATTGCTTAGGGGATCGTTGGAGAGATTGGCAAGATGGATGATGGCGTCGAATCCTTCAACGTCTGCTAATTCTACATCTCGGAGGTCCTTGCGCGTTGCGAGGATTGCCCTCATCCCATTCTCATCGAACGAACACCCCTCGAACAGGTCCGCATCGAAGCCATGAACGGTGTGACCCGCCTCCAAGAGAAGCGGTGTCATGACGGAGCCGATATAGCCTTTGTGGCCGGTAAGAAGTACGTTCATGCGTGGGAGTTCGCTGTTTTTTTCAGGGAGGATGAGGATGCCAAGGGCGCTCGCCCTTGGACCGTTCGGCCTGACGGCCAACGTTTCCATCCGAAGTAGTTGTCGGGACCTGGCAATAAGGCCCGACGGATTGCGGTAGGGCGAGCGGCGTAGGCCAATGTTGCTGCGTACGCACCAAGTCTTTGCATGGCGCCAAGTTCAGTTTGACCAACAGCGCGCCAGAAGTTGCCAAGCGTTCGCAGGGCCGAGAGCGGAGATGCGCCTTGCTCCTCGCCAGTTTCTCGCTTGGCCCACTGTTCGCGGGTCAGGAACAGCGTGCTTTCGGGATGGACGCGGAATGAGAAAAGCGGCTCATCTACATATGCGAACGGGCCTAGCAGTGCGGCGTGAGCAACGATCAGTCGGTCCGAGCCGTGGAAATGGTGCCCTCCAATCCTGTCAAGAACGCTTCGGCGGAAGAGCCCATGGATCGGGGAATTGACATCGTTGCTTTGGAGAACGGCGTGATAGCGCTTCGCAGATGTGTCGGACAGTTTGCGCTCCAGCATTTGGTCATAGTCCACCGCGCATCCATCAGTCGAAACATGGACACTTCGTTCGGGGATATTTTTGAATGCATTTCCCTTTTCATCAATGAGCGTGCAAGCGCCATAGGCAAGCACGGCTTCAGCATTCGCCTCCAGTTCTGCAACCAACATGGCAAGGAATGTCGGTACGTGACGGTCGTCGTGGGCAGCGAGGCAGAAGTATTTCCCCCGAGCCAATTCCATCGTCCGATTCGAGTTCGGGAGTGCGCCAATGTTCGTCTCATTCCGGACATATCGAACACGCTTGTCTCGCTCCGCCGCTTCACGCACAATGGCCTCCGATTCGTCTGTCGACGCGTTGTCTGATACGATCAGCTCGAAATCCGAGAAAGTCTGCCCTAGGAAGTCTTCAATGGCATCGCTCAAATAGAGCGCGCCATTGTGGACGGGCATTCCAATGGAAACGGTTGGGAGAGAAGACATGGCGTAATCCTGATCAGACCGTCTGATGCAACCAGTGAACCTCCCCGTTAAGGCCCAGTATTGAGCACGCTTTGGGTGATGCTCTCGTTACGGAAGAGCCCATCCGCACCACACCAGAAAGTCATTCCGATCCACCCCAAAAGCAAACAAGGGCAGGCCGAAAACGGTCTGCCCTTGTTTGGCCGGAAGGGAATGGTGTTGTTTAGGCAGATTTGACAAACGGTGTCGTCGAAGCGCCGTCGCCGGCAAGAACACCTTCTGCAACGAGCTTGGCTCGCAGTTGGTCTTCTATCCAGGCGTAGGTGCGGGCGATGCCGTCTTCGAGTGGGATCACGGGGACCCAACCCAGCACCTCGCGAAGCTTCGTGTTATCCGAGTTGCGGCCACGGACGCCCATGGGCCCGTCGATGTGAGCCTTCTCGATTTCGTAGCCTGCAGCGTCTGCGGCGATTTGCGCGAGTTGGTTGATTGTAACCATACGGTCACGACCCAGGTTGAGCGGCTCAGAGAAGTCGCTCATCATCAACCGATAGACGCCCTCAAGGCAGTCATCAATGTGCATGAACGACCGAGTCTGCTCACCGTCACCCCAAATTTCGACAACCGGATTGCCCGTCAATTTGGCCATAGCAACTTTGCGGCACATGGCGGCAGGAGCTTTTTCGCGGCCACCCTCCCACGTACCAAGCTCGCCGTAGACATTGTGGAATCGCACTGTACGCGTCTCCATGCCATAGTCGTTACGGTAGTGGTAGGCGAGTTGCTCGGTAATGAGTTTTTCCCAACCATAGGCGTCCTGAGGCTGCGCGGGCAGTGCGTCTTCCTCTTTGAGCGGCACAACCTCAGCCTCCGTCTGGAGGAATTCTGGATAGACACATGCGCTCGACGTATATAAATAGCGCGTCACACCAGCAAGCCTCGCGGCTTCCATCGTGTGCGTGTTGATGAGAATATTGTTATGGAGGATCTGCGCGTGGAATTGCGAGATGAATCCCATTCCGCCCATATCTGCGGCGAGGGCGTACACATGTTCAACGTCGCGGACGGCCTGCAAGCAGGAATCCCAGCGGCGGAGATCCAGCAATTCGAATTCATCGGCTGCCGTTGCAGCATATTCAGGTTTCTTGATATCTACGCCACGGACCCAATAGCCCTTCTCTTTAAGGAAGTTCACGAGGTGGTGGCCGATAAAACCACCGGCGCCGGTGACAAGTACGCGAGTTTGAGACATCGTCTGAGAGAGTGTTTGTTGGCAGAATCGTTTGTTGTTCGAGGACTCTGGCGATTAGTGAGCCGAAGTTACAGAAAGGTGCTTTGCATTCCGTTCCTGTCGCATTTGGCGGGCGAATCCGGCCACAAAGCGTGGAACAATGCGAAAATATCGCTTCCAGAGACGGCGAGGTTCCATTGCGAGACGGAATACCCATTCGAGGCCGAGCCGCTGAAGAACTGCGGGCGATTGCCGCAGGTTGCCGGCGTGGAAGTCGAATGCGGCGCCAACTGCAAGCATAACGGCCGGGATTCGGCCCTTATGTTCGGCGCACCAGCGTTCCTGTCGCGGACACCCGAGCCCAACCAATACTATCCGAGCACCTGAGTTGGCTAGTTGTTTTACATAAGCCTCGTCCTCCTCGACACTGAGCGGCCTAAATGGCGGCGAAATATTGCAGGCGATCTGGAGACCGGGAGCAAGCTGCGGCAATCGCTCTTCGAGCAGATCGAGGATTTCCTGGGTAGAGCCGTAGAGGGCAATTGGAATTCCCGCCTCTGCCGCCGCCCGGCAAACGTGGAGCGCCAGATCAGGGCCGTAGACGCGGGAAGCATTGCCCACTCCAAGTTTTTTGAGCGCGTTAACCAGCGACATCCCGTCTGGTACGTTGAGGTCGGCCTCGTTCAAAACCTTTTGGAAACTCGGGTCGTCCTGCGCCTCAATCACTCCATGCGCGCCAGTGGCACACACGTACTTTGAGACGCCTACTTTCGCCCAGAGCATCACCGTCTCTGTCGCGTCGGCGTAATTCGACGCATGAACGCGCGTACCTAGAATGACACGGCTCTCCGTTTCTCCAAGGTCGGCATCAACTCGTTCGTACCTACGCCGTGGTTCCATGACGTTCATGGATGGCCTCCTGGTAGATGCGGGAAAGGATTTGGTAGTTGCGGTCCGCGGCATAGTGGTTTTCGAAGTTGGATCGGACGGAGTGGCGCATTGATGACCAATAGTCGGGATCAGATAAAAGCTTTCTTGTCGTGGATGCAAAGGCCTCGGCGTTGCCCGGCGGGACGAGGTATCCGTTCTCCCCGGATGTGATCATCGTACTCATTGTGCCAAGATCGCTGGCAATGACAGGCAAGCCGCAAGCGAAGGCTTCAATCAGAGTCATGGGCGTGCCGCCCTCGTACCATTCGGAGGGAAAAATGAGAACAGCGGCCTTTTGCATGAGGTCAACGACGTTGTCGCGATCCTGCCATCCCAACCACTCGATGTTGTCGTGCTCCGTAGCCACACTGACCTCTGGCGCAAGGGGGCCATCGCCCACGATTATCAGCTTTGGCAGATCGCGCGATTGGTCACTTGTCCAGGACTTAAGAAGTGTGCGGACGCCCTTCGCCTCATCAAGTCGTCCGACGAAGAGGGCGAAACCATCAGAACCGGTGCCCATGCCTGGATCATCACTTAAAAAGTTCGGCTTGACCGCAAATTTCTCGATTGGCAGATTGCCCTGTGCAAATTTGGAGCGCGCGAAGTCGGTTATGGCTATGTAGCGATCGATGGCGGTACTCCACGTTCCCCTTGCATGGTGCGTGGCATTCATCGTTGCCACTGCAGCTGTTGCTACGCGGCTGCCTCTATAACATTTGTGCCGAATTCCAGAGAGAGCGACGGATTTGCCAACGCATGACTCGCACGGCCGTCCTTCGCGGTGAAGCAATGCGCCCGGGCAAATCAGCCTGTAGTTGTGCAGTGTCTGAACAACGGCGGCTCCACCACGGCGAGCACCCCAATATGCGGCGGGCGAAATGAGGGGGAGCGTGTTGTGAAAGTGCACCACATCTACAGATTCCTGGTGAACTATGTTCTCAATTTCAGCAGCCGCGCGCCGGTTCCAAATCGTCCGTCCGGCTAGAACAGGAAGACTGAGTCCATCAACGTCATCGTTGTGGGCGCTGTAGAGAAGGACTTCGTGTCCCCTTTCCTTAAGAAGATTGCCTTCTGCTTCGAGTACGGAATCCTCGCCTCCCGAAAGCTGGTAGTAGTTATGAACCTGCAGAACGCGAGGGAGCTGGCCATCCCCAAGCCCATTGACGGGCGAGCGGGATCGGAGGGGCGTCCTGGGCGCGGTCGCCACGTTCGAGCGTGGCGTGCGGCTCTTCGTCATTGTCGAATACATCTGCATTGCGGTTGAAAATCCAGACGGCTCCAATCCCTAAACCGAATACGGTCCAGAACCAGATACCACCCATGGGGCCCTCGAAATACACGTCAAAGGCGGCATTTAAATGCATGGCCACCCAATAGGAAACCAGGACGGCGAAGGCGCCCATCCACTTAGATGCTTTGGCGTCGCGCGCGCGCCACCATGCTCGTAGAATCATCGCAATCCACGCGAGCTGAAGGAGAATCCAAAGCAGGACACCAGGCACCCCCATCCGGGCGAGAATCGTCATGTGGCCATTGTGCGGACTCCGAAGCGAGGGGTCCACAACGAAGCCATCATCTTTAGCAAGATTTACCCCGAAACCTTTCCCGGTCCAGAAGTACTCGCCATGAACCGTGTAGTCGTAAATCTGCTCCCACCAATTGAGGCGCCATTCTTTGGTGCCCTCCAGCGATGAGGAGTCACTTTGCCCAAACACACTTTGGATGTTGCTCCAAAGCTGCCCTACGGAAATCTCGCGAGTCCCACCATTTATCTGCACCAATGGGCCCACAATGAGACCGATGGCAAGGAAGAAGCCGAAAGCATAGGCAAATTTGCCAATCCGTGCCTCCGGGGGGCGCAACAGATATCCGGCCGCCAATGCCGCGCAGTAGGCAACCATGCCACCGCGGTTGCTTACAACGATGATCCCAGCATTGAAGACCAAGGCAGCAAGGATCAGTGGACGCTTTCGCATCAGCCCCACCATCAAGAAGACTGTGATCCCAGCCATGTGCACCATGATGTCGCCGCCCTTCGCCTCAATGATGCGCGCGGAACCCTCCGCCCACGGCAAGTATGGGATGGATGTTTCTGCCACTTTAAACAACAGGTACGCAATCCAGACCAGCCCCAGCATCACCTTGATGAACACCTGATATTGGCGAACAAGATCGCGGATCCGTTCAGGCCGCTCGATGAGGAGTGCAGCCACAATCAAGGCATACAGACCGTAAATGATCTGCATCGCATCACGTGGAGCATCAATGCCGTATTGGCCGATGAATGGCACCATACGAACAACCGCCAGAGCAATCATCGCGCTCAACATCCAAACGACTGGAAATGACGCCAACCGCGAAAGTGTGCCAGCTCGCACTGCCTGGACGATGCCGAGCACAAGCATGATCTCGCCAACGAATAGCGGCGGTACGCCCCAATAAGCGAATCCACGAGCGAGCAACGCGTAACCGAGCAGCATGAACCCCAAGCCCACAAGGAACCGGTCGCCGCCTCTCGTTCGAGGCGCGGGCTCAATGCTTACGGGGACGTACGTCAGGTTCATGAAATGGCGGACGAGTTCGCGTCGGCCATATTCACAAACCGTGCCGATGGGACCAGCTCGCTGTACTGTTCCCGGACGTCGTCAATGAGGCGATCCCACGAGAAGATTTGAGCGACACGATTACGCGCTCTGCCGCTCATGCGCAGAAGGGTTTCGGGATCGGAGGCAAGCCGACACATCGCCCC
>JBBKWZ010000100.1:0-9232 GCA_037969195.1 Rubricoccaceae bacterium | reverse complement strand
GCTGGTGCTGTTGTTGGACTGTCCACTGGTGATGCTGAAGCTCAGATCGTTTATACTGACATATCCGACACAACGGTGATGGATGATGCGGGGTGGCCTAACACGGGCCTTGAAATCGATTTTGACGGCGACGCGGATCCTGAGATGTACATCTCGGAAGATCCTGCGGGGCGCAGCTACATTCTTTTTGCCACGGAGACAACCGCGGGTGCGGACGTATTCGACGCATTCCTTGGGACCTTAATACAGTTCGGGTCCGGTGGTTTTTACGGATATCCGTTTGCGCTTTCCGCCGGAGCCGTCATCGGTCCTGCAACCACTCAGCTTATTACCGGCTATTCGGCAGGTACCATAACCTATGCAAGTAGTGACCCGATCGGCTTTGTAGGTGCGGGTGATGTCTACATGGGCATGAGGCTATCGCTTGATGGCAGCACACACTGGGGATGGATCCGGGTAGAGATGACTGCCAATGGCGCCATCACCATTAAGGATTACGCCTACGAAGCCGGAGTCAATGTGGCAATCGAAGCTGGCAACATGGGTGTTGCCATCGAGCCAGGACCAGACGGAACTCCAGGTACCCATAACCTGAGCAGCATCTATCCGAACCCGTTCAACCCACAGGCTCAGTTCTCGCTCGAAATCGCCGAGCAGCAGAATGTGAGCGTTGCCGTGTTTGATGCACTGGGTCGCCAGGTTGCTTCTCTCCATGAGGGCACGCTCGGTGCCGGAACGATTCACCAGTTCCAGATCGACGGCTCTAACCTGCCATCAGGCGTCTACGTGGTTCGCGCCATCGGCGAGCAATTCACGGATGTCCGTCAGGTGACGTTGATGAAGTAATCGGATTCACATCTTTGAATCTGCAGGGAGGCCGCGCATTGCGCGGCCTCCCTTTTTTAGGTCCGACTGAGCGCGCTCAACATCACGTCCCGATCATCTGCGGAGAGTGCTCCTTCGGCCACGAGTTGGTCAAGTGTCCGGCTAACCGCTGCCCCGTCCGTTTGAGGTCGCTTCTCCCTTATCGGCCGGACAAGCATGGCTTCTCTTAAGAAGCGCTCTACGTATTCAGCTGCCTCAGGTCGGCCTGAAAAGTCGATGATCTCCGTAACTGTCGCCCTACCTTGGTTGATGTCAATCTCCACCTTGCGGCCACCCAGTAATTTGCGTTTTGCGTCAACGCGAACGAGGTCATCGTAGAGAACGGTCCGCGCCGTCTGCAGGTTGTTGTTCTGGAAGACAAACCGGTCGGCAAGAAACAAAGCACCATCTTTTCCGGAGCCCAATCGCGTGGCGTCGTACATGGCCAGAACGTCATTGGCTTGCACATTCAGCGTATAGTCGCCGATTGCCGCGCTGAGCTTTGGCCTTGGAATATCGGGCGCTACGTACAGTCCGAGATTGGGTGCATGCGGGATGAGCTCTCGCAGCAGTGCGACGATCGACATAAAACTCGGCCTCAGTCCGAAGGCTCTGGCCTTCGGCTACGTTTACGAAATCATGGGAGTAGAACGGCCGTCTCTGGCAGGGCGAAGTATGCCCCGGCGGCTTCCGTCACGAGACCAGGAAGGATCCCAAGAACCAACAATGCAATGACGCAAGCAACGATCACGGCCTGAGAAAAAACCGGGACCGGAAACGCCTCCGCCTGAACGGACTCCGGCGCGTCCTCCGGTTTCATCATCCAGAAGGCGACGAGAACACGAAGGTAGTAATACGCCGAAACGACCGACGCCAAAACACCAATGAGGGCTAGCCACGTGAGTCCCGCATCCACGGCAGCAGCAAATACGAAGTACTTGCCAAAGAAACCAGCGAGCGGCGGGAATCCTGAAAGAGCAAACATGAAGAAGCCCATCGACACACCGAGCAAGGGTTTTCGCGTCCCAATTCCAGCCAACGAATCAATCGTCTGCTCGGCACCTTGTTCGCCATCCCATTCGAGGATGGCCATCACACCAAAGGCGCCGATGTTCATAACCGTGTAGGCGAGCAAATAGTAGAGCGCGCCGCTGTAGCCAAGCGCGCCCGCCGCAAGTCCCGTAAGGATGTATCCAGCATGGGCGATTGAAGAGTATGCGAGCATTCGCTTCACATTGCGTTGGGCGAGAGCCAAAACATTTCCAACCACCATCGTGATGGCGGCTATAAAAGCGAGAACGTGGCGGGTGTCCACCCCAATGTCGTCCAGAGGAAGGATGCGACTGAGGACGAGAATCAACGCGGCAAAAGCGGCTGTTTTCGAGGCCGTAGACATAAAGCCTGTCAGTGTTGTCGGCGCACCCTGATAGACATCTGGCGTCCACATATGGAACCGAACGGCACTGACCTTGAAGAAGAATCCGATCAGCAGCAATGCAACCCCACCCGTGAACAAGCCCATTCTGCCGCTCTCCACTAACGCGCCTGGCATGTCAGCGAGCATCATGGTACCTGTCGCCCCATATAGCAAGGCGATCCCATAGAGAAAAAAGCCAGTCGAAAACGCCCCTAACAGAAAGTATTTCAATGCACTCTCATTACTCTTCTGGTTGTCTCTCACGAGGCCTGTGAGCACGTATAGGCAGATCGACATCGTTTCCAGGCCAACAAAAAGCGTGATCAGTGAGCCCGCGTTGGCAAGCACCATCATCCCTGCCGTTGCAATTAATATCAGCGCGTGGACTTCCCCGTAGTTATGGCCGATTCGTGACAGGTACGGGACGGACAAAATCACACTGCCCAACGCGCCAAGGAGAATCACACAGTTCACAAACGACGCGAAACCACCGGACATCATATGCCCCATAAACGCCGTCTCCGTGGTGCCCAGGCGTGCCAACTCAATCGCCATTGCCGCAACCAGCGACGCACCTGCGATCCATGGAATGTTCGCGTTGTCGTTGCTGAAGGAGTCAATTGCCACTACCACGACGCCCATTAGAGCGACAATCAGAATAGGTGCGGTCGCCGCAATGTCTGGAAGGAGGAAGTCGTACATAAATGAAATGCCGGATCTCGGTGTCCTAAAACGCTAGACCCACGAAATATCTTCGATCTCGCGGGCGACCGTAATGTCCATATTGGTGATGGCGTTGCCGGCATCGTGCGTCGTGAACGCTAGGGTGACGCTGTTGTAGATGTTCGAAAGCTCCGGATGATGATTGTGCTGCTCACAGACAAATGCAACTCGCACAATGAAGCTGACCGCTTCGCGGAACGAACCAAATGTGTACGTTTTCGTGATCCGTTCGCCATCGCGGGACCAGCCTGGCAAATCGTTGAGTTGGCCTTGGATCTGGTCGTTAGAAAGGGCTGTGTATGAAGGCATTGGAATTATCCGGGGGGGATTGGGAAGACGTAGCCACTGAAAAAGACGAACCAGACGACGATGTAAATCGGAACCAGGATCGGAATTGAGTAGCGTAGAACGTAACCGACGAACGACGGCGTTTGAACGCCCGCGGACTCAGCAATGGCCTTCACCATAAAGTTGGGGCCGTTGCCAATGTAGGTCAGCGCGCCAAAGAACACGGCGGCCACGGAAATGGCCTGAAGGTAGAAGCCCGTCGCAGTTTCAGGGTGACCCGCAAACTCGGCAACCATGAGCGGCACATTCACGTCCATCCCGTACTTACCCATCGCGGCGGAGAGGAAACTCACATAGGTCGGCGCATTGTCGAGCACGCCTGATAGGGCGCCAGTTCCGAAATAGAACGTAGTAACGCTGAGGCTACTCGCATTCTCCTGAGCGAAAAGGCGAATCAGCTCCAGTGCGGGCTGCATGGTCAGGAATATTCCGATGAACAGCCACCCAACTTCGCGGATAGGCTCAAAGTTGAACTCGTTGCCTTCCAGCACTTTCTTGCTGGCAGTCTTGTATGCAAGAACGCATACGGCGAACATGATGATCTCTCGGATACCAATCGGAATCCCGTACAACTTGTGCAGATTCGGCACCCACGAAAAGACGTTCGGGTCGATAAATACGGAAGCCACAATAATCGCCAGCCAGATAAAGCCCTGCTTGCCCTCGATGACCATGTGGGAGTTGGTCTCGACTCGCGCGGACGCGTCGCCCTCCCCCGGAACTGGATCACCCCCGGCATCTTCGATTTGCTCGCGAACACTCTCATCCTTATTCCTACTATCAACGAGGGCAAAAATGCCGAGCAGAACTAGAATCGTTGGCAACCATATGTACCAAACGTGTGCCACCGTCCAGAAAAACGGCACGCCACGCAGAAAACCCAGGAAAAGCGGCGGATCGCCAATGGGCGTTAATGCACCGCCAACGTTGGATACGATGAAAATGAAAAAGATGATGTGGTAGGCCTTAATCCGCCCTTTGTTAATCCGCATATAGGGGCGAATCAGGAGCATCGACGCGCCTGTTGTTCCGATTACGTTCGAAATCACGGCGCCTATAAACAGCAGAATGCTGTTGACCTTGGCGGTGCCAGCGTAGTCCGTTTTTATGAGAATGCAACCACTCGCTACGAACAGTGACGCCAGCAGCGCGATGAATGAGAAGTACTCGACAAGCGCGTGCATAATGGGCGTGGTCGTACCCATTATCGCGAGGTAATAACCGGCTACGAGCAAACCCAACGCCAGTGCGTACCTCGGGTAGTTGTGATGCCAGTGGTGGGCGTAGAAGAGCGGCCCGGTGGCAATCATCATTAACAGCAGCGCGAACGGAATCACGAGAAACAGCGGCGGAGGGGGGCCGTGGTCTTCGGCATGGCCTTCTTCCTCTCCGTGAGAATCGTCCGCAGGGTGTTCGTCGATGACGACGGCGTCGCCAAGAATCTCATCTGCCTCGGTGGGCTTGTCTTCCAGTTCACGGTCCTGGCCAATAACTGCACCGTGCCCTATTGCGTCTCCCTGAACGTCAACATCCGCGGTGGTGCTTTCTACGGATTCTTCCTCCGCGACGCCGCTCGTGTCCGCACCCTGGGCGAATGTAGAAGTCGCCAAAGCGAACGTCAGCGCCAGCAGAAGAAAACGGAAAAGTCGAGAGGGCATCACCGCTTATTCCGTTACCGCGACGGCTTCGGGCCAGCGCATGGGAATCTGAACAATTTCACCCGCCTGATCCGCTACCGCCTCAACGGCGAGCGCTTTCTCTTGAGACAACTCTAAGATCACCTGCACGGCAGTTTCGCTCTTTTCGAGGAACGGTGCAGGTCCAAGGCCGAGCCAAACCATGAGCACAGCCAGAGGAATGAGCAATCCGATTTCGCGGTAGTTCAGGTCTTTCATGGTCCGGTTAGCTTCGCTCGTCAGTTCGCCGAAGAACGTACGGTAAACCATCCAAAGGAGGTAAACGGCGGCCAGAATTACTCCTGTTGTCGCTAAGATGACGAGCGAGCCATTGAACATGGAGCTCTTCCAGGAACCGATGAGAATCAGAAACTCACCAACAAAACCGTTAAGACCTGGTAACCCGGCAGAGGCGAAAACCGTGAGCATCATAAAGAACGTCAGCACAGGAACTGACTTCGCAATGCCACCGAAATCGGCCATTTCACGAGTATGCCGCCGCTCGTAGAGCATCCCAATAATCAAGAAGAGTGCGCCTGTTGAAATGCCGTGGTTGACCATCTGGAACATCGCGCCCTGGACGGCTTCCGTCGTCATAGCAAATAATCCAAGCACCACAAAACCGAGGTGGCTGACAGACGAGTAAGCGATGAGCTTCTTGGCATCCTCTTGCGCAAACGCAACGAGTGCACCGTAGATAATGCCGACGACAGCCAGCACACCTAGCAACGGCGCGAATTGCTGCGCGGCGTTCGGGAGGAACGGAATTGTAAAGCGGATCAGCCCGTACGTGCCCATCTTGAGCAGCACGCCCGCCAACACCACCGAGCCACCGGTCGGTGCTTGAACGTGCGCGTCAGGCAACCACGTGTGGAATGGGAACAGTGGCACTTTGATGGCGAACGCCAGCAGGAAGAGGAAGAACAGCCAGCCCTGTGCTCCGAGCGGTACGCCATAGGTCACCAGCTGGTACCAGTCCGCCGTGAATACTCCCCCGTTGATTGCGTCTCCAGCGGCAAAGCCGAGCCACAGAACGCCAACCAACATCAATAGAGAACCGACCAATGTGTAGAGCACAAACTTGACGGCCGCGTACACTCTATTCTCACCGCCCCAGATTCCGATGATGAAGTACATCGGGATGAGCGTGATCTCAAAAAAGACATAGAAGAGAACGAGATCAAACGACAAAAACACGCCGAGCACGCCTGTCTGCAGGAGCAGCATCAGAGAGTAATAGCCCCGAACCTTCTGACCGATGTACGTCCAGGAAGACAGGATTATGATGGGTCCCAGCAGCGAAGTGAGCATCGCCAGCAAGAGGTTCAGCCCGTCCACGCCCACGAAGTAAGACACGTTTACGCCGGGGAACCAATTCACCCGCTCCATCAACTGCGGAGCTTCAGCTGTGCTTAGGGCCGGGTCGAAGCCTGCGTACAGACCGAGAGAGAGAACGAACGTGACGAGAGTCGTAAGTAACGCTGTCCATTTGACGGCTTTGTCGCCCGGAACGAAGAGCGCCAATAGCGCACCAACCGCAGGGAGAAAGATCACCAACGAGACGATGTGCGGTATGGAAGCGAGTGCGTTCATTAATTACACGTAGGGGCGATTCGTAGGCGGACCCTAGGTCAGCAACATGAGGGCGAGAACAGCGGCGACGCCAAGCACCAGGGCTAGGGCATAGTGCTGAACCACGCCTGTTTGGATGCCACGCAGGCGCAACGAAATACCTTGAACAAGCTTCGCAATGCCGTTGACGGCTCCATCCACAACGTCCTGATCAAAAGGTGCGAATACGCGGCGTGCCCCACCAACAATCGGGTTGACGATGACTCGCTGGTAGAACTCATCGACGGAGTATTTGCGAGAGAAGGTGCCGTATAGCGGACCGAAGAATCGCTTAATCGACGTATCCGCCTCCGGACCGCGCGATCCCCAGCGGATAACAAACCAAGCAAAGAGAACTCCTGCAGCGGCGATGCCGAGACCAAGGAACAATAACCCCCACTCAATTGACGCTGGCACATGCAGTTCGTGATGGAGCTCAGAAACCGGCCCGTGGCCGTCATGTACGAGGAAGTGGTGGATCTCGCTTCCACCGAGGACAGCAGGTAGCCCAACAAATCCGCCCACAACAGAAAGTGCAGCCAAGACTACAAGGGGCACAGTCATCGTCCACGGACTCTCGTGCGGTTTCGTATCCAACGCATCCGGCCAACGTGGCGTGCCTTCGAACGTGAGGAGATAGGCACGCGTCATATAAATGGCCGTTAGAATCGCAGTCACGACGCCGACAATCCACAATGCATAGCCCAACATCTGACCGTTGTAGCCGAGTTCGAATGCCTTGAAAAGAATCTCGTCCTTGGAGAAAAACCCTGCAAGCGGCGGAATTCCGGCAATCGCGAGTGTGGCAATAAGGAAGGTCCAACGTGTTAGTGGCATGTACTTCTTGAGACCACCCATCGTGCGCATGTCCTGCGCGTCAAAACCACCTTCGTAGGGCAAATCGACCGTCTTCAACGGATCGTCGCTGGATTCGCCCTGAGAACCGAGCAATCCCTTGTGTTCCAACTCGTGCTCCACGTGGTGCATCCCATGGATGACCGAACCCGATCCGAGAAACAGGCATGCTTTGAAGAAAGCGTGCGTCATTACGTGAAAGATGGCCACGAAATATGCGCCAACGCCGGCGGCAAGGAACATGTAGCCCAGCTGGCTAACCGTCGAGTAGGCGAGAACGCGCTTGATGTCGTTCTGGGTGATCGCAATGGTTGCGGCCATGATCGCCGTCAAAGCACCGATGACAGCGATGACCGTCATTGCGGCAGGGGCCATGAGCACCATCGGACTGAGCCGCGCGAGCAGATACAATCCGCTCGTCACCATGGTAGCGGCGTGGATGAGCGCTGAGACGGGGGTCGGGCCAGCCATCGCGTCGGGGAGCCAGACAAACAGCGGAATCTGTGCGCTCTTGCCCGTCGCGCCCACAAAGAAAAGAAGGGCAACTGCCAGAAGCGTTCCAGCGCCAAACAGACCCAGCGTCTCGGGTGCGAGGAGCGTTGTAAAGTCGAACCCAAACGCTCCGTCCGTCTTCCCGGTGACGACTGCAAAGATGATGAACAGCGCAAGCAGGAAGGCGAAATCACCAATACGGTTGACGATAAATGCCTTGTTTGCAGCCGCCGAGTTTTTCAGATCCGTGTACCAGAACCCAATTAACAGGTACGAGCAGAGCCCCACGCCTTCCCACCCGAGAAAAAGCACCAGCAGATTCTCCGCAAGCACGAGGTTGAGCATGGCGAAGATGAACAAATTCAGATACGCGAAAAAACGCCAGTATCCCGAATCGCCGTGCATGTACCCGATAGAGTACAGATGGATCAGCGCGCCGACACCCGTCACGATCAGCGTCATTACCAAAGAGAGCTGATCGATGCGGTAGGCGAACTCAACTTGCAGATCGCCCGCTGCCATCCACGTGAAATAGCTCACGACTTCCGGTTCGCCATGGAAGCCCAGGAACAGTTTCACCGCCAGACCGAATGGAACGGCTACGGCCAGCGTGCCTAGCCCGCCGATCAACCACTCGTTCTTCCGATAGGCTGGCACGAACAGGCCCATCAACCCATTGAACGCGGCTAAAGCCAGCGGTAGAAGGAGGATGAGCAGAACGGATGTGTGCATGGAGGCTGATGCCGGATCCTTTAGAACGTCTGGGCGCTAGCCCCTAAACAGGTTGATCTCGTTAACGTTGACGGTTTCTTTGTTGCGGAAGAGAGCGATGATAATTGCGAGTCCGACGGCGGCTTCCGCCGCTGCGACGCTCATCACGAAGAAGACGAGGATCTGCCCGTTCACGTCGCCAAAAGTTTGACTAAAGGCTACGAGGGCGAGATTCGCCGCGTTCAGCATGAGTTCGATAGACAGGAAGATGACGATTGCATTGCGCCGCAATAGCACGCCAAGCACGCCGATCACGAACAGAACAGCGCTGAGCGAGAGGTACCAGTTGAGGGCGAGTTCCATGCGCTACAAGCTCCTGAGATGGGTTGACAGGAGTGATTCGAAATGAATCCGAGTTGTCTTTCCCATAGCCTTAAACAAAGCGTTTTTTGGCGAGCATGAGGGCGCCGACTGTTGCGGCCAGTAGGAGCACACCAATGATCTCAAGAGAGAAAGCATGCTCAGTGAGTAGCGC
>JBBKWZ010000099.1:0-10934 GCA_037969195.1 Rubricoccaceae bacterium | reverse complement strand
TCACGGTCGTCATCGTATTACTTGCCTGGGTTGGTTACAGATGGCTAGAGCTTGAATGGTACTTTCGGAGAAGGACACTTGCAAGCGGGCCGAATCGCTTTCAAATGTTTAGGGGCCACCTAGCGTCGCCTCAAACTCTGCGAGAATGCTCACGCTCCGGTGACCGCGAGCCTCGCTTCACTTCTCTGATCGTCGCACGATCTTGACCTGAATGAGGTTCGGCTCAATGCCTTCGGCCCTCCATGCTGGGGAAGGTGCCTTTTCAAGCGATTCAGCCAAAGGCGTTTAGTCCCGTGGTTGGCGACCTTCGCGTAGACACGTCGTTACCTCTTCCGATTGCATCGGCTGTTACTACAATTACTGCATCGCCCCACTACGCCTCTGTCGGCTCTTCGCGCATGACAGACTTTACCTTCTCGACTAGCTCCGGAGTGACTTCTTCCAAACCATGCACCGTCTGGGCGTGTTGAGCGACCATTTGGAGTGCGCCTTCTTCCGTCTCCGCCCGGATAACCGCGTTGCAATCGAATCCGGCGTCTCGACAGTGAATCACCTTAGCCATAGTAACCTTCCTTTTGATTTAGTTGAACAGAGCGGCGTAGAGTAGAATATATACAAAGCAATGCAAACAGTTCTTACGGTCGCCGTCTAGAACACCTAGCGGCCACAAGTGGCGAAATGTCTCTAATCTCAGCAGCGTCATGCTGAGCGCGAAGGTGAACTGCTCACCCCTTGCACGGACTAGGTAGACACCCGAAGGTAGGCCGGGCGCCGTCGATGGTGAACTCGTGCCCCGGACTGGCTGTGAGCGTGCCGTTGCGGAGCGTGGACCCCATGCCCTCGGCCTCCCAATCGGGGAAGGTGCCCTTTGCATCGAAAGAGCCACTGCCTCATCGTGAAGCAGGGGCTCCAGTTTGTTCGGTGGACCGTCAGGCTACTTCAGCAGCGTCAGTCTCCGGTTATGAGTCGATTGTGCGAGCATCACGAAGAGAGATCCGGCGTTGCCGTTTAGAGCGGATTCGCAGATCGTCTTCGAGTGCTATTCGCGACTACAGAATAGGGAATAAACCTTGAGCCGGAACGCTTAACCGCGACTCCATTATGAGCGAGCGAAGCGAGCTCATTACGTCGGGCATCAGCCGCGGCGGCTCATGATCGCCCTAGCCGCCGTCGGCTGCATGCCATGTTAGGCGCCGGTCTTGCCAGCGTAAATATCCGTGCTCAGGTAGCGCAGTCCCGAGTCTACGATCAGGGTGGCCACCGTCGCACCAGGCCCGAGTTGCTGTGCCACCCTAATCGCGGCGACGACATTCGCGCCAGACGAAGCACCAGCAAAAATCCCTTCCTCGCGGGCCAATCGCCGAGTCATATCCTTCGCGTCCTCGGTCGTAACTGTGTGAATTTCGGTGACGAGGCCGGGCTCCCACAGCGGCGGGATGAACCCAATTCCGATGCCTTCGATCTTGTGCGAACCGGATGGCTTTCCCGAGAGGACCGCGGATTCCGCCGGTTCGACGGCGACAATCCGAATCCGATCGTTGTGGGCCCACAAGGACCTCGTCACGCCATGAATCGAGTGAGCCGTGCTGACGGAGTGCACGAACGCCTCAAGCTGACCGCCGGTTTGCTTCCAGATTTCTTCGCCGAGGGGGAGATAGCCCTCGATGGCGTCGTGGTTATTGAGTTGATCGCAGTACCAGTGGTGGGGCCGCTTGCTGATGTCGGCCGCGGTGCTGATCATCGCTTTGATCAGGGTCTCCGTAATCCGCTTGTTGTCGCTGGGCACATCCGTCACGTTCGCCCCGAACGCTTGCATCGTCCGCCGCTTCTCATCGCTGAACGCATCAGAAAACACGATCTCGAGACCGTATCCTCGTGCAGCGCATACGAACGCCAACGAAATGCCGGTCGTCCCGGCCGTGTACTCGACGACGGTCCCACCAGGCTCGAGCCGTCCGCTCGCCTCCGCCCGTTCGATGGCCGCTTTGGCCATCCGATCCTTCATGCTCCCAGTCGGATTCGCCCACTCCAGTTTCGCGACGACGCGTCCCGAGCCCGGGGGGACGACCTTCTGGAGTTCGACCAGTGGTGTGTTGCCAATCCCGCCAAGTACGCTTTGGATACTCGTGATCATCACCGCCTCAGTTTCGTGCGCCTAACGGGTCGCGGTTAAGCGTCTCCTTCCAGACTGGGAGGGGTACGTTTCAACCGCTGGTTATGAGTCGATTGCGCGAGCCGCACGAAGAGAGATCCGGCGTTGCCGTTTAGAGCGGAATTGCAGATCGCCTTCGAGTGCTTTGCGCGGCTACAAAATAGGGGACAAAGCCTGAGCCGGAACGCTTAACCGCGACCCCGTTATGAGCGAGCGAAGCGAGCTCATAACAGCTTGCCGGTTAGCGGAGCAGGGCCGCGCAGTAGGCGGAACGTGCCAGTGTAGGAGCTGCCGATGGAGCGAGGCAAGGCGCCGGAAGCCCTGCGTCCGCTAGAGCGGCGGGTTAGGCGGCGGGTTAGGCGGCCGACTACGCCGAGGGTGAGGGGCCCGATGCCCGCCACCGCACCACCGCCTCGGTGACGGCCTCCCCGAGTTCGCCGTTGAGGTTCCGCTCGGCGAGGGCGGCGGAGGGGCCGCGGTCCTGTAGGTCCCTGGCCAGCGCCGACAGGAACGGATCCCCCCCCTCGCGGTACCGACGGGCCTCCTCCTCGGTGAGGCGGATGAGCACGCAAAACCCGACGGCGGAGTGGCCGGAGTTCACGTCGAGGTAGAGCGCGCCGTCCTCCTTGAGGAGGAACCAGTTGTGGGGGTCGTGGGCGACTACGTGCATTCGGACGCCTAACTACTGTCTATCCCTAATACGTACAGATAACGCGCCGCACATCCAGTGCGTAACGCCCGCATAGTTCACGGCATGGCCTGCTGTTCCGAGCGTTATCACTACGTTGTGCGATAAAGACGCAATGGCGTCGATGAGGTGGCGTCGATGAGGTATTTCTTGTCTTCCGAAGATACTCGACCCCGCTCTCGCCAAACATCGATTGCTGACCACCGAGGATTCTAGTGAAGGAGCGCCGCAAGTGCCGGTTGGAGTTGAACGCCCCCAACGACCGCGAACCCCGCGTCTTCTACGCCCTGGGCCTCCCACTCGGGCAATGTGCGTTTCCTTGCGATTCAGCCGAAGGTGGTCATTTCGATGGTGGACCACCTTCAAGGAGATGGCTGGAAATGGGGGTTCGATGGCAGGATGGTCAATCGACCTACTTCGCCAGCAGCATCGTCCGAACGATGCTGCCTTGAGGCGTTTCCAGTCGAAACAAGGCAAGGTGCTTATAAAGTGCGCAATCTCATGTCGCTTCACCGCTCCGCCATGAGGATCCGCACCTCCGTATTTTCCCATGAAAGCACGAGAAGCGCGCCACCGGCGACATCCTCAAAAACCAATGTGAGCTGATCCACCGAGTCCTCCAGCAGGCTCGAGGGAACGGTGATCACGAGGACATCCTGGTCGGGATCGAAGACTTCGGTAAATACCTGCGTCTCCGCGTTAAAATGACCTGTCCCATCGAGACCGAGGAACGGGCTGAAATGGATGATCCACTCAGTCGGGCCAGGCTCAGTGAATATCGAATAGGTGCCCGCGGCGAGAGTATTTCCCGCAACGCTGAGCGGGCCGGTCGTCGTGATTTCTGTGGCCTCGTTGGCGCCGGTGCGCCAGATCTCGTTGTATGGCGTCAAGAACTCAGTAGTCTCTGTATTCACGCCGAAGATCTGCCGGTTGCGCATGTAGGGGCGGCCGTACGTCACCTTGACGTAGGTATCGCCGATGTAGGTTTTTGCGATGCCGATGGGACTGGGGCGACGCGAAGGATGGAGGTCTTGCGCCAGCACCATGTCAGTCGTGGCGAAGCAAAGCACCGCCATAATCATGATTGAGGTTTTGCGAATCATCGTCTTGGGTGGGTTCGATGCATTAAAAGGTGAGGGCAGGAATCTAGCATACGGAGGCTTAAAAATACGTCGGCGGCTGGCAGACTTTGACTTCCCGCCCACGGCGTCCTGTTCACGGAAGGTGCCTTTGACGAGTCAGCCGAAGACGTTTATTCCTCTGGTTGACCGCCTTCGCATGTATGGGCTGAAATAGGGATCTTGTGCATCGTAGTTGGCTATGGCGCCTCACCTATATCTTGAGCGGATAGGCATTTTCTCAAGTCCTTTTGTCCTGAATCGCATGCGTTTGCTGGCGGTGTCCTTTCTGCTCTCCCTGCTCGTTACGAGCGAGGTGCCTGCACAGAATTCGCGGCAGGGTGGGTTGCCTAACATCCTCATAGTCGTGGTGGACGACCTTGGGTGGAACGACGTGAGCTACCACGGCAGCGAGATCGAAACACCGACGCTCGACACGCTAGCATCGGACGGGATTGAACTCGACCGTTTCTACACGGCCCCTTTCTGTACGCCCACGCGCGCCGGGTGGCTAACGGGCCGCTACTCGATTCGCTTCGGCATGCACGGCACAGTCATCGCCCCGTACGAACTGCGTGGGTTCCCCGATGCCGAGGACACCGTACCGGAAATGCTGGCGCGGGCGGGCTATACGCAGCGAGGCATCGTCGGCAAGTGGCACCTCGGCCACATGCGCGACGACTACCATCCTCTCAACCACGGCTTCACGGAGTTCTACGGCTCCTACACAGGTAACCTCGATTACTTCACGCACCTCAAGTTGGACGAACTCGACTGGCACAAAGACATGGCGACCAATACCGATGCGGGTTATGTAACTGACCTGATTGCTGACGAGGCCATCCAGTTCATCGAAGAAAACGCGGCGGCTCCATTCTTCCTCTATCTGCCCTTCACCGCGCCGCACACGCCGCTCCAGGCGCCGACCGAATGCCTTGACCGTTACCCTTCGCTGCCAGACGGGGAGCGCAAGACGTACGCCGCCATGGTGTCATGCTTCGACGATCAACTTGCGCGCATCCTCCAGGCGCTTGAAGATCACGACATCCGCGATAACACGCTCGTCTGGTTCTTCAGCGACAACGGCGCCAACGAAAGCGAGGGCGGCGACAACGCCCCATTAAGAGGCCGGAAGGGGCAGACGTTCGAGGGTGGCATCCGGACACCCGCTATCGTCCACTGGCCTGATGGTGGCCTCAGCGGCGGCGCCCGCCTCGATAGCCTCGTCTCCTACCTCGACATCTATCCCACGCTCGCACGCGTCGCTGGCCAGACAGGCACGCCCGTCAATGCACTCGATGGGTTCGACGTGCTGGACCTCCTGCAGGGCAACGGTACCGAGCCCAACCGCGACTTCTACAGCTTCGTAGACAGCGGCGACTCGGAAGAGCTCTCCATTATCGCGGACGAGTGGAAGCTGCGCTGGAGGGGCGATGACCTTTTGGAAGATCCCGATGGGGGGACCGTGCTCCAGCTCTACGCCATCCTTGAGGACCCGCTCGAAAGTACCAACCTGAGTGCCGGCAACCCTACTATCGTGGTGGATCTGATAAGTCGCTTGCAGTCCTTTCGTACCCTGCGCCCCGCGCAGCACATCGACTTTCATAGTCCGCCTCCGCTCGGCTTCATCCCGCCCATCGAGTGGGTGATGCATGCCGACACTATCGCCACGCCCCTGGCCGTGGCGCCCGTGGACTCCGTGGCAACCGACAGCGCTACCGTCACGCTACGGTGGAACGACATCGCAGCTGCCGCTACGTACGTAGTGCAGGTCTCTACATCCCCCGATTTCGAGACGCTCGCTGCCTCGTCGGGAGCTGTATCTGATACCATGCTGGCTGTCGTACTTACGCGAGATTCGACCTATCATTGGCGCGTCCGGGCGATCAATACCCGCGTCGATAACTACAGTTTCTGGTCGGACGCCAGCGCGTTTGTTGTGCCTGCCTTGTTGCCGAATGGCATCGACGAGTTGCCGACTGAGCTTTCACTGGATGGCGTATATCCTAATCCGATTGGCGTTCAAGCGACCGTGCGATTTAGCCTTCCCGGGGCGGGCAACGTCGTTGTTGCGGTCGTTGATGCCCTGGGCCGAGAGGTTGCGCGCATTGCCGATGGCACATTCAATGCCGGGGTTCACACCCTACAACTGGATAGCTCACAACTTGCAAGCGGCACGTATTTCGTAAGGATGATAACGAATGAAAAGGTCCAGACAAGCCGCTTCACGATCGTCAGGTGAGTCTCTTAACTAGGTCGTAAACGGATTGCCAATTCAACGGAGTTTCGTCACTGCCTGGGTCACGGAGAACGTATCACCTACAAAGCGTGCGAAGTAGACACCTGCCGGTAGTTCGGAGACCTCTATGAAGAGGGACGCGGTGCCGCCACCCTGGACAAATCGATCCTGCTGCCAGACAACTTGCCCTATTCGGTCAATGAGGTAAATGCGGACGGCCTGCGACTGCTCAACGGTAATTCGAAGTTCAGTTTCCGTCAGAACGGGGTTGGGTCCCGCGAATGCCAGCGTGTAGCCATTCGGCACAGTCGGTGCTGGATCAGGCTCTTGCACAAGCGCGGCGCAAGTAGGCGTCAGAACCCACCCCATATCTAGCATCAGCGCGCAAGCAAGCGGACCAGGGCTGCGAATGACTTCCGCGCGGAGGAGGAAAGGAGTCATCAGCGCATCGACATCGCCTTCGGCAAATGCCATCTCATCGAGATGGGAGAAGGAGGTACCGTCACTCCAGTCGGGCGGGCTATACAAATGCGCCGGTCCTTCGTTGGTGGCTTGGACCGCCCCGCCTCCGATCCGAACATCCGTTTGAAGCGCGAAGGCCAGCGCCGTTGAATTCTGAGGGTAGGCCGATGCGTCCAGCAATGGCCGCCCAACTTCATCCTCCGCAAAGCGATCATACACAAAGGGGATTCCCGGGTCGGACGGAACCCCCACGGTGCCGAGGCCTCGATCAACGCGAAGTGATCCAATGAATCCAAGACCGTGCCCTATCTCGTGTAAAACGATCGTGGTTAGATCGTACTCGTTCGGCGGCGGATTGCCGTCGGTTCCGAAATACCAGTTTGGAAACGCACTGTTGAACGTCGCTTCTATATCCGCTCTGGCAGGGTCGAGATCTCTCCCAGAAAGCGCATCCGCCAACGGAGCTGGATACCACGTATTGGGGATGGGTGCGCCGCTGAAATTCCGAATCAGAAAGGGTCCGGCGGATCCCAGGATGTTCGATCCCAAGTTCGTCCAGTTGGCATTGATGCGAATAGGCGTAGGGGACGTGATGTGCTGTTCCCAAATATCTACGGCGGCTTGAAATGCGGCCTCAGCTTCCGCCGGAAAACCATTGTACGTCACTTCGAACGTCGCACTCTCGTGCGCATTCGAAACAACTGGCGTCGAAATGACTGGATGCGAGCTGCGCAAACCGCTCGCAACTTGCGCCGAAAGCTCACAGACCACCACGGCCGAATTCGTGAACTCAATTCCACTCGGCTGTGCAGTTACGCCTTTTGCCGCCACGACCACCGACAGCGCGATTAAAAGAATAGAAACGGTTACACGCATGGCGGGTGCTCGAGGGCGTGCAAAACCTACGCGCTTAACCCCTTGCTGGCAATATCTATCGGTGCTCGGTCAAGTTCCGCCGAGCAGGACGTCCGCCTGAGAACCAATCACCCTCCTACCGCGCGCGCACAATGCGCTGCGTCGTCACAAAATCCTCGCCCTCAATGCGGACGAAATACACGGACGGCGGTAACGATGCACCCTGAACGGAAAGATTAACTGGGACACCTGCGCCTACGGTCGCATCATGAAGTACCGTGACCCGGCGACCAAGCAAATCATACACGGCTGCGTAAATATGTTGAGGTCGATCAACTCGCAGGGTGAGCGTCGCATCGTTCGTGAAAGGATTCGGATAAGCACTACCCAGCGTAACACCTTCCGCGATGGTAGCCTGCGGTTCATTGGCGACCAAAATGGTACAGGCAATCCCGAGCGTCCATCCGACGTCATCGAAGTGCGCGCAGGTAGCTGGCCCAGGTGAATGAACCGATTCCCCGGTAGCGAACATGGGCGTCATGAGGGAGTTTGGGCTATTCGCAGGAAAACTCGATTCGTTCCAGTGGGAGAACGACGAACCGGCGACCCACGTACCGGGTGCATAAAGCGGGCCACGTCCGCCGAGGATGGCGGTAACGTTCGGGCCATCGAAGTGCACATTATTGCTCCGAAGTGCGGTTCCCAGCGCCGCGGACGGATTCGGGTACGTGCCCGTGTTAATCAAAGACGTGCCGGGACCATCCTCGGCAAAGCGATCATAGATAAACGGAATCGTCGGGTTACTGGCGAGTGCCCAGCATCCGTTTCCGCTCACACCGTCGCATTCCTGCGTACCACTTCCGTTGTCGACGTTCATCGAACCAAAGAATCCCAATCCATGGCCAAGCTCATGTAGCACGACCGTGACAAGGTCGAACTGATTTCCAGGAGGATTGCCGTCAGTCCCGAAGTACCAATTTGCAAATGTGCTGTTGAAACTTGCGTTGATGTCATGCCCAGCGGTCAGATCAGAGTTGGCAATCGAGCTGGCAAGCGCGGCCGGATAGAACGTGTTGATTACGGGCGCTCCGGGGAAGTTTCCAAACAATTGTGTTGCGCCTGCTGATCCAAGAACATTTGAGGCCAATGGAGTCCAATTCGCTACAACTTCGATAGTGATAGCTGACGTGATATGCTGCTCCCAAATATCCACCGCAAACTGAAAGGCGGTTTGCGCGGGTCCCGAAAACCCGTTGTACGTCACATTAATTGTGGCCGTGCTGCCGATGGATGGATCGTAACTGGAGCGGACATAGTGAACATGCTCGTCGATCTCACTAACATCAGGATGATCCGTCGGAATCTCACAAATGGTCACGGGCGCATCCATGACCAGCAAGCCCTCGCCTTGCGCAAAGACGGGAGACGCCGAGAATATTACAAGCAGCAGAGCGACGACTGCTGTATTTCTGCCAAGAACGCGCATGAGGCCGGGGGTTCTATCAATAGGGTATTTCTTGTGAGCCAAGGCGGCGTGTGCAACATAGGCTACATAGCGCGGCTCATCAAGAAATCCGCATATCTCGCAGCCAATTGTTCCTCAAAGTCGCCCCAACGCTGTTCTCGAACGTTGTTCCAGCGACTTGTGGTAGTCAAAGTTTTCTTCGTAATTGAGAGCGGCTCTATAGGCGCGCTGGGCCTCGTCGCGATTGCCCTGTTCCTCGTAAACTTCTCCGATGTGATACTGACTCCATGGGCCCCACTTCGCCAGAACATCTCCGGGACGATCGCGAGCGAACGTGTAATGGCGAAGTGCCTCGTCCCAGTTTTCCAACGATTGGTAGGCACGACCAGATCGATAAGCGGCCTCGGCGCGGTGCTTATCCTCCGCTCTCTGGTCCGTGAGAACAGGTTGAAGAGTCGCGATTGCCTCCTCATAGCTACCGCCGTCGTAAAAGTTTTGACCGAGCAACAGCCTGCGCTCTGTCGCGGACATCGGGGCCTCGATCAGTTGCTCCGCCCAGCGAATAGCTGACTTGTCCGCGTCTACGTCGCGATCGGAGCTGATTCGAACGTAGAGGCGCACCGCTTCCTCACGATCCCCAAGCATCTCTCGAGAAAGCCCAGCCTTCAGGTAGCTCTGCGCAATCAGGGTTTGCCCTCGGTAGCTCCGCACGTACCTCTCGAAAAGCGGCGCAGCTTCGTCAAACCTATTCTGACGGAATAGAGCGTTCGCGAGGAAATAGTCGAAATATGGGATGTCCGCAACGTTTTCGGGTTCCTGTCGGCGGGTCCCCTCGCGGAGCACTTCTTCGGCATCTATAGCACGCCGCGCATTCATAAGTAGATAGCTGTACAGGTACGCAGGCATTGGACTCTCGGGAAAAGCCTCATACAAAGCCTCCACGTGACGAATCGCGTCGTTGCGACCTTCGTTCATCATCGCGTCCACTACACCAAGAAGAGCGGCGGACTCCTCACGACTGTAGGTGCTTCTGGTTAGCGCCAATTCAATCTCCCCTATCCCCTGTTGCACGGTTCCTCCGAAACCGAGGATGCTCATTATCCAGCGATACTCTCTGGGTACCGAACCCACCGCGATGTGGCAAAGCCCCATACCTTTATAGGATTCCCAAAATTCAGGGTAGTCGCGGATGTTGTCTTCGTAGCGATGGAAAGCCGCGCGTAGCGCCCAACCAGCCTTCGTGAACCTCTCCTGCTTTCCGTAGATGACTGCGCGCTGCACGGAGATTTCGGCGCTGATGTGTTGCTTCCACGCGGAGTCGGGTAGGTCGTCAAGGCGATCGTCGAGGGAATCGGCGCGCGAGAAGAATCGGCCGTACCACGGCTCGCGCTCCGTCATCAATGCATGCCAGAGGGCGATGGTTGTGAGGTGGTAGGAAGCGGCGGGACTTTCCGGCTCAAGCGCGTCTAGGCGCCGAAACGTTGCCTCGGCATCGTCGAGCCGGAAGGCGATCATCTGTGCCCGTCCTTCTGCCATCAACGCCCGCGCGTCGTCCGAGACCAGGAGCATCGCGCCATACGAGGGTTCGGCCAGCGCTTCTGCAAACGATGCCACCCACGCAGTGTCGTGTCGAATGCTCGTTTGTGCGACGAGCGGAGAGATCCCCGCGAGCGCAATAATCAATACTGCGGAGCAACTCCTTCTTCCCAACAATCCGAACATCATGTTTCAAACGCGGAGACGATCCACGTCGCGTTAAGGAGTACGTGCGATCAAGTAGCCGACAATCGAATACGATCGCCGGACGTGTCGAGATTGGGCGTCCCAAGCTGGCCTTCGGACGCGGCAATAATAGTTGCAACCGTTGCGTCGCCAGTAACATTGGTGACCGTGCGGCACATGTCAAGAATGCGGTCCACGCCAAGGATGAGCGCGATTCCTGCTGTAGGAACGCC
>JBBKWZ010000098.1:0-2772 GCA_037969195.1 Rubricoccaceae bacterium | reverse complement strand
CCTTTCAGAAACGCGCCTGGCCCAGTTGAGACCAGAGGCCGGCCGGACGCCATGGTGAGTGGAAGCGCAAGCCCAGTTGACTCGTCATCGATTTCCTCTTCTTTCTGAATTCCGGAGAAATGCGAGAGGTACGGGTCGCGGCGGATGTAGGCGATTTCAGCTTCTTCCAGGGGAATGCGGTTCGTTTGTATATAGTGCAGGATTCCGCGCACCTCGTCGGACGGTGTGGCCGCGGTCATCAGTCGAAGGCCACCAAACGTTGCTGCCTTGTCCGAGTAAAGGTGCCCTAGAGCGTGCATGGATGGTTCGGTGGGAAGACAGGGCGACTCCGCAAATTGCCGGGCGACGGTTCCGAGCGGCACTCTGAGGCCAGTCGCTTCGTCCAAGACATCTGGGCCAGAGACCGAACACGGCAAGCCGATTCGGTAGAATGCTGGCGAATGGTCCCGAAGCACTTCGAGAAGCCGAGCGGGCAGTGCGTCAAGCCGCACGTCATCCAAAGCCGCGACGATGACGTTGGCCGCGGGAGCCTGCAGGATCGCCGAAAGGTAGAGATCGGCCTCGTCGAAATAGCCGCCCGACCGAAGCAAATCTTCGTAGGTAGACAGCGCTGCGGCAACAGCCCTGGCTCGCCTGCTACGAGCTGTACTGGCGGCGCGCACCGCGTCCGTTCCTGCCAGCCTTAGCGTGTTTATGGATCGGCAAAGCGCATCACCAATGGCCGGATTATCATGTCGCGTGGAGTGAGGGTCAAGTGGAAGGAGCGTGGAATTTTCGGCATCGAGGACCTGCTCAATCAACAGCCGGTCGAAACCAGCCGGCAGCGGTCGTTTACCATCGGCTTCCAAGGACAACTTCCCAAGACGCTCAGCAAGCTGGCGAATTGTTAGCGGGCTCAGATCCAGCAAGCCCGTACCGGCGCGCGCCGCTGCAATGGTCAACACGGCTCCGTCCTGGTACGTTGGCACAATCAGCCACTTGCGTTCAATTGGATGCAGCTTGGCCAGTTCGATCAGGCCCTGAACGGGAAAGAGGGTTGGAATTGGTTTCGCCAATCAGGAATCCAGCATGCGCTCGGTAGGCGGCTCAAGAGCTAGCTGCTCGCCGTCCTTCAACTCCCGCACCATCGTGGTAACCTCTTGAGGTTCGGGAATATCGTTTCCGGTTGCCGCTCCAAGTTCTTTGAACTTACGCGCGGACGAAAGAACACGTGTTTCCAATGAGCCTACCGACTTGTTGTATGCTCCAACAGTCTGGTTGAGATGTCGGCCGACGCTCGAGAAATGCTCCGCCATCACACGGGCGCGATCATGAAGCTCCTCGCCCAGCTTCTGAATCTTCGTCGCATTCTCGGCGAGGTCTTCTTGACGCCAACCATAGTGAACGGCCTTGAGAAGCGCGATGAGCGTGGTCGGCGTTGCGAGGATGACGTTCTGGTCAACGCCGTGTTCGATAAGGCCGGGATCTTGTTCGAGCGCCGCGCTAAAAAACGCTTCGCCTGGAAGAAAAAGAACGATGAACTCTGGAGTGAAACCTAAGTGCTGCGTGTACGATTTCGCTCCGAGCTGCTTGATATGGGTTTTCACCTGGGTAGCGTGGCGCATCAGATGGACCTCACGCGCGGCATCGTCCGTTGCCTCTAGAGCTTCGAGATAGGCTTGGAGCGGTGCTTTGGAGTCCACAACAATGCGGCGCTTGTTCGGCAGGCGGATGATCATATCAGGCCGCAGGCGCCCGTCTTCCGTGTTGAGCGTCGTCTGCTCATCGAAATCGCAGTAGTTGACCATCCCCGCCATTTCCACCACGCGGCGAAGCTGAATTTCCCCCCAGCGTCCGCGAACCTGTGGAGCCCGGAGCGCGGTAACGAGATTCTTTGTCTCCGCGCCCAGGTCCTTCTGTGTTTGAGAGAGATTGGCCACTTGCTCCTTGAGTTCCGAATACGAACTCGTGCGGTCCTTCTCAACCTTTTGCATCTGCTCCTTCACAGCGTCCATCGTCTCCTTGAGCGGTTTCACGAGATTGTCGACAGCGAGTTGACGCTTCTCTAACTCGCCTTTGGCCTGTTCCTGCGTTTTGGCCAAGGTCTCTTTCGCGAGCTCCAGAAACTGCTCGTTGTTGTGTTTCAGCGCACGCGACGAAAGCGCTTCGAACGCTTCGCGGAACGACTTTTCGGCGTCGACAAGAAGTTCTTTTTGCTCCTCCATTCGCCGCTCTCCCTCTGTGACTTGTTGCACGGCGACGGCGTGCAGCCGTTCGGCGCTTGATGCCCGTTCCTGTTCGCGCTGCAACACGTCCTCGGTTTGCTGCAACTCGGTCCTCTGCTCAGCGAGTTGCTGCTCACGTTGGCTCAGGCGCTCATTAAGGGCGGAGACCTCGATCTGCCGGGCCGCGTCGCCGCGAATGCGCAGAATGAAGTAAACCACGCCGGCGCCTAAGAGTAGCCCCAACAAAAGGAACAGAAAAGGAATGAAGTCCATGCGGATGGAGTCGCCAGAGAATGCTAACAGTACACATCAATGCGATGTGCTGCAAGCACGTCTCCAGGGTACAAAAAGAGGGTGACATACGCTGTCACCCTCCTTCGCTTGGCGGTCAACCTCCCGAAAACTTGATCAGAATTATGCTTTAAAGCCGGGCCGTCACCTCTTCAATATTGGTGCGCAGCGTGCCTAGAACTTCCTTGGCGAACACAACTTGGCCATCGTCTTTCACATCCATCAAATGAAGCGAGTACCCAAGATTGGAGGCGACGGATACCAACGATTTGACATC
>JBBKWZ010000097.1:0-8749 GCA_037969195.1 Rubricoccaceae bacterium | reverse complement strand
GTAAGGATAGGGGAGGTGAACCCAATCAAACGCCGCCAGACAGACAAGCGACATCTCCTTGACCCAGGCGTTCACGCCGATCTGTTTCAAGATCGCGAGCGCGATTTGCTGATCTCGGCGGCCCGTCGCCTGAAGGGACGGATTGACGGCGGGATGGATTCGTTTCTGGCCTTTGTGGAGGTGCAGGATCACCTCCTCTCGTTGGCGAATGCCTACGCGCAGCGGCTGGTCCTGGAGTCGTTTCAGGCAGCTGTTAGCAAGACTGAGGAAGGTGAGCTGAAAGAGCTGCTCGGAAGTGTTTGCGCACTTTACGCTCTATCGCACATAGAAAAAGACCGTGCCTGGTTCCTCGAGCAGCACTACATCGACGCTTCCAAGTCCAAGGCAATTCGCAAGGAGGTGAATGCATTGCTCGGCCAGCTTCGCCCTCATGCCGTTCCGCTGGTAAACGGGTTTGGAATTCCCGATCAGCTATTGGCTGCACCGATTGCTATCGCAGGCTAAGCGCTATTGCTGGGCCAAGAACGAGCGGGCAGTCGATTGCAAGTCGGTACGCCGTCAATCCGAACCTTCAAGAATTACATCCGCGACGACCGGAAGATGGTCTGACCCCGTCCGGGCAGCCGAGGACGTGTGGACGCGGAGATTCTCCAACGACGCGCCTCGTGCATAGGCGCGATCTAGAGCCATGATCGGACGGATGGACGGGTAGCTGGCAGGCCAATACGTGTTGTGGTGGCGGGAGAGAAACTCGTCGTCGAGCTGTTTCGCGGACGCGCTCTTGCGTCGCCACGCGTTCATGTCCCCCAGTAGGACAATGGGTCCATTGGCGATTTGTGGATGCGAAAGCAGCGAGCGAACCTGGCGGCCACGCGTGCTATCGACAATTGCCAGATGCGTTGCTGCAATCGTAAAGGATTTCGGATTCCGCCGGAACTGCACAGCGAGTGCCGACCGTTGCTCAAGCCGACCAAATGAGAGGTCAATTGCAAAGGCGGCAGCAATAGGCCACCGGGCCAAAATCGCATTTCCTAGCTCTCCGCGTCTATGCACGCGCGTACAAACGAAAGCCATCGTGTAGCCAAGTCGCTCAGCGAGCTCGACCAATGGATCGGGGCCGCCAAACGGACGAAGGACCTCTTGAAGGGCAATCACATCGGCCTCCAGTTCGTCAAGGACTGCTGCTGCCTTCGCAGGCGTGAATGTCCTGCCACCACTCCACCCACCCCACTTGTGAACATTATAGGTTGCGATTTTGAAGCGCTCTGTTGGGGTGATGTCAACCAGTTGAGGAACAGCAGCGTGCAAATCAGCGAGGTAGGGGACGTTCGCGGATAGCTCCTTCCGCACATCGGCATGTGGTCCAGCCGTCAAGCGGCGGGTCAGTCTGCGTGCGTCGGATTGCTTTGGATCAGGCATGAAAAGGTTGGGAAGGGCGAACCACTCGCCGGCATCAAAGTTTAGGGTGGTTCCAAACGAATGCCAATAGCAACACGATGGATCGACTTCAGTGCAAGGCCTGCAGCGCTTTCAGCATGCTCCCAATGGAGCTCATGCCCGACGAAACTAAAGAGATGGGCATCCTGGATGATCAGGAACGCCGGTTCTTTACGTGCCACGTTTGTGGGGACAACTGGCTCTCCGTCCGAAATGTTGAGGCGGGTGATTGCAAAGTCACGTTCGTTCACCAGATGGGCCTTCAGCCGCTCCTGAAACGCGTGGCCCATATGTCCACGCCGGTCATTATGAATGAGGACACGGTGGAACAGTGGGATTACTTCCTCGGCGACGCGGAAGTGGATGAAGACAAATGGCGCGACCACCTCGAATCTCGCCGCGAGATTCTCAAGTCTATTTGTAGCAACTGACTTACGCAGAAAGTTCGCTGGACGAGCAGCCCAGCAGGCAGCTCATTCTTGGTTAGAGGAATTGTATACTCCGGGCCACGTTGAGGAGGGCCGGAAGCTGCTCTTCAAAAACATCCGCCTCGGTACTAATGTGGATGGCGTAGTAGGCCTGTCCGTGTTGTGTGAAGTAGATCGTGCCCAAGCGATCACTGCCTTGCGTGCGGTAGCCCCGTGCCTGATCAAAAACCATCTCTATTTCGGAGGCAGCGGCAACAGGCCGCGAATCGCCATATCCGAAAGGGAGTCTGCCTCGCCACCATTGGTTGCGTTCGATCGCATCGAGGCCAGTGACTCGACAGATGATCAGGCGCGCACCAATCAGTTCGCTCTCTGTATTCAGGTTGTTGAATGCATACGCTGCCCATGCTGGTGCCCGACTCTCGTCAGTTTCGGCTGGGCCCTTCCAACTCATCGGCAACGAAAGACTGACACCACCGACAGCGATTTGTTGCTGAGCACGAACCGGGATGGCGAGCAGAGCGATAAGTAGGGGAAGGGCAAGCAAACGCATGGTGTTGGATCCGATTAGACGTACCCGGTATCGGCCGCCAATCTGTCGAATTAAGTCACTCAGCGCCGATATTCGCTCAGCGTCTGTTCGCCTGCCAGGCGTTTCATTAGCTGGATTTGACCGGCATGGTAGAGGTCGTGCGCCGCGACGCCCGCAATCAGTTGCGCGAACGAGTGCGTGCTTCCCAGTGGCACACTGTCCAATAATTCTGCGTCCATGCCAACTACCGCTTCCCGCAATGAAGTATGAGTCTCTTTGAGAAGCACGAGGTTGTCCTTCCAAACCGCCTCGCCATTCGGTCGCTCGAACCAGTTTGAGCCGTTCAAGGGAAAGGCACCACGTTTCTCGCCGATGATTCTTCGGCGGACCGTGTATTTCCAGTATGCACAATGGACCATCAACTCCCAAATCGTGTGCCTCTCAGGGGCAGGCCGCCATGATGCCACGTCCTCACTCACTCCACGTAAGGCGCCTTTCAACGTCGGGCCATGCCACGACTTCTTATCGAACGCGGTGTCCAGCTGGTGGAGGAGAACTTCCAGACTTTGCATCCTGCGATTGCCTTTGGAAATGGAGGGTCGTACTGAATAGGGGATCCGGCCGGGCAAAAAAATAGGCGGCCCACATCTGTGGACCGCCTACTCTCAGAACTTTCTTGGGGTTTCTTTAGCGAATCGCCGCTGATCCCGCAGGGAAGGCGGACGCGTTGTTCGTCATCGAGTAAACTGTTCCAGAGGCTGCGCCTGCTGGAATTGCACCCGTCAGCGGCTTGAGCGTAAAGGGCGCAGCATCGCTGTCCGGGAAAGGCTCAATCGAAATGACGGCAGTTCCGCTCGAGAGGTCCGTTGGGAATGTCTGACCCGTCGGAGCATTCATGAGGAAATCCTCACCCGGGAAAGGCGGACCTGCACTTGGGCCACTGAAGGGCGCTGCATCGTCCACTGCGTTGACTGCCGTAAAAGTGCCAGTCGTGACAGGTGAACCATTGATGACAGCCCACCCTTCGTACCGCCAGCCATCTGGAAGGGTAGGAAGAGTTAAGCCAGCGGCGGGCGTTCCAGAGCTATTGTCAAGAAACCACAGGCCACTCAGCTCATTGGTTCCTGGGCCATCCGTAGGCGTTGCCAGGATGTATGACCCTGCTGCGGTTGTGTATGTGTTGCCGAGGGACGAGCCGTGAGCTGGGCTAAGCGACGAACTGAGACTGGCGACGTCACCACCGAGGTATTTTGTTGTAGACGGAACAGCATCCGTATCGCCTGAGGGTTCGATCGAAATAACAATTGCCGAGGCCGTGCTCAAGTCCACGCCGGCGTTGAAATCTCCGTTGGAGATTGGGCTTCCTGCGAGATCCACGATGTTGCCACTCGCGTCAACGTTGAATTTCCCTGTTGATACGGGGTTGCCGCCGATGATTGCCCAGCCTTCGTAATGAAAGCCATTCGTTAGTGCATCCAAAGTTGAAAATGAAAGCCGCAGAGTTTGATTGTTGGTACTGGAAGTTCCACTGTCACATCCAGCGAAAATCAGCGCAAAGGAAAGCGCTATGAGTGTGCGATACATAGGTATAGAGTTGGTTAGGGGACATGCTGGCTCTGTTTTGAGCCGTTTGAGGAGAACCTAGAGCCGCTGGATGGCAAAGGTCTAACGGTTCTATCACGGGAGCCGACAGGCACTCGTATTTGCCCTATCCGCACAATGACCAATCTCTGGAGCAAAGGCTTTCAGCCAACGCCCGCCTAGCGTTCTATCTTCAGCTCCATGACCGCACCCACTGTCCGAACCGGCCTTCATCGACTCGCATCCGGGGATGCTGGAGACCACCTCCGAACAGCCCGCTCCGGACTGATCATGCATCCGGCATCCGTAACACCGGATCTCACTTTAGCAGTAGACGCGCTCCGTGAATCGGGATTCCGGCTTGGCGCCCTTTTCGGACCGCAGCACGGCGCCAGGGGAGAGAAGCAGGACAACATGATTGAGTCCGATTTCTACGTGGATGCACAGAGCGGGCTTCCAGTTCATTCCCTCTACGGGGAGGTTCGAAAGCCAACCCCGGCCATGCTCGAAGGTTTGGAGGTTTTGTTCTTTGATCTCCAGGATGTCGGGGTGCGAGTCTACACCTTCGTTTGGACGATGGCCCTCGCTATGGAGGCTTGCGCAGAGGCAGGGGTGCGCTTCGTGGTGCTGGATCGTCCCAATCCGGTGGGCGGTAACGTAGTGGAAGGAGCGGTGCTCCGCACAGGCTACGAATCCTTCGTGGGGCTTCACCCCATTCCCCTTAGGCATGGCCTCACTGCTGGAGAGCTGGCGATGTGGCTCAATGATGTGCGAGGTATCGGATGCGAGTTGGAAGTGATTCCGATGGAAGGGTGGAGGCGACAAATGCTCTGGGAGGATACAGGGCTGCCCTTTGTTCTTCCGAGCCCCAATTTGCCGACAACTACTTCGTGCGATGTCTATCCGGGCACGGTCCTTTTCGAGGGGACCAATCTTTCGGAGGGTCGCGGGACGACTAGGCCGTTCGAACTTATCGGTGCGCCGTACATCGATCCGGATAGCCTCGCAAAAGCAGTCGCGCCAGAACACCTTCGAGGTGCGCGGCTACGGCCCTGCTGGTTCGAACCGACGTTCCAGAAATACCAGGGCGAAATATGCGGCGGCGTTCAGATCCACATAACGGACCGGGGTGTGTTTCGGCCGGTAACCACAGCGGTTGCCCTCATGAAGGCCGCGAAGGAGCAAGCGCCCGACGCGTTTGGCTGGCGGCACCCCCCTTACGAATACGAAGGCCGCCTGATGCCCATCGACATCCTGTGGGGCCACAACGCACTCCGATTTGCGATCGACGCCGATGCGCAGGTTGAGGAAGTATTCGTGGACGCCGGAAAGGAATGCGCGGAATTTGCCGTCGGCGCCCGCGCCTACCTCTTGTACGGAGGCTGAATGAACTCGCAAGGCTATGCAATACATACGGCACCACGAAGGCGGTGCCGTTTTGCTATTCGGGATCGTCGCTCGAGCTACTCTGAGAGTAGGATCGCGAACGGCCCGACGCCGTGCAGCTGGATGACGGTGTGGCCGGTCGCTCCCCCGAAATGTGGATGCTCAGCCGGCATGACCAGGAAGTCGCCGGGCCTGTAAGCCACCAACTGGCTCTCATCGGCCGTATCTCCCATGGCCAGCAGCAGCGTGCCCTCTAGGACCGTGATATTCTCGTCCATCGGGTGAAAATGTGCCGGAAATCGATAGCCGTCAGGAAACGACAGCCGCAGGGAATACGGACCTTCTTGCGAGAAGTCTCCGACTATTGCAGCGATCTGCATGCCGGAGTCGAACCCCGGCACTTCAATCGGGCTGTACTCCAGGTCCCCCGACGTGATTATCGTGGCGGCCGTCATGTCATGCCCGTCCTGACCCATGGCCTGAGCCGGTACGAGAAAGAGGAAGGCGGCGGCGATCGTGAGCGCGCTCGTGGTTCGATTGTACATGGTCCCTACAGGTCTAAAGATGTGGTGGAGCCTGATCGAGGCCCGCTGCCATACAGCAGCGAAATAATATATGACGAATGTCCCGGATCTTCATCGGCTGTCACTCGAAGATGAGTGGTTCTATGAGGATGATGCTCATCGCGCGCAGGGTCATCATGGCCAACATGATCCACATCAGTGCGACGTTCCAACGTCGTGCCTGGAGCGATTTAATCAGGATCAAACTCCGAGGCCGATACGCGTTTCGCGGTAGTCTTCAAAGCCATACGTCCGCGCGTTTGCGGCGAGGGTGGCATAGCGAGTTTGTGCAGCTGCCGCCAGCGCTACAATCCGCAATTCGCTGATACCGAAGGCCTGGCTTGCGAAGAGATCCGCCGTGTTCCGATCGAGCGACGCCCAGGACGCCGGGTTGAACTCGCCCCAAACTTCTCCCTCTAAAGCCGTTGCCGCCCTTCCCAGCGCCATGGCGCGAGCGCCGACCTCTGCGAGTTGGGCACGCGCGCCAGGGCTGGCAAGCAGTCCGATTGAAACGAGTGCCGCGCTGAGTTTTGGGGAGTCCACGCAACCATTCAGGTTGTATTGAACCCGATCTCCCTGTGCTTTTCCGGATTGCCGGCCTAGAACGTGTACCGCAATTGCACGCCAAGATCACGAACATGATTTCCGTCGATCTCGTTGTTGCCGGAAGAGACACGAACGACGTTCTCGAAGATGGTCTCCGCAAGCTTGATTTGTAGGTGCAGTCCCTCCATGGGCGTGAATGTGGCCAGCGCGTACGTTCGGATTCCACGCCCGCTGAGGACGGGGATGGAGAAGACTCCGGTCAGATCGTTCTCATACTGGTAGAGCCTCGAATCGAAGTCATCCGTGTCAAAAAACGTCAAGCGTGCATCCAACTTGAGCCACGATTTCGTTTGCCATCGGACATCCTGGTAGAACAACACGCCATAACTGGCGGCCTCGGCGCCTTGCGTCACGAACCGGGAGCCTTCGATGCGCGAGCGTAAACGCAGGTTGCGATTGGCATCGTATTCACCCTGCAAGCGAAGCGTTTGCCGCGTCTCGTTCAACAGCCCGCCAACTTCCGAACCGGGTACGCCGTTGGGCACATCCGCGCCCGCTTCTTTCGTTTCTGTGCGCGCTTGCACATACCACCGAAGCCATCTGCGCGGAGTATGCTCGAGGAAAAGCAGCGATTCGTGGCCGAGCGAGGGCCTTGGCAGGCTAAAGCGCAGCCACGGGAAGCGGTACTGGTCGGTGTAGAAAGCCACAGTGAGCGTCTGAAAAGGCTTGGTTTGCACACCTGCGTACACGCCGGTTTCGTTCTGGCCGACGCCGTTTCGCTCGCCAAATGGATAGCCGTGAAGCGTGGTGAAATCGCGGGGGTAGTGGCGGCCTAGAACGAGCACATCCGTGTTATTGCCGAGTTCTGCAGAAATCCCAGCCAACCCACCGACCGCACCGGACGGCGAACGCGCCACTTCGCCAAATCCCTGAAGCGTTCGTGTGCGGACATCGAAGTATAGACTCGCCATCGAAGCCTGATCGCCCGTGAACTCGAACAACTCGTCGGGACGATTTCCTGCGACGAGCGGAGCATCAAACTGCGAGCGATAACCCACAACGCCAATTCTCCCGCCGACGTTCTCTGAATCGATGCGGTATTCCACCGCTCCTCCAAACAGCGTTTCACCTAGCACATCTTTGCGCGCAATCTCCGTGTCCGTGCGGTGCAGCCCATCCTGACCGAGCCCTGTCACGAAGTCATACGAAACACCAACAGGCAGGTCTGGGTCGAAGACATCCACCGAATCGAACACAACCAGATTTGCATCCAGGTTGCGCCGTGAACCAAAGGCGGAGACGTACAGGTAGGGAATGACGCCGATGGTTGCCGCGGCCCCTCGCAAGAATCTGTTCTCCTCAACGGAGCCATAGGGGCGGATGCCACGTCCGCTTCGAATCGGGCCCCGAGCGGCATCCGGGCCCTTGCCGAAACCGCTTGACCGCCAGAAGACGAGCCCCTGCCCGAACTCGGCGGAATAGTCACCGACAACGAGCGCATCGATACGACCAATACCGTTGATCGCCACATGGGCTGAGGTGTAATCGTAGCCAGCTTGTCCCTCGAATCCGAACACCTCGCCAGGATCTTTTTCCAGTGTCAGGTTGATGGAGACGTTGCGGCGGTACCTGGCCTGTAGCCGCGTGTAAATGCGTTCTGGAGATCCAGCGTAAGCGCGAGTGGAATCGTCGCCTTCGAATCCGCGCGCCAGCGTGAGCCTCCTCTGGAATCGTTGCGTTGCCGTGTAGCGCAAGTTGCGGGTGATTTCCGAAATGCGAGGAACGGCCGGGAATCCGGACGGCGCAGCTGCCAGGACGTCGAGCGTGGCTCCAATGCTTACGTACGGTCGGATTTCATTGAATACCTCGCCGGTGATGCCTTCCACCTGGCGCAGGAGGGGGATGGAAGGGAAGGGACCGTTCTCATCACGATAACGGACGATGGCATCCGCCAGAAGCGGGCCAATCGCCGGAACCAACGTGAATTCCAGGCTCGTAGCCTGGTTGATATCGAGAGGGTTCTCGCGAAGGTCGTTGAGTAGTTCGAGAAGCTCCGTGGGGTCGCCGGTTACTTCGTCTTCGTTGAGGGTTTCGAGGCGGATCAATTCGTCCTGGGCCTGCGTCGAGTCTTCCGGGATATCCTGAGCGTGTACCACCTGGCAAACGCTGGCCATCCAAAGGCAAAAGCCAAGGCACAACATCGAACCGAATTCTGGCACCCTGTTTCCGTTTTCGCCGCGCGTATTCATCACCTAGAACTCCACGCCAATCGACAC
>JBBKWZ010000096.1:0-15245 GCA_037969195.1 Rubricoccaceae bacterium | reverse complement strand
CGATCACGCAGAATGTGCCGGCACCGCCCGCTCCGCCGGAAGCACCTCTTGCTCCAGCCCCGCCGTTGCCTCCGCCTGCACCGCTGGGTCCGCTACCGCCTGCTCCACCGGCCCCTTCTTACCCAGAATCCGTGCCTGAGCCCTCTCCTGAACCGGACGCCAGGGCATTCTTTGTGCCGGCTGTCGAGGTTATGAGTGGCCCGGCTACGTCTGGCGACCAATCGATCAGAATTAGCCGAGACGTTTCAGAATCGCAACGACATCTCAAACTCGCTAGAGACAGCCAGTTCAACGCCCGCCTTGATGCTTCGTTGGCCGCAGAGATGGAAGAGGCTGGACGGCGTATCCAGGTGAATGTTGACCGTCTGGTGCAGGACATCGAAGGCGATCGATGGGATGCCCTTGATGAACGAACGCGCAGTGTTGTTCGACGCGTCGAGGCAGTCGTACGCGAGGCTCGTGAGCTAGGCAACACGGAGTGGGTTGATCGTCAGGCGGCAAACCTGGCTGCGATCGACCAAGATTCCGAAGTCATTGCAGCCATCGAGTGGAAACAGGATGTTCTGGAATCCTCTCGTCGGGCTCGGCCATCCGCAAACCCACGTCGCACCAACGCAAACCAGAACTCCGACACCTGCCGCGATAACGGCAGCAACTAGCAGAACGGCGCCACTACGCCATCCTTCTTACCATTCACCTTTGCCACTACCCGTTGATAGCGCGGGAACCTGGCAGGCAGTCGTTCTCCGTCCATGAGTATCAGGTACCGCCTCCTCGTTGGAGTGGCGTTAGCGCACGTGCTATGCCCGCTCTCCTTGTCGCAATCATCGCCGAATGGGCAGTCCAATCAAGGACTTGTGCATACTGCGCTGCGGATTGATGCAACCGCTAGCCCGGATATTGATGGGCGGCTTGACGATGCAATTTGGGCCGGGGCGACGACATCAACCGGGTTTATTCAGCGCGATCCTAACCCAGGCGCAGCAGCAACCGAGCGCACCGAAGTGGCAATCTTGTACGATGACGGAGCCCTCTATGTGGGGTTTAGATGTTTCGTTCGGGATCCGTCAACAATCATAGCTCCGCTTGCAAGACGAGACGACTATGTTACGAGCGACCGTGTATCGGTAGACATTGATTCATACAACGACGACAGAACGGCCTTTTCTTTTGCGGTAACGGCTGGCGGTGTCGAGCAGGACGTATTGATCTACAACGACAGAGAAGAGGACGATAGTTGGGATGCTGTGTGGGATGGCAAGGCAGCCCGTTTTGATGGAGGTTATACCGTAGAGTTTCGCATTCCGTTTTCACAGCTCCGCTATGCGGCGGGGAGCGGCCCGACTTCGTGGGGCATCCAGTTTCAGCGGGACATCCCGACGAGAGGTGAGAGCTCGTTCTGGGCGCCTATCCTTCCCGATGTGGAAGGGTACGTTTCCCGTTTTGGTCGGCTGGATGGCTTGCGCGATCTCTCGGCTCCCCGTCGCATTGAATTTGTACCGTACGTGGCAAGCCAACTCACCCGGGCGCCGGGCGATTCGGCTAATCCGTTTTACCATGAAAACGATTTTCGGCCTCGAATTGGCTTTGACGCCAAAGTTGGGCTCTCCAGCAATCTGACCCTGACGGCTACAGTAAACCCTGATTTTGGCCAGGTCGAGGCCGATCCGGCGACGGTTAATCTGTCCGCGTTCGAGACGTTCTTCAGCGAACGTCGCCCGTTCTTCGTCGAGGGCGTCGACATTTTCGATTACGGGAGCACCCGGACGAATAACGTTTCTTTCCGCCCCACGTTTTTCTACTCACGGCGGATAGGCCGGAACCCGCAGCGGGGTATTGGTGGGGAAGGGATCTCTTTCGTTGATAGCCCTTCTCAATCGACGATTGCCGGGGCCGCGAAGGTAAGTGGCAAGATTGGCCCGTGGTCGGTTGGACTTCTGAATGCAGTCACTCTTGAGGAATCCGCACGCTATATCGACGATGCTAATCAAGAACTCTCAACGCCGGTTGAGCCTTACGCCAATCACTTCGTTGGGCGTGTGAGAAGGGACTTTCGGGAAGGCTCCACGGTTGTGGGCGGCATTTTTTCGGCCGTGAATCGTGGCATGGGCTCTGAAGGCCTGTTTGACTCCATCATGCCCTCCAGTGCTTATATGGGCGGGCTCGACTTTGAGCACTTCTTTGCAGACCGAAACTGGGTTGTCAGTGGCGTTTATGCGGGCAGCTATGTGAATGGGTCAACAGACATTATTACGAGCCTTCAGCGCCGGCCGCAACGTTATTTCCAGCGCCCCGACTCCGGGTATCTCAGCGTGGATTCTACTCAGACGAGTCTTAGTGGCTTCCATACCGAAACGTCGCTGTCAAAAACGACAGGCAGATGGCGTGGCTCGCTCACCGGCACGCTAACGACACCGCAATTCGAGATAAATGACCTCGGCTTCCAGAATCGCGCCGATGTAACATCAATGAACTACCTCTGGTCTTACAATCAGCCGGAGCCCAGCCGTCTCCAGAACTATGAGTTCTGGCAGTACGGTGGTATAGGGATGAACTTCGATGGGGACATCATCAACCACTATTACGGAGGTGGCGGTTACTTCCAGTTCAGGAACCAATGGAGCATCAACCCGGGCTTCAACTTCAATCCCGTTAGCGGAAACGACCGACTAACGCGCGGTGGACCCATAGCCGACCGGCCCATGGATCTCCGCGGAAACGTGAGCTTCAATACCGACAGCGCCAAGAAGATATCGGGTGGTGCATTTGTCAGCATCCGCTCGGAGCTACCCAACGACTACAACGGCGCACAGGCTGAGTACGATCGCTACGCCGGATTCTTTGTGCGAGTCCGGCCGTCCAATGCCATTTCTATCACGTTCGAACCCGAATACGGCGCGGAATACGACAACGACCAGTTCGTAACCCGCATCGAGGATCCGCTGGCCGCAAGCACGTTTGGTTCGCGGTACGTTTTCGCCGACATCACGCAACGGTCGTTCAATCTCGGTGTACGCCTGAATATGACGTTTACTCCGGAGTTGTCGCTCCAGTTGTTTGCTCGTCCGTTCATCACGTCGGGCGTGTTTTCGAACTTGAAAGAGTTCCGAACGCCAGGTTCTTTCGACTTTGACGTTTACGGCGAGGATCGTGGCAGCGTTACGCCGACGATGGAGGATGGCCGCGCTACGGAGTACACGATTGACCCTGGCGATGGCGGAGATTCCTTCACGATTGACAATCAGGATTTCAATTTCCGTTCGCTCCGCGGAAATGCGGTGTTGCGCTGGGAATGGCGACCGGGTTCAACCCTCTTCTTTGTGTGGCAGCAGCAGCGGGAAGATTTTGCTCCCTTTGACGGGTTTGGAATCGGGGAAGAACTCAGCGAGGTTTTCCGCGCGCCGGTGGAGAATCTCTTCCTGATCAAAGCGACGTACTGGTTCGGTTTGTAAGAGCGAAGGAATCTTGGACTCGGTACAGTGCATTTCTGAATCCAAAAAATGGTTCAGGCAGGAAATTTGCATTTTGCATGAAGGAGGTCGTAGTTACGGCCCAGCGGGGCGGCTGAGCTTCGGCTCAGGCACCCCGCGTTCCCGTTCGTCCCCCCAACGTGGAGCGTCTTCATGTCTGTTCTTCACCTCAATCTGTTTGCGGCTGCAACCGACGCCGAAGCCGCTCGGTACCGAGTCTTAGCGGGCTTGCAGGAAGCTCACTCGGCATTCGTACACAGTCAGGTTTATCCTCATCTGGCGGATCTTATCCGTCTTCGGCGCGCGTTGCGAGACTTTCTGGACGGCGTAGACCGCTTCCGCGAAGGCCGGAGCGGTGCGATCAGCGGGATCGACTGGGAATCAAAAGAGGTGATTTTTGACCCTCCGCAAGGTGAAATGCCGTTGCTTGCTGAGGATCTGGCACGCTGGGCTTTGCCCCAACTAACGGACGTCATCGAAGAAGGGCGAACGCTGTTCGAATTTGTGGACGAGCATGCCGAGTTGGCCGCCGTGGGCGTAGTGCCTGCGTATCAGGACGAAGGTTATCTGCTTCTCCCTGATGAAGCCGGGCGGATCTTTGTGCTTCGCTACACGATGTCTGCGCTGACGGGCGAGGACGGTAAATACCGAAGCCTGCGCACCAAGCCTGTTGCTGCAGATCTGCCGCCTCTCGAACCTCCTCGTTCGTGGAAAGAGCGATTGGTGGAACGATTTCCTGATCTGCCAACTCCCGCCACGTTTCATCTGAATGCTGACGTGGCGTTCCCGATGGAGGCCACCATGCTGCCCATCGCCAAGAGAAAACTGCTCCGCATGATCAGCGACATGGGCGAAGCCTAGGGCGCAATTCAACAATATCGGATTGGCTCTTCACTTTGGAGCAGGTTGTCTGTTCGTTATATTTACCCCACTTAATGGACACGGGGGAACCCCTTCAACGTGCATTTTCGTGCGTTTTGAAGGCCCCACAAACAACCTGAGGGACACATGGGCAAAGCACGAATGGAGTCGAACTGGGATCGAGTTAAGACGCAAATCCTCTCGGTATGGGGTGAGATTGACGAGAGCGACATGAAGAAAGCGCGGGGCAACCTGGGTGACATGGTTACCCTGATCCATGAGTCAACGGGCGAGGACCGGACACTCATCATGGCGAAAATGGCAACACTTGTTTAAGCCCGCATTCCCGAATATCAAGGACGCCTGGCACGTGTACGTGTTGGGCGTTTTTGCATTTCGAAAAAGTCGGACGCGTGGTTAACGCGGTAGGGGAGAGTTGTTGGGAGAGCCTTAGCGCTTGGTCAAGTTGGGTACCTTCTTCACCCTTCCGAGCAGTCTTTATCCCACATCTATGCCCAACGTTCAAACCGGACCGCCAACGTTTCCGCTCGGTTCATCAGTAGTGGAAGACGAAGCCTACGAGACGAGGAAAGCCCACTTTGCGCGGTTGATGGACGACCTTGAGGCGCGGGCAGCAGAGGTAAGACGTGGCGGGGGTGAGAAGTACATGGCGCGTGAGCACGCGCGAGGGAAGCTCACTGCCCGCGAGCGAATCGATGCGCTAATCGATGAGGGCACGGAGTTCTTAGAGCTGGGGATTTTCGCTGGTCGTGGGATGTACGAAGATGAGGGTGGTTGCCCGGCGGCAGGCACCGTGATGGGCTTCGGTCGTGTACACAAGCGGCTTTGTCTAATCGTCGCCAACGACGCCACCGTGAAGGCGGGCGCATGGTTTCCGATCACCGCAAAGAAGAATCTTCGTGCGCAGGAAATCGCCCTCGAAAACCGTGTTCCCATCATCTATCTCGTCGATTCCGCTGGCGTCTACCTTCCGATGCAGGCCGAGATATTCCCTGATAAGGAACACTTCGGGCGCATCTTCCGCAATAACGCGCGATTGAGTTCGCTTGGCGTCCCGCAAATCTCGGCCATCATGGGCTCGTGTGTCGCGGGCGGCGCATACCTCCCAATCATGTCGGATGAGGCGCTGATTGTTGATGGAACAGGATCGGTATTTCTGGCGGGTCCATTCCTGGTGAAAGCGGCAATTGGCGAGGACACGGACTCAGAGACACTCGGTGGTGCGGCTACACACTCTGAGATATCGGGCGTTACGGATTACAAGATGCCCGATGACCAGACATGCCTTGCCACGATTCGTGATCTCGTTTCCAAGCTTGGTCCGCAAGATCGAGCGGGATTCGACCGCGTGGAATCTGTCGATCCGGCGTTTGACCCTGAAGAGCTCTACGGCGTTATGCCCGACAGCCGCACGCAGCCGTATAACATGCGGGACATTCTCGCCCGCATTGTTGACGCCGATTCCTGGACAGAGTACAAGGCTGGGTACGGACAAACGCTACTTACGGGCTACGCACGGATTGATGGCTGGAGCGTGGGCGTAGTAGCCAGCCAGCGCCAGGTTGTGCGGGCCAGTTCGCCACAAGGGAAATCGCCGGAGATGCAGGTGGGCGGCGTCATCTATTCAGATTCGGCGGACAAAGCGACGCGGTTCATCATGAACTGCAATCAAAAGCGCATCCCGCTCCTTTTCCTTCAGGACGTGACAGGATTCATGGTTGGCACCCGTGCCGAACAGGGTGGGATCATCAAGGACGGGGCAAAGCTCGTGAACGCTGTAGCCAATTCGGTTGTACCGAAGTTCACTGTGATTGTCGGTAACTCATATGGGGCAGGGAATTACGCCCTCTGTGGAAAGGCCTACGACCCGCGCCTCATCTTTGCCTGGCCCACCGCACAAATCGCCGTAATGGGCGGTTCTCAAGCCGCAAAGACGCTCCTGCAGATTCAGACATCAAAACTGAAGAAGCAGGGGATGGAGCTTTCCGAGGCTGATCAGGCAGCCATGCTCAGCGAGATAGAAGCCCGCTACGAAGAGCAGACGAGCCCATACTACGCTGCCGCCCGTTTATGGGTGGATGAGATCATCGATCCGGTAAAGACTCGAGGGTGGATCTCTACGGGCATCGAGATAGCGGATCACAATCCGGAGATTCCTCGGTTCAATCCAGGCGTCATGCAGACGTAATCAGGGACCGGAGAGGACTGAAGCAGTAGCGTCTTGAAGTAATCGCGCACGCGACGCCGGGATCGTCAGCCCACCAGCGGGAAGTTCCAGCGTCGAAGGCAATCCGACAGGAGAAGACCCCGTCAACCCCGCGAACACAGCGAGTGCGGCCAGGTACGTGCCGGTTTCGCTGGGATGAAAGCCATCCGGGCCATACAGGGGAAGCGAGGCGTCAAGATTCCAGGCCGCCAGCCAGGCCGCGCCCGCCGGCAGTAACAGACCAGCTACTGCGTCTGCAGCGAGCGTGTACGAATCAACCACAGCCGGGAATGTCGCAGAGTTCACATCCGCTGGCCAGACCATGTACAACGCGGGTTCAGTGCCGTACAGGCGGGCCTCATCCGCAAACTTGGCCGCCCAGAATCTCAGTGACTCCTGATTCTCCGGCAACGACGATGGCCCCTGTTGCATAACAACGAAATCCCAATTCCCCTCCGAAAGCTCGCTTCTCGCGTCCGAGTGGTACCAGTGGTCTTGCAGCGCATAATTGGGGAAAGCGATGGTCTTGTATCCGAATGCCAACTCCTCAGATTCAGCAAATGTGGCCACCATAGCTGGGAGGTCATTGGTGTACGTCAGGCTGTTTCCCACGAATAGCACACGCAGTCCGTTGGCACCCGTAGGATCGCCGCTACTGCATCCTGTAAACAGCAGCGCTGCCGCGCATAGAAGAGGGCGTACTGTTCTAACCATGTGACAACGCAATCGTGGAGCTATGTGGCTAAACAGTGGTCATTACGACGAGGCATGTTTCCAGAACAAGGCCATAACCAGTCTCCTGAAATGCGCGGTGACGATTGAGTCTTAACGTCTCACGTATGGCTGAGCCCGCAATCAAGAGGAGTTAAGGCGTTTCCCATGCTTCCCGATTACCCTACGAATCCCCCTGGGCGTTCGCCCACCGTATCTTACGAAACGTTAACTCAGCGCTGTCCCCCATGGCAAAGAACGCGGCCGTCTGGCTCCCACGAATCATCTTTGGAATTGCACTCGTCGGTGTCTTTCTGGTAACCGACATGTACCTCGAGCAGACGTTCGGGCGTGGATGTTTTAGCCCCGAAGCCGCAAACGAGCTGACGTGCGACGACGTGTTCGAGAGCGGCGCAGGGACGTTTCTAGGAATCTCCAACGTTTTGATGGGATTCCTCTATTATCTCTTGTTGGCTGGGCTCCGATATGCCTACGCGGCGGTTAAGCCGCCACAACGTGAAAACGTCCGGAAAGCATCGTTCGCAGTTGTTACGCTAGGATTTCTGTACTCGGCGTACTTGACCTATTACCAGTACTTCTCAGCGGAGTTGGCCGATGTGGCGCCATGCAAATTGTGCCTTGCATCCGCGTTGACAACAACCATCCTCTTCATCCTGCACATCGTGGAACATCGTAGATCCAGCGGCCCAACCGGCTCCCGAACCTCGTTCGCTATGAAGCCCTTTATCGCCATGGCCGTCATTGCCGCCGTCGCTGTACTTGCGGACGTGGCATACGCCAAAGGATTGTTTGGCGGCGAACCCGCCGCCGTTGCCGACCGAACTGGTTTCCCCAGTGACTCAAGTTTGACGACCCCGCAGATCGACCCTGCCACGCAGATAATCATTTCTGATCCGGCGTTGCAGTGCACGTACGACCCCGAGTATGAGACAATTGAAGGGCTCGAAGCATTTATGGATGGGCCCTATCTCGGTGATGCCGACGCTCCTGTCCGCGTCGTAAAGGTGTTCGATCCGAACTGCCCGCATTGCAAGGATCTGCACGAAACGCTCGATCTGGTTGCGGCAGACCGCGCCGACAAAGCGCGAATCTACTATGTGGCATATCCGATATGGGAGCACTCGTTCGGGCAAATTCAGGCGCTTCGCATGGCTGCGGGGCAGGGCAAGTTCTACCCAATGTTGGATCTGATGTTTGACCGCCAACAGCCACAAGGTCTTACGCTGGACCAAGTCGTCGAGATTGCTACGGCGGTAGGAATGGATGGAACTGCTTTCCGTTCGCAGATCGAAGACCAGGCGGCCTCACAGCCTTTGTTGGCGGACATCATGGCGGACCGCTTAGCCATGGCGGCAATCATTGCTAATGCGGAAGGCGGCGTGAGCGTGCCCAAGCTCATCATCGATAATCGCATGATCCAACCGACGTATGAATCGTACAGCAGGGACTGTCTGGCGTACTTCATCGATCAGGCGTACGAAGCCCATTAATCAGACAGCATAGGCCTGGGGAAGGGATTCGAAGGATTCTCGTATCATGCGCCGATCTATTCCGCGCTCCATGTCTCGTCTTCTTTACCCCCTGTTGCTTGCGGGATGTCTCGCTGCAGTCGTTCAAGCTCAAACCCCGCTGATTGACGGGTACGCGGCGCCGGGAACGACGGGTTACGACGCATCAATCCCGACTCCGTTTGATGTGCTGGGGTACAACATCGGGGACCGGCACACGCGGCCGCATGACGTGGTTCGCTACTTCGAAGCCGTTGCCCGTGCGTCCGACCGGGTCCGGTTGGAGACCCATGGACGGACGTATGGTCATCGTCCGCTCGTCCATGCGACCGTCGCGAGCGTAGAGAAACATGGACGTCTGGAGGCGATCCGGTTGGCGAATCTCCGCCTATCGGATGACCCCAACACTGTGACCGATGCTGAACTCGAAGCGATGCCGGCCATCGTGTATCTCGGCTACAGCGTCCATGGAAACGAGGCAAGCGGTACGGAGGCTGCGATTCTTACGCTCTACCATTTCGCGGCCGGGCAGGGGCCTGCAGTCGAAGACATTCTGAACAACACGGTCGTCATCATCGACCCTATGCTCAATCCCGATGGTCGGGATCGGTTTACGAGTTGGGCGAATGACTTCCGCAGCCCCTCCGCGCCTACTCTCGACACCCAGGATCTGGAGCACAGCGAAGCTTGGCCGGGCGGCCGAACCAACCATTACTTCTTCGACCTCAACCGCGATTGGCTGCCCGCTCAGCTTCCCGAGAGCCGCGGCAGGTTGGACGTCTTCCATAATTGGCGGCCTCAGTTTCTTGCGGATTTCCACGAAATGGGATCGGAGGCGACGTTCTTCTTCCAGCCGGGGATACCGAGCCGCACAAATCCGAACACGCCGGAAGAGAATCAGATTCTTGCCGAAGCTATTGCCGAACACCACGCCGATGCATTCGATGCTGTAGGGCAACTTTACTACAGCGAAGAGTCGTTCGACGATTTTTATTACGGGAAAGGCTCAACCTATCCGGACGTAAACGGAGCAGTCGGCATTCTCTTCGAACAAGCGTCGTCGCGCGCGCTGCAACGGACGACTTCGTCCGGCACCCTTCGCTACGTGACTACGATCCGCAATCAGTTTGTCGTCTCGCTGTCATCGCTAGAAGGCGTTGTGGCAAACCGGAAAGCGTTGCTGCGCTTCCAACGCGACACGTATCGCGACGCGCCGAACGTAGCAGATCGCGCTGGCGTGGAGGGATACGTCGTGGCCTCAAACCGCTATCCGCAGCGCGCAGCCGAGTTAATGAGAACGCTACAAAGGCATCGAATTCAGGTCTACGAATTGGCGCGCCCGGTGGAGGTTGACGACACAGCGTTTGAGCCTGGCGGTGCGTTCATCGTTCCGCTGGATCAGGCGCAAGCGCAGCTCATTCAGACGATGTTTGAAGAGGTGACCTCATTCGAAGACTCGCTTTTCTATGACGTGTCGGCCTGGACCTTTCCACACGCCTTTGGACTTGAGTACGCCGCGGTGCGGAGAATCTCAGGTATGCAAGGGGCACCACTTGAAATTGGAGAGACTGCCACGGTTGGGAGTCAGGCGGACTACGCCTATCTGATGCCTTGGGGACGTTATTTCGCTCCACGCGCCTTACATCGGCTCCAAGAGGCTGGTGTTGTTGCGCGGCTCTCCTTTGAGTCATTCGACGCCATTTTGGAGGGCAGTCGGAGGCGATTTGATCGAGGCACGATTGTCATCCCCGTCCAACAGGAGGAAGTCGATTCGGAGACTATTCACCGACTGGTCGACGAAGCGCGGTCTGAAGATGGAGTCGAAATCATTGCGGTCTCCGGCGGACTGACGCCGCGTGGTCCTGATCTGGGTAGTGGGTCAGCGAGGATCCTCGAAATACCTTCTGTGGCTGTTCTTGCCGGAGAGGGGACGAACAGCTACCGAGCAGGTGAGATTTGGCACGTGCTCAGCGAGCGGATGCAGATTCCCGCGTCACTTATCGATGTGAATGGTTTGACGCGGTTGGACCTCACTCGATACACAACGATCGTGACGGGCGGTATTCGGGGGATGGACGACACCGACAAGGATGCATTGCTCGAATGGGTGCGTGGTGGTGGGACGTTTGTCGCAACCGGGCAAGCCGCGGGTTGGGCATCCCAGAATGGCTTTATGGATGCGGATGAGGACGAGACCGCACCGGACTCGACGCGGATTCCGTACGCCGATCAAGAAGAAACAGCTGGTGCCCAACAGATAGGGGGAGCCATATTTGAAATCGATCTCGATACAACCCACCCCATTGGCTTCGGCCACCCAGAGCGCGTTGCCGTGTTCAAAACCAATACGCTTTTTTTTGAAGGTATCCGACCGCAAGGATCGGACGTCGGCGTATACGCTGAGGCACCGCTATTAAGTGGCTACATCTCCGACGAAAACCTCGAACGCCTGCCCGGGAGATCAGCCATCATGGCGTCACGTATCGGGCGAGGCCATGTCGTCCTGATGGACTTTGATCCGACATTTCGAGCTTTTTGGTACGGAACGGACGGATTGCTGCTGAACGCCATCTTCTTTGGCGGCGCGTTTTGAGTATGATTGCGCGACGCGTAGGCGATAGCTTGCAGGCCTAGAAAATCACCCTTAATGTTCGCCTTCCAACAGTCGGATTCCGTCAAGCTTGCTCTGCGCGATTCGATTGTGCATGCGCAGACGCAAAGTTCGGATACTCTAGGTATGGCGGATTCCCTCGCCCGCGATTCCATGGCGTTGGGCGACACAACAAACGCCATCCGCGAGGCGCTGCTTCGAGCGAAGGAATCGGAAACGGTGGAAGCCGTATCGGGAGTGCTCGACGGCTTTCTGGGCGCCCTGCATGACACAACCGGTTTCAGCAAGGCGGTGCTGATCAACCTGATGATCTCGGCGATCATCGTGGCCATCGTCTGGACGGTGCGTTGGCTCGTTCTTAGGGTCGCCTATCGACGGGTTAACGACGTTCGAGCGCGTTACCAGTGGCGGAAGACATCCACCTACGTCGCGGCATTCATCACCGTATTTGCCTTCTTTAGAATCTGGGTAGGGAGCATTGGCTCGTTGGCGACGTTCTTCGGGTTGTTGTCGGCGGGGATGGCGATTGCTCTCAAAGATCCGCTGGCGAATTTTGCTGGCTGGTTGTTCATTGTTTGGAGGCGGCCTTTCGTTGCAGGGGACAGGATCACTGTTCGGACCCACACCGGCGACGTTATCGATCAGCGGGTGTTCATGTTCACCTTGCTGGAAGTTGGCACGGAGAGCGGTGCAGGGCAATCCACCGGACGGATCGTACATGTTCCGAATGGTTGGATGTTTACGGATTCGGTGATCAATTTTACGCGCGGCTTCCCCTACGTCTGGAACGAAATACCTGTTCTCGTAACATTCGAGAGTAACTGGCGCGCGGCGAAGCGGATACTCTTCGACGTAGCCATCGAGCATGGCAACAATCTTACCGAGGAGGCCGAGCGGAAGCTGCGCCGGGAAGCGCAGGAGTACCTCATCTTCTACTCCAAACTCACGCCAACCGTCTATACAACCGTACGTGATTCGGGCGTTGAGCTGACGATGCGTTACCTCATTGAGCCCCGTCGCCGGCGCGGAAGTGAAGAACATATCTGGGAGGCCATTCTGGACGCTTTTGCCGCCCATGGCGACATCGATTTCGCTTACCCCACACAGCGCTTTTTTCACAATGCCGTTGAGGGCAAGCCGGGCACGTTGCCCGAGGCGCAGTATGGTCCGAGGGCTATTGCCGCTGCACCAGAACCTCCTCCAATTCAACCGGACGTTTCGTGATCTAGGGGCGCAGTTGGGGGAGCAATCGTCCGGTGTGGACTGCTTGTGATTGGACGCGTGGACTTACTGCACGGAACGCACAGGTGGGCGAACCGTCAACCGTCTTCGCAATCTCGAATACCATGCGTTCCTTACTCCTCGTGCTGATGTTGACTGCCTCAGGCTGCTCGGCACAAGAGAACGTCCCACAAATGAACCGACTAGCCGATTCCAACAGCCCGTACCTCCTCCAGCACGCCGATAACCCAGTGGACTGGTACCCTTGGGGTGACGAAGCTTTCGAGGCAGCGCGCACAGAGGACAAGCCGATCTTTCTATCCATCGGCTATGCAACATGCCACTGGTGCCATGTCATGGAACACGAGTCGTTTGAGGACAACTCCGTTGCGGCGTTGATGAACGCGACGTTCATCAATATCAAAGTGGATCGCGAGGAGCGACCTGACATTGATGGGGTGTACATGTCCGTAGCGCAAGCGATCACAGGGCGCGGCGGCTGGCCACTCACCATCTTGATGACGCCAGACAGAAAACCGTTCTTTGCGGGGACGTACATCCCCAAAGAGAGTCGCTACGGTCAGATGGGGATGATGGATCTTATCCCTCGCGTGGCGCAAAGTTGGAGGGATGACCGTGATGGCATTGTGTACTCTGCCGAGGAAATTACCCAGGCCGTACATCGCAATTTTTCCGACCGGCCACCGGGTGAGGCGCTCGGGGAGGAAACCCTGACCCGTGCATTCGAACAACTACGACGGCGTTACGATGCAGACCTGGGAGGCTTTGGAACGGCGCCAAAATTCCCGACACCCCACAACCTGCTCTTCCTCCTACGCTACTGGAAGCGCTCGGGAAATGCGCAGGCGTTGGAGATGGTGGAAACCACACTTCAGGCCATGCGAAGTGGCGGAATCTGGGACCATGTTGGTTACGGATTCCATCGCTACTCGACCAATCGACAGTGGCTGTTGCCACATTTCGAAAAGATGCTATACGACCAGGCACTGATGGCGATGGCCTACACCGAGGCCTATCAGGCGACGGGAGATGCGCAGTACCGCGAGACCGCTGAGCTGATTTTCGAGTACATCCAGCGCGACATGACAAGCCCGGAAGGCATTTTCTATAGCGCGGAAGACGCCGATTCCGTCAACCGCCTCGGTGAAAAAGAGGAGGGTGCGTTTTATGTCTGGAGTGAATCCGAGCTGCGAGAGGCACTCCGCGATGAGGACGCGACATTCGCGCGACGGGCCTTCGGAACCACAACGGAAGGCAACTTTGCTGACGAAGCAACCGGCCAACCGACGGGCGACAACGTGCTTCATCGTCCAGCAACACCTGGAGGGGATGCGGAACGCCTGGAGGCAATTCGGCAGAGGCTTTTTGATGTGCGAGAAAGGCGGCTACGGCCGCTGTTGGACGACAAGGTGCTGACGGACTGGAACGGTCTCATGATTGCCGCGCTTTCGAAAGCCGCCGTTGCCTTCGATGAACCGCGCTATGCTCAACAGGCCTCTAGGGCCGCGGATTTCTTCCTTTCCACGATGCGGACGACAGATGGCTTGTTGCTCCACCGCTACCGCAACGACGACGCTGGCATCACAGCCCATCTGGATGACTATGCTTTCCTCGTCTGGGGTCTGTTCGAATTGTACGAAGCCACGTTCAACGAGTACTATCTGGACGAGGCGCTCAACCTTCACCGTACAATGAACGAGCATTTTGCCGACGAAGACGGAGGCGGCTACTTCTTTACTGCGGATGGAAGCGAAGCACTACTCTTCCGCCAAAAGGAATTCTACGACGGCGCCATTCCGTCAGGGAATTCGGTCGCGATGCTCAACGGACTTCGCTTGAGTCGAGTTACGGGTGACGTTGATCTGGAGCGGGCTGCGGATAATGTTGGCTCCGCCGTCGCGGAACTGAATGCCCAGCCAGCGTCGCACGCGTTTATGATGACAGCGGTGGACTTTGCAGTCGGGCCTTCGCTTGAGGTCGTCATTGCAGGGGAACGCGACGGCACGGATACCGACCAGTTGGTTTCGACATTCCGACAACTGTACGCTCCGAATGCGGTCGCCTTGCTTCGTTCGCCGGGTACGGGAGATGCGCCGTTGATCGGCCTCGCGCCGTTTACGGAGTTTCAGATCGCACAGAACGGTCGGGCAACCGCTTATGTCTGTGAGCGCCAAACCTGCCAGGCGCCAACGTCAGATCCAGAGACGATGGTCCGGCATATTCAGGGCCAGCAGTAGAAACTGCTGTAAAAACGCCGCCTTGTCATCCTGGACGTATAGCAGGATCCCCCAAACTCCAAGCGGGGATGGGGCAACTGAGATCCTTTCCCGACCAGTCGGGGCACGCTGTCGATGCGCCCTTCAGGATAATATTGCTGAAGACGCTATTCCGTATCCAGCTCAATGCTCCCACTGAGCGTCGACACTTCCAGGCGAGGGCCGCCTGATCCGAGTGTGCCCTGAACTTGTCGTTCACCCCGCGATCCCCTGAAACCAAGATCGCTATCAATTTCAACGTCGGAGCTTTGCAGATTCACGTCAAACCCCACTCCACGAGGCAAGCGCAGATTTACCGTGCCACTGGTTGTGGAGACA
>JBBKWZ010000095.1:0-32656 GCA_037969195.1 Rubricoccaceae bacterium | reverse complement strand
ATCCCGGGCGCCGCAGACGTTCGTACCGAGCAGACGACGGGGTTGCCCATGCTTTCTGTTCAGATGAATGATGAGTCGCTGGCGCGCTATGGCCTCAGTCGTGCTGAAGTTCAGGAAGTCGTGGAGGTAGCTGTAGGCGGACGCGAGGCCGGGCTAGTTTTCGAGGGCGACCGCCGCGTGCCGCTTGTTGTGCGCTTGCCAGAGTCCACTCGGACCGACCTCGCAGCACTTGCCCGTCTGCCGATCCCGCTTCCTGCTGGGATCCCAACGCAATCCGCCGCGCTGAGTGGCGCGCCCTTTGGCGGGCGGGCTGGCAGCGGCTCGGTCCCGCTCGGGCAGGTAGCGCAGCTAGAGATCGCGCCGGGGCCGAATCAGATCAGCCGAGAGAGCGGTAAACGGCTGGTGATGGTGACGGCGAACGTGCGCGGCCGTGACATCGGCTCGTTCGTCGCCGAAGCCCAGACAGCAGTGGAAGCAAACGTGGACGTACCGGCCGGATACTGGATCGGGTGGGGCGGCGAATTCGAACAGCTGATATCGGCCGCTCAGAGGCTTCGCATCGTGGTTCCGATGGCACTGTTGCTAATCTTCGTGCTCCTCTTTGCCACGCTCGGTTCCGTGAAAGATGCCCTCCTCGTTTTCACCGGCGTTCCGCTGGCTTTAACGGGTGGAGTTGTGGCACTGTGGATGCGAGGACTGCCTCTCTCGATTACGGCCGGTATCGGGTTCATAGCCTTATCGGGAGTGGCGGTTCTGAACGGGCTCGTCATGCTCACGTTTATCTCGCAGCTGCGGGCACGTGGTGTCCACCTCGATCATGCCGTTGAGGAGGGAGCCAGACAGCGGCTGCGACCTGTGTTGATGACGGCTCTCGTTGCAAGTCTCGGCTTCGTACCGATGGCTCTCGCAACAGGAACAGGTGCCGAAGTGCAGCGACCACTTGCGACTGTAGTCATAGGTGGCATCATTTCGGCAACGCTTCTGACGCTTCTCGTCCTACCAGTGCTTTATCGTATCGTTCATCACGAAGGCGACGTGAGCGACGACACTTCTGGTGCGACAGACGCCGACGCCGTGCCCGCCGACACAGTTGCCGATGCTGAGGCTACGCTATGAAAGCAGCCGTTAAGGGGATACTCGTGGGGCTCGCCGCCGCCGCCGCAGTAGCTTTTTTCACCGCACGCCGGCGCAATTTGGGTGACCCGGAGGAAGCGTCGGGCGTCCTCAGCGCCCCCGAGGTTCGCAACCTCTACGACCGCATCGCGCCCTTCTATGATCTGCTCGCCGCGGGTTACTCGTTTATCGGGTCTGGACGATTCCGCCGGCACGTCGTTGCTGTGCTAGAGCTTCAATCAGGCGAAACGGTTGTCGATTTAGGTTGCGGAACAGGGGCTAATCTGCCCTATCTCGTCGAAGCAGTCGGGCCTACTGGTCAAGTTATTGGTGTTGACCTCTCGCCCGGAATGTTGGAACAGGCGCGTGAACGGGTACAGGCGAATGGCTGGCAGAATGTCCAACTCGTTGGAGCAGACATGCGGACCTTTGTGTTCCCGAAGCCACTCCACGGTATCATTTCGACGTTTGCCTTGGAAATGGTGCCAGAGCATGCCGACGTGATCAAGCGGGCGGTCTCCGCATTAGCTGAAGGGAGACGAATCGTCGTTGCCGGGCTACGCCGCCCGGAGCGGTGGCCAGAATGGCTGATCCGAATTGGATCGTGGATCAACCGCCCATTCGGTGTTTCTCGTGCCTACGAGGATATCCAACCGTGGCATTCCGTCCGCGCTCTCATGCAGGAAGTTCTTTATGAGGAAGCACTTTTCGGAGCCGCATACGTCGTCGGTGCTAAGTCTAGCTCCACGAAGACCGTTGGGGGTGTTGTGCATGCCTGAACTTCTTCGACTCGACTTTCCCGTCCTCCTGCCGGACGTCCCCGACGCAAACGACCGCTGCGCAACGCGCTTGGTAGGCGACCTCCAGTCCACGAACGGAATTCAGCAAGCCCACGTCATTCCTGCCCAGCATGGCGAGTTGGCGAAGGTTTGTATTCACTACGACCCGGAAATAATCGCTCTGCCTCGCATCCGGCGCATAGCCGAGCGCGCGGGTGCGCGCATCACGGGACGCTACGGCCATGTGCTCTGGGAAGCCACCGGGCTCGCCCACCAGCGCCGCGCGCGGACCGTGACCGAGCGACTGAAGCAGCACGCAGGAGTCGTGGAAGCCGAGGCGAACGCGACTGGCCCAATCCGGATCGAGTTCGACCGGGAGACAACGGACGAGGCGACCCTCCGGCAAGAGCTCAGCGACCTCGGCGTTACGGTCTCGACTCCGCAGCCCAGCGAGAATACCGGTGCGGAATCTCACGAAGGGCACGACCATGAACAAGGCAAAATCCATGGTCGCGCGAAAAGCGACGGCGCCCACGATCACGCTCACGGTGGCATCTTCGGCGAGCGAACAGAACTGATCTTTGCCGTTCTATCCGGCGTTTGCGTCGGGCTCGGTTGGTCGTTGTATGCCTTCTCCGGAGTTGTTCAAGAAATCCCGTTGGCACTCTACGTCGCGGCCTATTTCTTCGGCGGTTGGTTCACGGTCCGCGAGGCATGGGATTCAATCAAGGCGGGACGGTTCGAAATTGACTTTTTGATGCTCGTCGCGGCTGTTGGAGCGGCTGCTCTCGGAGAATGGTTTGAGGGTGCGTTGCTGCTCTTCCTGTTCTCGATGGGCCACTCTCTCGAAGGCTTCGCGATGGATCGAGCCCGGAGAGCCATCGAAGCCCTTGCTGAGCTCGCCCCCAAATCGGCACTCGTTCGGCGAAATGGATCGGAGCAGGAAATACCCGTCGCGGATCTGATGGTTGGTGACACCGTGATTGTAAAAACCAACGAACGCCTCCCAGCAGATGGCTTCGTGGTGAAGGGCACGAGTGCCGTAAACCAGGCCCCTGTGACGGGAGAAAGCGTTCCCGTAGACAAACAGCCCGTCGGCGATCCGCAAGCTGCTCTTCGCAATCCAGATACCCTCGACAGCGATCATCGCGTATTTGCAGGAACGATTAATGGGAGCGGCGCACTTGAGATCGTGGCGACCAAAACATCGTCCGAATCCACATTGGCCCGCGTTGTACAAATGGTAGCCGAGGCCGAGACGGAGCGCTCGCCGACCCAGCGGTTTACGGATCGGTTCGAGCGCGTCTTCGTTCCGGCTGCACTTGGTCTAGTCGCAATTCTGTTGTTCGCGTGGGTTTTCGTGGATGAGTCCTTTGCCGCAAGCTTCTATCGCGCCATGGCTGTACTCGTAGCGGCCAGTCCATGCGCGCTCGCCATAGCCACGCCCAGCGCAGTTCTCTCGGGAGTTGCGCGAGCAGGCCGCAGTGGTGTTTTGGTGAAAGGCGGCGGCCCATTGGAAAACCTCGGCTCGCTAAAAGCCATCGCGTTCGATAAAACAGGCACGCTGACGGAGGGCAAGCCTCGCGTAACTGACGTGGTTCCGATGGATGGTGTAACGGAGGTCGAACTACTTACGACCGCAGTAGCCGTTGAGAGACTCACGGACCATCCTCTCGCCGAGGCCGTTGTCCTCTACGGAGAAGCGCAGGACTTGAAGAGGGTTGAAGCGCATGATCTCCAGAGCATCACGGGGCGAGGTGTTCAGGCGAAGATTGGAGACGAAGCAGTCTATATCGGGAAAGCCGACCTCTTCATAGAAATGGATGGGACGGCGCTAATCGCAGCCATCCGTCAGACTGTGGAGGATTTGGAAGGAAGGGGCAGAACAACGATGATTGTCCGGCGCGGAGACCGCTTCCTAGGCGCAATCGGGTTGATGGATACGCCGCGCGATTCCGCGCGTGAGACGATTGCTCGTTTGCGCAAGATCGGAATCGAGCGCATGGTAATGATCTCAGGCGACAATCAGCGGGTGGCAAATGCCGTTGCCGATGCCGTGGGCATCGACGAGGCGCATGGCGACCTCATGCCAGACGACAAGGTGGCAATGATCAAACGTCTTAGTCAGGATGCGAAAGTGGCTATGGTCGGCGACGGAGTCAACGATGCCCCCGCCATGGCAAACGCAACGGTCGGCATCGCGATGGGCGCAGCCGGTTCGGACGTCGCACTCGAAACCGCTGACGTAGCCCTGATGGCTGATGATCTCAGCCGCCTTCCGTTTGCCGTAGGCCTCAGTCGCCAGACCCGACTAATCATTCGTCAAAATCTCTGGATGAGTCTAGGCACGGTCATTTTTCTCGTGCCAGCAACCATCTTCGGTCTCGGTATCGGCCCTGCGGTCGCACTTCATGAGGGGAGCACCCTCGTCGTCGTTTTCAATGCCCTACGTCTCCTCGCTTACAAAGACCCCTCAGCTTTCTGATAATCTGGACCGGGGAAATTTATCGTACGCTTCTTTCCCGAATCGCCACGCACAGTAGCTAGTAGTCCGATTTCGACTCTTCGGCTGCCCGCCACATCCTGGCTTCCAGCGAGAACCGGACATCAATCGCGCAGACGAAAAGCAAAGCAGTCCTGCGGCATGACAAGGTGCACTTCGCCGATCTCGTCGCGCATCCCCGAGGAGGAGCTAGGGCGTGGCGAACTCCGGAATCCGCCAGATACCTGTCTTGGTAGTGCTCTTGGCCCAGCGGAGGAAGTTCTTCGGGCCCGTCGTGTGGTCGTAGTCATCCAGCATGAGGAGGAGGTAGAAGAGATAGACCTTGGCCGGCGAGATTCCACTGTTCAGGCTGACGATGGTGAACATGGTAATCCCGAGATCGGCAAAATGGTCGTACGCAAGCACGTCCTTGATAGCTTGCGTCGGAACCTTGAGCGTGAAGTCCCCGCCTTGCTTGTCCCGCTCGATTCGTCCCTTCCATGTATTGTAGAAAAGGTCCATGTCTTTGACGCTGAAGCCGATGCCACGCGGGAAGAGCATCGCGAATAGGTAGCGTTGCGTGCGCATCTTTTTCTCAAGCCGCTCTATGTCCTCATCCGTGACTTCTGCCGTCTCGTCCAGCAACTCCTGCGCCTCGATCTTTGCCATCTGCCCATCCGGGCTTGCGTGATAATCGGCCGGATCAATGTGCGTGGTCTCCAGCGTCGCCGTGTCAATCGTTGAGTAGGGGTGGAGGAGTTTTGTATTGCACGCCCAACCCGCCTGCAGATCGTCGATCGTCACCTTGAACGCATTCGCCCACTGTGAATCGCTACGCAGGAAGATCACTTGGCTCGCGAAGGGCATGAAGTAGGTCGCCCGAAGCGCATCGCAGATTTTGTTGATGTATTTCACGTACGTGGATTTCTGCTTCATGGAAACCCTTTTCGCACCCCTCATAAAGCTGTTAACAGGACTGGCAGGCGAATAGCTACTGAGCAATATCAGTGGCGTGTCCGCAGGAATTTGCTTGTCGAGGAAACGGCGGAGGCGTTTCAGATTCGCTTTGCTCGGCTTGGCGTCATTCAAGTTGATAACGAAGGCGCCCGGCATATTCACCAACAGCACGCTGTCGTCATTCCACAGCGGGATGCTAAGGACGGAAACCTCATCCGAAAGCTTGCGCCACTGCAGCGGAGTGAGCGGCTCGGCATTAAAATCATGTGACTTCAGGAAGACGGATATTTTGTCTTCAGGAAGCGCCGGACACAAGTACTGTGGTTCATTTCCAAGCCGCCGTAAGGTGGGTGGGTGGAAGTGGTCGGGGTGCTCGTGTGTGATGTAGACGTAGCGAACGTCCTTCAACTTTTCGAACTCCTCGGCCGAGGGGTAATTCTGCAGCCACCAACTACGCCAGTACGTCGAGCCAAGTAGCCACGGATCAGTCAAGAGAAGCTGCCGCCCATCATCCTCCGATATCAGCATACCTGCGTGTCCAATAGTTCTGATTTGCATGCCGACCCAATAATCTGTGGTAGAAACCTATGAACCCAAATTTACAGAGGGCTGGAGGCCAGCGAAAACCTGAGAGCGCTTCCAATGCCGCTTTCACGCAATCACCAAAGACCTAACCCTTCTCAGTCGACGAGCCCCTCAGAGCCATATTCGATTACCCCGCTACGGGAAGTCCAAACGTAAACGTCGTGCCTTCTCCAGGGGTGGATTCTGCTTTGATTGCGCCTCCGTGGAGATCAAGGATCTTGCGGGCGATGGCCAGCCCTAGCCCGGCTCCTTCTCCGTCTACGCGCGCCCGGCTGGCGTCGGTGCGTGAGAACCGGTCGAAGACAGCTTCCAATTGACTTGGCTCAATGCCAACGCCGCTATCTCGCACCTCAACGCAAACAAATTGCCCCTCCCGCACCGGGCACACTTCGATTGTGCCTCCCTTCGGGGTGTGCCGCAGGGCATTATCGAGCAGATTGGTTAGAACGCGTTCAATCAAACCTATGTCCGCCCGGACCAACGGAAGGGCGCTTTCAGGCAGAACTGCGTGGAGTTGAACACTCCGCTTCTCTGCTTCCGGTTCGTAATGCAGTACGACGTCCTGGACTAGCTCAGCAATGGGGAACGACTCGAAATGCGGCTGAATTTGCCGTGCGTCGAGTTTTGAAAGCTCAAAGAGCTGCCCGACCATGTTTGATAAACGTTTCGTTTGCCCGAGCGCCACCTCGATGTAGCCTCGGCGTTTTTCGTGGTCAAGCGAATCCTCTTTGAGCTGTAGCGTCTCCAGGTATCCTTGTATCGACGCAAGCGGGCTCCGGAGATCATGCGAGACGTTGGCGACTAACTCTCGCCGCAACCTGTCGGTATTGCGCAGCTCTTCCACCTGCGTCTCTATCCTATTGGCCATCTCATTAAACGTTGAACCCAGGCGCCCGATCTCATCGGCCGAGTGCACGTCAAATCGACGATCCAACCGACCCTCCTCAAAATCTGAGACCGCGCTTTGGAGTCGACGAAGCCTGCGGGACACCCACCAGAAGAGAACGAGTCCAACAAGCGCCGTCAGGAGGAATGCCAACGAGGCCGCGCCGAGAACAAGCCGTTTCATCAAGCCCGCGCGAAGCATTTCGAAGACGTGGTCGTAATCCTCTCCCTGGAGGATGATGTAGAGATAGCAGCCCTCCTTACCCATGACCGAAATCGGCGCGACGCTGAATGCCTTCATCAAGCCTTCGTCTGTCGGATCATCGCCAAGAATGGGCGGCGGCTCACCAGATAGAAAGGTGAGAATTGGTCCCAGTGCTACGTGCGTAAGCGCCGGTTCGGCCCGACCATCCATAAACCAGCCCTTGATCTCCCCATCGGCTTCGAGGAGGTAAACGTCGATGCGCCTGTTAATTTGCGTGAGTCCGGCAATTATTCCATTGATTGATTCCTCATCGACGCCTTCCTGTAAATACGGCTCAAAACGCGGCGCTAGTTCGGTGGCGAGGTCGCGGTGGAGTTCCTGGTCGGTCGCAACTGCGACTTCCTCCGCGGCGCGCACAGACAGCCAGGCGAGGAACAGTCCCAACCCCAACAGCAACACAAGAAAAAGTGCGGCCAGACGTATGTAGAAACCTTGCCACCAGCGAAGGGGCTCACGCAGTCTGCTCTTCGGCTGCAAGCTCTTCCTCCTCCGCGAATCTGTATCCGACACCCCAGACGGTCCGGATAAACGTGGGGTGCTCGGGCTCGGGCTCGATTTTGCCTCGGAGCCTGTTGATGTGAGAGTTGACGGTATGGCTGTATCCCGCATATTGGTAACCCCAAACTAAATCAAGGAGCTCCTGGCGTGAAAATGCGCGACCGGGGTGGCGAGCAAAAAGCGTCAACAGATCGAATTCCTTAGCGGTCAGTTCGATGGGCTTATCGGAGAGCGCCACGGTGCGTTTTGTAGGTGAGATGGCAAGCGGCCCTACCTCTATGTCGCGGCGGGCATCGCCCTCGTTATCAGTGCCGTCCAGACGTCGGCGGCGTATTAGCGCTTTGACACGCGCCAGCAATTCGTGCACGGAAAACGGCTTCGTGACGTAATCGTCCGCCCCGCGATCGAGACCGAGCACCTTGTCCATATCCTCGCTCTTGGCTGTAAGCATCAGGATTGGCGTAGGAATTCCCTCGTTCCTAAGGGCCGAGCAGATATCCAGACCATCCATGCTTGGCAGCATCCGGTCGAGAATGATGAGGGCGTAATCACCTACTCGAGCACGCTCTAGACCCTCGCGTCCGTCGCCTTCGCTATCTACGCGGTAACCGAGGTCACTGAGGTGAAGTTCGAGCAGACCGGCGATGTCAGGGTCGTCTTCTACAATGAGGATTGCAGCTGCGTGTGCCATAGCGTCGTTGATTGTTTGCTGAAGTCTACGCGCGGTCCACGTTCAAGTCTGTCACAAAACCGTAGATTGAGGTCTATTACATCTACGTCATTTGTTTACCGCCGTGCGCAATTCGCGAGGCGAGTAGGTTGGCTTCAGAACATTACGCACGACGCTCCAAGCATCAGGAACTATGAAAATCCCTTCCCTAGTCTTACGGCAGCTTTACACCAACGGCAGCTTGACGCCCGTAAATGGCGGCGTGAGTTTCAGCCTCAAAAACCGGCTGGTCGACGCGAAATTGACCGGCCTCTACAGTGTATCTGTTAACGGAGATGAAGTTGCAGCCGATCAGCTGACCATGACGCTTGAGGATGGCGCGACCGTTTCCGGAACCGACATCTCGTCCTCAAGTCCCGTCGATTTCCCGCTGAAGAAGATCGTAAAGATCTATGCGCCGGGGATTAAAGTGGGACATGGCGTACACAAAATCAAACTTGAATTCGAGATTGAGGGGATGGGCAAGCTGGGCTTCAAGGTGAAGGACTCGGTGATGGAAAACGAGCCGGAGCGCGTGAAGGTGCCCCGTCACGACGACGACTATGGCGAGGCGGCTATTAAGGACCGTCAGCGCTTCGCAGAAGAGTACAGCGGCGAGAAATTCGAGCATATCTGGAAATACTCCATCGATCCTCAGAAACTGAATGGCAACATTGAGGCCTACGTGGGTGTCGCGCAGGTGCCAATTGGAATTGCGGGTCCTCTCACGGTGAATGGCGAGCACGCGCAGGGGGATTTCCTCATTCCGATGGCAACCACGGAAGGAACGCTCGTAGCCAGCTATAACCGCGGAATGAAGGTGCTGAACCTCTCCGGAGGCGTAACGTGCACGGTGGTGGCTGACGCCATGCAGCGTGCTCCCGTCTTCATTTTTCAATCAGCACGAGAAGCACGCGATTTCAAAGTTTGGCTGGACGAAAACATCGACCCTATACGCACAGCGGGTGAATCAACGACGAGCATCGGCAAGTTGCAGTACATCGACACCTACCTCTCCAACCGGTTCGCATTCTGCCGCTTCAACTTCACGACCGGCGATGCCGCAGGGCAGAACATGGTTGGTCGGGCCACATTTGCCGCCTGCTCCTGGATCCTCGAAAACAACGACACGATTCGCCGATTCTACCTGGAAAGCAATTTTGCGACAGATAAGAAGGCGAGCATGGTCAACATTATGCGGACGCGTGGAAAGCGCGTGACGGCCGAGTGCACAGTCAGCGCCGACATCCTCCGCACGCACATGCGCGTCGAGCCCAAGAATCTCTTCTATCATTACGGCGTCGCTCAAATCGGCTCCACGCTGGCGGGCGTGAATAACACCGGCCTGCACTCCCCGAATGCCATCACAGCGATGTTTATTGCCACCGGGCAGGACGTGGCGAACGTCTCAGAATCCAGCGCGGCGCTGCTCTACTGCGACCTCACACCCAAGGGCGACCTGTACATGTCCATCACGATTCCCAGTCTCATTGTCGCGACGTATGGCGGTGGAACGGGACTCTCAACACAAAACGAGTGTTTGAGGATGCTCGGCTGCGCAGGCCAGGGCGGCGTTCACAAGTTTGCGGAGATCGTGGCCGGAGTTGTGCTGGCGGGCGAGATCAGCCTCGCCAGTGCTATTTCGTCTAACGACTGGGTTTCCAGCCATGAGAAGTACGGACGAAATAGATAGGTACTCCCACCTTTCTGACCTGAGAACCGTCTCCCGCAACTAGAATCTGCAATGGTCTTCGCGGGTTCTACGATGAAGCTGAAAACTCTTCAGCCGATACTTCTCGCTCAATTCGCACGTATCTGGAACGAACGGATCCAATAGAGCCCAAGGAAAGTGCTGAGGAAGCCCCTCGGCCCGAAGCCTCGCGGATTCCCGCGCGGCCAAATCGTCCACGAAATGGCGATGGACGTGACGATGGACCCGAAAGCGAACGCGCGCTGGTCGAGGGCCTCGCCAAGCGACTTCGCGAACGAAGAAAGACCACGGTTCCGAAAGAGCTCTCCGCGGCCGAGAAGGCCGGATTTGAGGAGATGGTGATCACGAAGCCGCCAGGCCTCGTTCGGCGCTTCTTTACAGTTCAGCGTCACTCGGCTGGGCTGGTGTACGGCTCTGCGGTCGCCGTGGCGCGAGATCGAGAACAGTTCGCGTGGGTGAAGGGATTTCCTCTGTTTCTGATCAAAATCGCGGCCTTCTTTGTTAGGCCGCTTGTTAGGCGGGATCTGCGAAAACTGCCGCTTGAAGTCCAACTTCGGCGCCGCCTCGAACTCCTCGGCCCTACGTACATCAAGCTCGGGCAGGTATTGGCGCTTCGCGAGGACATCCTCCCCCACTTCATCACCGAGGAACTCAAGAATCTCCTCGACAAACTGCCGGTGATGCCGTTCGCGCATTACCTCGACCGCGTTTCGCAAGGGCTTGGTCGTCCTATCGATGAGATGTTTGAGTGGGTCGATCCGACCCCGCTCGGTAGCGCATCTATCGGGCAGATTCACCGCGCCCGAACCTTCGACGGTGACGACGTGATTCTGAAGGTCGTCAAGCCAAACATCTACATCACGCTCAAACGCGACGCCCGACTGCTCGGCTTTCTTGGTTCGTTCCTGCAGGTTTTCTTCTCGCGTTTCCAGCCGAAGCGCATCCTCGACGAGTTCACCGAGTACACGCTTCGCGAGGTCGACCTCCGCCTTGAAGCCGACAACGCGGAGATTTTCGCTTTGAATTTCTCTGACGTCCCCGAAATCCGCTTCCCGAAGATTTACCGCGAGTATTCGAGTCGGCTTGTGCTGACAATGGAGTTGTTCGATGGCCTCAGGCCCGACACTCCGGCGTCGCGCGCCCTGCCTGAAGAAGCCCGTGAGCGCCTCGTGGACCTCGGCGCGCAAGCCATCATTCGCATGCTGTATTCGGATGGCTTCTTCCACGCGGATCTGCATCCAGGCAACCTGTTCGTCCTCGATTTCGAACCGAACGAGCATGGCGTCGTCCGCCCAAGCCTTGGGTTTATCGACCTCGGCATGGTTGGCTACTTCGACGGCGATCTAAGACGGACCTTGATGTACTACTACTATTCGCTCGTCACTGGCGACGCAGAGAATGCGGCACGGTATCTCACGAGTGCGGCCCAACTGGGCCCGAAGGCGGATCAAATGGGGTTCAAGAAGGCCGTCGCCGATTTGTGCCGTCGCTTCCACCGCGCCGCCAAGCACGGCAATTTCTCTCTGGCACAACTCATCATGGAGTCTGTGAGTCTTGGCGCGCACTACCGGATGTACTTCCCCGTCGAACTCGTGCTGATGACCAAAGCGCTCATTACATTCGAGGGCGTTGGTCAGATTTTGGTTCCTGGTTTTGATGTCGCCAAGGTCTCCCAGAAGCATGTCAACAAGCTCTTTCTGAGTCAGTTCAACCCCATGGCACTATTGAAAGAGAGTGTCAAAGGCGCGCCAGAGTTGGTAGACCTGATGGTCAAGAGCCCGTCGTTGGCCGCGGAAGGCATCCGCTTCCTGGAAACCCAGATGCGCCAACCTGCCCAGAATCCGATGGCGGGCGTGAAGAGCAGTCTGCTTGCTGGATCGGCGCTCGTATCCGGCACGATCGCAGCGAGTGTCGGCGCACCGTGGTTTTTGTGGGTGCCGCTGTTTGGCCTGGCCGCAATTTTTGCGCTGAAGCGATAGCATGGGCCGCTTTGCCTAAGTGTGGAGTTTTCGGCTTGCGTCAATTCACTCTCACGGAGAAACAACCAGAGCCTCACAAGATTCCACCCTTATGTCTGATTCTGCGAACCTTGCCTCCGGCACACTCCCCTATCCTCTCTCCGCGAGCATGACCACGCGCGATTTTCTCATTGATGGCCGCGACCAGGATTACTCCCCGCTGGAGGAGGCCATGGTTCATGTAGTGAAAACCATCTACGATCCGGAAATCCCTGTGCCGATTTGGGACCTCGGATTGATCTACGGTTGGGATCTGGAAAAAACAGATGATGGCGTCAACGCTATTGTGCGCATGACATTGACCGCTCCGAACTGCCCCGCCGCCGAAACGCTTCCGGCCGAAGTAGAACAGGGCATCAATGCACTGGAAGGCATTAATCACGTCACGCTAGACCTCGTCTTTACGCCGACGTACACGATGGAGATGATGAGTGATGAGGCGAAACTGACGCTAGGGTTTCTCTAGCCGTGCGGCTTCCTCTCCCATCCTCCGAGATTCCCCTCCTCGACAAACAGGATCAGCCCTGCTATCTCGACTCTGCCGCAACTACGCTGAAGCCGCGTGCTGTTATTGACCGGATAGCGAAGTTCTACGCGGAGGAAAACGCGCCCGTGCATCGCGGCGTCTACGAACTCAGCCAGCACGCGACCGACCTTTATGAACAGGCCCGGAAAACAGTGGCCGAGTTCGTCGGGGCGAAGCCAGAGAACCTCATCTTTACGAAGGGAACCACGGAAGGCCTGAACCTGATTGCGCGGGCCTGGGCCGAGGAACATCTGAAACCCGGCGACGAAATCCTTGCCAGCCCGCAGGAACACCACTCGAACTTCACGCCCTGGCAGGAAGTCGCGAGACGAACCGGCTCGACCCTCAATTTCGCGCCGCTGAAGCCGAACGGCTCGCTCGACCTGGACGGAACGCTGACCGCAATTGGCAATCGGACGAGGCTCGTTGCCATGGCGCACGTTTCTAACGTCCTTGGAATTGAGAACCCAGTGCGTGAGGTGTTTTCGGAAGCCAAGAGAGTTGGTGCCGTTACGGTCTTGGATGCCGCCCAGTCCGTTCCAACTCGCCCCGTAGATTTTGCTGATCTCAACAGCGACGCGCTTGCTTTCAGCGCACACAAAATGCTCGGGCCTACAGGGATCGGAGCTCTTGTTGTCGATTCGAATCTGCTGGATCAGATGTCGACGTATCAAACGGGAGGAGGAATGATTGACCACGTCGCGGTTGACGGTACGACTTATCTCTCGGGCGCTGCTCGCTTCGATGCAGGCACACCCAACTCCGCTGGAGCAGTGGGATTTGCGGCGGCCTGCGACTACCTGAATGCCGTCGAGTATGAGGGACTCCTTGGAATGCGGGCTGTTGCGGCGTTTGAGCGAGAGTGGGGCCAACGCGCAGTTGAACAGGTTTTAGGAGTCCAAGGCATCCGCCTGATCGGACCTCCTCAGGGCTCCGACGCTGAAGGTGGCATCGTCACACTTCAAATGGAAGGCATACACCCGCACGATCTGGCCGTCCTGCTGGATGCCCAGGGAGTCATGGTCCGCGCCGGGCATCACTGTACGATGCCGCTCCATGCACACCTTTCGGGCGGCGGCGATTTTCCCGAAACATCCCTCCGCGCAAGCGCCTACGTCTACAACACACTCGCCGACGCAGATCGGTTAGCTAACGCGTTGAAGTTTGCTCATACGGCGTTGACTCGAACAACCGTCCTATAGCGAGTACCGCTTCCCGAAGAGAGACGCGGCTGAAGCGCTTTGGCAGATCGAGCCATTAATGGGGGAGAATCGTGCGGATGCATTACGGGGGATCGAGGTGAAAACAGGTCGATACCTCTGGCACAGACTGTGAAAAGAGCAGCGTGGACAGTCTAGCGGATCACCCACTATCGCCGCACTCCTGATCTCCCTTCCATTCATGGCCTTCCTCTCTCCCTCCCGTCGTACCGTGACACATGAATACTTAGCCGAGCGCGCCCTTCGCCGGCCATCGTCGACCATTTGGCTCAATCATGTTTGCGTGACGACGACTCAGTTCGACGAAGCGCTGAACTTCTACGTTGCCACACTTGGGCTTTCGCTACGAACTGTCGAACTCGACCCAACCCAACCGAGCCGCCTGCGTGCGGTATTGGTTGATGCGGAGGATCGCGATGTGCTCGAACTAATTGAGGGCGACCCAAGCGTCGTCGCACCAACGAACGTCAGTCAGTTGGGCTTCAGCCTCCCGCGACGGTCGTGGCAGTTGTTGCGCGCCCGCCTTGATACTCAAGAGCACCCTTACAGGGTTAGCGGTGACTCTCTTCTCTTTGAAGACACCGAAGGGATCGTTCTCAGGGTTCAGCCGCTTGGCGAGTGCTGAGTCGATTTCAGTGGTCTTTAGGGACGGTAGCCTTCGTTCAGCTTTGAATTGACGTTGCGTCATTCGAAAGCAACACTAGAGCTTTCCACCGCTGACTTCGCAAAACGAACACTACCAACTTCCGGAAGCGCCGCCACCGCCAGAGGACCCGCCTCCGCCGCTGAATCCGCCACCGCCTCCAGGGGAGGACGATGATCCTCCGGCAGAGAAGGAGAACCAACCCGCGTCAATCTTGGTGGACTTGCCTTTCTTTTGAGCAGCGCGGACCTTCTTGCGGATTTCCTTCCACTTTGGCGAGTTGCTCATGTAAATGTCGGCGATTATGAATCCGACGAGGTAGAGAAAGAGGATGGTCCCGCCGCCCCAAAAAGCCTGCTCTCCCAAGGCAATTCCGCCAATAATGAAACCGATGGGAGCAATAAAGAGGCTCGTGAAAATGAGCGTCATGTAACGGGTGAGCGGCGGATTGACGAGTGATGTAACGCCGAAAAACAGCGGCAAAAAGCCATGCGTGAATACGAAGATGAGGCCCGCCCACCATGGAAAATCATCGGTTCCACTCCCGCTTCCCTCTGGCGGCGTGTAGCTGCCGTCGATTGTGCCGATGATTGCGTTTACGCCAGCCAGCGTGCCTCCCTCAAAGTCGTCGGCTCGGAAAAGCGGAACGATCACATTGTCGATGATGCGGCCAGCTTCGGAATCGGTCAAGTCGCCTTCCAACCCATAGCCCACTTCGATGCGAAGCTCGCGGTCGTCTTTCGCAATGAGAAGAAGCACGCCATTGTTCACGTCGGCTCGCCCAAGGCCCCAAGATCTAAATACTCGATTGGCGTAAGACTCGATTGATTCGCCTCCCAATGTGCGAATCGTGAGCACAGCAATCTGGTTTGATGTCTGTTGCTCGTGATGGTCGAGCAAGAACGTAATCGTCGCCTCGGTCTGGACGGACAGAATTTCTGCGTTGTCAACGACGCGACCGGTGAGAGGCGGCACATCCTGGGCAACTGCGCCCAGGCTGGTAAACAACACGAGAAGGCAAAACAGGTGTCGCATGATCACCAACTTCCGGACGCTCCGCCGCCCCCCGAAAAACCGCCACCACCGCTAAAGCTGCTGCTGCTGGACGAGCTGAACGACGAACCGCTGCTAAAGGAACTGCCACTCGAATACGATGACGTCGATGGGCGACCATCGTACCAGTACTTCTTGCCGAATGCCTGGATCTCCACGCGTCTGCCATCCCTTCGGGCCGCAATCTTTTGCATCTCCACATGCGTTTGCATTCTGCGGAACCGCAACCAGACGGGCCTTCGGGCAACGGAGGTCTCAACAACGAGAAAGACGACGGGCCACAGGAGCAATCCTAACCAAACACCCGTCCACCACTCATAGTATCCGAATCCGGTCCATTGCCTGATTACCGGCACGATCAGAAAGAGGAACAGGCCAAGCGCTGGACCAGCGAACAGGTAGCGAAAAACGAAACTCCACTTTCGGCGCGTTGCTGCCAGGCCTCCAGTTTTAACGACCCATGCCCGCCCTAACGCGAACGCCAACAGGAGAGCGATAAGTGATACCACGAAGGCGACGATCGATTCAAAATCGAACCGTGGTGGACTATACAGATAGGCCGCCCGAGCGTCGACTGGTTTTGCTCCTGGTGCCTCTTCCAGTTGCGCTAAAACCGCGACTACGCCGCTTAGAATGCCAGCGTTAAAATCACCGTTTCGGAACTGGGGAACGATGTTGTCTCGGATGATGCGCCCGGCTTCGGAGTCCGTCAAGACGCCTTCCAAACCTAAACCCACCTCGATCCGCAATTCGCGGTCGTCCCGTGCGACAAGCAGCAAGACGCCATTGTTACGACCCTCCTGCCCGACGCCCCACGTATTGAAGATTTGCCGTGCGAACGCCTCGATGGAGGCGCCTTGGAGCGACGGAATCGTGACGACGACGAACTGGTTGGTCGTAGAATCTTCATGAGCGACCAGAAAGTCCGTGATAAGCTGCTCCGTCTCCAAATCAACCATTCCGGCGACGTCGGTAACCCAGAGTTTCTCCAAGGGCACCTCTGGCTGCGACACCGCGGGCTGCGCGAGAATCAGAAAACCGAGGACGAAAAGCGTACGCATACGACTATTCCTGACGGATTCTAACGTCGTCGGCAAGTTCATCTTCGTCGCCTTCGCGAATTCCGACACCGCTGCGATGTAGCAGTTCGCCGCACATCGTTATGGCTTCAATGAGGCCATCTGCAAACCGGCCTGTCTTAATACCGGTTCGGATGTGCTGGACAACCTCGGACCACTCTTCCTGAGCAACAACCTTGTCAATACCCGCGTCTCCAATCACCTCAATCCTGCGTTCAAACAGCGAGACGAAAAGCAGGATACCCGTACGGTCGCGGGTCTGAAACACTTCTTCCTCAAGGAATGCACTTTGTGCACGCTGATGAACCCGTCCTGCGATTCGGTTTTGCCCGGCCAGTAGCCGACGCACAGCCGGAACGACACCAACCAGCAAAGCGGCAAGTACACCGCCCAGCGACATCACCGAGGCCATGCCAGATGCCGAGTAGAGCCAACCAAGGCCCCATCCGTTATACGACCAGGCAATCAAAAGGCCGATTGCCGCAGCGATCAGTGCGCCAAGAACGCCACCACGCCAAAAAGCGATTTCGTATCGGCCGCTTCGGTTGATGATGTACGGAACGATCTCACCAGCCGTCTGGGTTTCAGCTTGATCGACGGCCTCGCGGATGCGCTCCTGATCGGCGTCGGAAAGGATGGGCGTGCTCATAAACCATCATGCGAGTTTCTTCGGCCAGAAGGTACATCGCAAGAGTTATTCACTGCGTTGGATTACGAGAGCGTAATGATCGAGATCGAGCACTGCCAAAGCCATGGCGTGAACACGGGCTGCCGACGTTCCCCGAATCCTTTGGCCGTAGCGGAGGGCTTCTCGCGTGTCTTGATTGAAACGGAAAAGTCGAACGAGCCATCGAAACCAACCTGCATTGGTTTGAATGCTCTCTTCGTGGGCATTGTGTACCGCGGAACGGGCTTCTGTCATGAGTTGCGTGGTCGGTTCCGAATCTCGGAGGCTTTGAATTGCGTCGAACTCGGCGGCTTGAAAATCCTCACCGTCAACACCAGCACCGCTTACGTCCAACTGCAATTCGGCCGAATCATTGTCGAAATCCATGTCTACATCCACAACGACCTGCTTCCCGGTTGTGCTCTGAATACGCCGACTGAGAAGTTCAGCGACGATTTCAAGTGCGGCGAGATTCTCGTAGTTGGCATCCACTGCACTCCGAAAGCCGAGGCCGAACGAAGCCAATCCTCCCACATCATTCATCGTCCACCTGGCGACGACGCCCAATAGCCGCGCTGGCTGGCCGCTTGCCGATATACCAAGCACGGCCCGCGCCGATGGACGCGTTGACGTCAGAACGGTCGCCGTTTGAGCTTCAACTTCGGATGGAATCACGTCGCCGACGATGATGTATGTGAAACGGCGAGGGTCACCAAATTGCTCAGCATAGGCATCCATCCCTTCCGACCGCTCAATCGGCGCCGCGAGCGACGTCTCCGGATGCCCACTGACCAAGAGCGATAGGGCTTCTTGTAGGCGTAGCGTGGGAGAGTCAATGACTGGCTCAGTCGCAGTCATCAGCGATGTTGCCCGCCGCAACAGAGCTCCGAGCGTCTCTGTAGATGCATCTCCAGCAACAATGGCTAGATCATTGGTGAAGAACGATTCTACGCGGACGCCGCCAGGGGTCATTCCTGCACCGACCGCACGTGCCGCAAGGACAGCAGAAACAGCACGGTCCGAAGCCAGATCCGTAAGCCCTCCCTCTGCAAACGCAAGAAGAAAGACTCGCCGCGGCTCCGACTGGGAAGGACGCAGGACTACTCGCGCTCCATTCGCAAACGTCCATTCTGTAACGTTGGAAGCCTCAAAATGGGAGCGGCCATCAATAATACCGGGGGGTAGATCTGCCCAGAACTCGCTCTTGCTAACGACGGGAGGTTGCGAAGACTGCTCTATTTGAGCAGGCCTTGTTGGCTGAGTCACAATACCTGGTGAGCGGGGAGTCTCAACGAGTGGCGTGGGTGTCCCACATCCAACCAAGACCAGCACCGTGGTGATAACGAACAACAGCATGGGAGTCCGCAACCCACGAAACCTCATATGTTGACCACTCATTACGGCGAGCCAGCCGAAGATTGCCTGACAGCCGCAAGATCCTGGACGGCGCGCTGATGAATTGGTTCATCTGCCGTTGTCAAATCGATGACACGTTGAAACGACTGCGCGGCGTCCTCTAGGCGGCCGATCCGAGCCCTCAAGGCACCCAGGAGATAATTCGCCGCCACGTGGTCAGGGGTAGTGCTGAGCACGGCTTGCAACTCGATAACCGCACGCATTGGGTTTCGTGGGTCGAACTGCGCAGCTTCCGCCAAACTCGTTCGCACATCGGGGTTCTCTTCAATCCCCAAGCTTAGGTCAAACGCGTCCACAGCTCGGCTCGACAGCTCGGCGCGTGCTGTCTCGTCGCCTTGCATGGCAACATTGAAATACAAGCCACCAACTTGAGCCCACGATGCAGCGCTGCCCTCTGCCTCCAATCCACTCGCAATTGCGGCCATGGAGTCAGGTAAGGCTGCTGAGCCCGACGAAGACGAAGTTGCAACCGCAGGCTGGCCATTCGGCGCAACGGGCGTCGTTTGCTTTCGAGTGCTGACCACAGTCAAGGCATACAGGGCAATGACTGCGACCACAGCGACGCCGACCATCCACAACGCTCGTTTTCCGACATCGGAGGGTGGGCGTTCGGTTTTGGTGGTCGGACCAACCACGTCTGGGACAAACGCTAGAGATTCCTCGACGAGCGGGGCAGGCGACCCGCTTCGTTCGGTGCTCCCAACACTCAGGAACGAGCCGCACTGGTTGCAGAAGCGCGATCGGGTCGGGTTAACGTGCTGACATGTTCCACATCCGACAGGTTCGAACGAGTCGGGCGTGGGAGTCGGAGGCGGAGCCACAACGAGCTCTTCCGTGAAGACGCCCCCTTCGCCTGGCATTGGTTCGGAGTCTTCCGCCACCTCGGATCCGCAGAGATCGCAACGATCGGAATCGGTGGCCAGCTTAGCGCCACATGACGGGCACGACGTTGATTTCTTCATCAGGTGGAATTGGCAAGAGTCGCGTGAGAGACTTTGCGTATTCCAACGGCGCAATTCCGTTTCAAGACTCGGCCTGTATTCGCGCTTCATTCACCGCCCGCCGAAACTCGGAGGCGGGTTTGAACACGGGAACGTAGCGGCGTGGAACCACCATTTTCTCGTTCGTTTGCGGGTTGCGAGCATTTCGTGGTGCCCTTTCACGGGGCCGAAACGTGCCGAAGCCACGCAATTCCACCATGTCCCCGGCTTTGACGGCCTCAATTACGGTGAGCATGAATCCATCCACAACCGCTTCAGCCTCTACTTTGGTCAAACCGGTCGCTGCCGCTATGCGGTCAACTATTTGCGCTTTAGTCACGGGTGATGTGTAGGTGAGATGAGAGACGGCCCATAGCACGCATTCCCTCGCGTGATAGATGAGATGGGCCGACTTATATCAATAATACGACGGGCCCCCAATACAGTGCGCTCTGAAGATTTGTCGTTTTGACCATGGCAGGACGCATCACGCAATACTTGGCCTGAGGGTGCGATTTTCGTATATTTCATGCCCACTCTACCGTGCCCGGGCATTCTTTTACCTAGGGCGCGGTCGCCGTCTAGAGGCGTCGCATACACTCTTTCTTGGCATCTATCTGGCCCCGCACGCACTGATGAAAGTCCTCTATATCGCTGGCGAAGTCGCTCCTTTCTCTGAGACTACCGCTGCCGCTCATCTCGTCCGCCTCGTTCCAGATGCAATTCAAGAATCGGAAGAAGAGGATTTTGAAGTTCGGATCATGATGCCTCGCTATGGCGTGGTTTCAGAACGCCGAAATCGCCTGCATGAAGTGATCCGCCTTTCAGGTGCAGAGATTAACGTGGGCGACGATCAGGACACGCTCAAGGTGAAAGTCGCGTCGATCCCCGGCATCCGCCTCCAGGTCTACTTCATGGATTCTCTGCTCTACTTCAAGCGAAAAGGCTTGCATAAAGACAGACGCGACGGGAAAGTGTTCGAAGACAATCCGGCGAGGGCACTGTTTTTTGCCGAAGCGACCCTTTCAACCGCACGTAAGCTTGGCTGGAGCCCCGATGTAATTCATGCCACGGGATGGATCTCAGGCCTTGTCCCCACTCTGGTGCGGGCGGCGAGCGATGACGCCCTGTTTACCGATACGAAATGCGTCTATACGCCGGACACGGTCGACGCGGAAATCATCCTCTCGGCTGCGGAAGCTGCTGCGTTTGATCTGCCTACTGATCTCGTTGGCAAGACGCTTCAACAGATTGGAATGGAAGCCGCCGACGCTGTGGCCTACGCCGATGAGTTTGTCGGCGGACCGGAGGGCGTCGACTTGATGGGCGAAGATGAAGAGATTGTCGCTCGCGCAAAGGACCTTTATGGCTCACTCGCGGAACAACGCGAACTTGCCGCCTGACGCGGTGATTGCGTCGTTTCGCCCGAAATTTCGCACGATTCGCAGCAAAACCCCGCCCGGCCAGGCGGGGTTTCTGCGTAAGCTCGGGACCGATCAGGCCAGCTACGCAACTTGACCCCCTGCACACGAATCCGTATATGCGGTCCGTTCAAGATCTGCTCATTGGGCACCACATTTTTTCAATTCATTTCCCCTACCCACTTGCGACGTAGAATTGCTTTCGCCGTTCCTTGCGTTCTCCTGCTTCTCGCGGCGTGCCAGGACCCTTCTGGAGTTGGCCTAAACGTCATAGGCGAAGAAGGCACAGACCCGAACGTCATCGTTGTTGCGGTTGATACGATCTTAATTGATGAACAAGATGACCTGACTGGCGGCTTGGGCGGGGGTCTTTCCCCGATTCAGACCCGGGTGCTTGTGGGTGCAACTCCCGATGCACTTCTCGGCGATGTTTCAGCGAACGCCTATATCGATTTCCGTCCCCCAGATACAATTCCGGACGGTTTCAGAGATCGAACAATTGTCTCCGCCAGCCTCCGATTGGTTCGGGATTACGTCTACGGCGATTCCACGGTCATGATGCCGCTTGAGCTGTACAGGATTGACGAAGAGTGGTCCCCCGTTGACGCGCCGTCGGATACGACGTTTGAGATAGGAGCACAGTTAGCGACGCTCAGTATCATGGCTGCGGACAGCGTAGTTGCGATCAATCTACCAGCTGCATGGGTCACGGAATTTGACGAAACGCTTCGGAGCGATTCTGCGATCACCGCAATTGACGGCTTTCAATTGCGTTTAATGGACGGAGCAATCCCTGGTGCAGTCGTTGGCTACGATACCAACGAGAGCACCTTGAGGGTGATTACGGCTGAAGACACCGTTGACTATCCGCTCGCTGAAGTTTTTACCCACCTTGAGCGCGGTGAAGGAGCAATTCCACCTCCGGATCGCATCGTGTTGCGGGATGGCGCAAATGAAACCGTGGCGTTCACTTTTCCCCTAGAGGACTTTGAAGGTGTCGGACTCGCAAATGCCACCATCAGATTTAGCGTTGATCCATCATATCTCGACGAGGCGGGATTTACTCGCCGAATACCAACGCGAATGTTGTTCTACGGCCGCAACTCTGAAGGCGCCCGAACTCCGTTAGCCGACGCTTCGCTGGACGAGGACACAAACACTTTTTCGTTCTCCTCGTCGGTCTTGACGACGATCATTCAACAAGCCCTGGTTGGAAACGTCGTCTATGATCGATTCGAAATAACAATCCCTTCGTCGCCTGTGAGGCTCGAGGCAATTCCAATTATTCTTGGTCCGCCTCCCGCAGAAGGCGAGGCTGATCGCAGGCCGAGGATTGCGCTCACCTTCATCCCTCTGCCGACTTAGGCTTCGAATTCGTCACGTTGAAAGGCCCACTGTCCACCTCCACAAATCACATGCGATCTGCCTTCGCCGGATTAATCCTGACTGTTTGCGTTGCGGCAAGTCCGGTTGCAGCCCAGAGCTCAAACAACTACGGATCACCGTACTCGCGTTTTGGAGTGGGTGAGCGCGTCGATCTCATGTCGTCCATGTCCGACGCGATGGGCGGGGCGGGTGTCGCAATGCGGTCGTCGCTATACAACAACGTGTCAAACCCTGCTCAATGGGCGGACTTGAGCTTTGTGGGCTTCTCCGCCAGTGCTCAGATTAGAGGAACGGAATCCAAGGATGCCAGCAGTGCAAGCAGTCGGTCAACTGCGGGTGGTTTAGGTGCGATCGAATTGGGCATTCCGCTTTCGAGCCAAAGAGTAGGGTTGACGCTCGCATTTCGGCCATATTCCCGGGTGGATTATCGTGCGATTGAAGACGGGGAGATCATTCCTGACGATGCCGGAACACCCGTCGCATTTCGCCACAATTTTGAAGGCAACGGCGGGATTCATCAGCTGACCGTCGGACTAGGCACTCGGATATCGACGGGACTTCGCGTCGGGGCAAGCGCAGAAGTACTCTTTGGAACCATCGATTACCTCCAACGGACCGAGTTTCCTGAGGACAGTGATTATCTCGAAACCAGGTCCGCGCGCTCGACGCGACTTTCTGGCGTCACAGGAACGATTGGGGCAATCGTTTCAAGAAACAACCTTCTCAGTGAAGGCGATGCCTTTCACGTTGGCGCAACGGTTACGCTACCGGCGAACCTATCTGGAAGTTTCGTACAGACACTTGGTGTGAGCCTGGACCGTGACACAGTGTCGACTTCGGTGGACGGAAGTGTGACCCTTCCCCTATCCGGGCGGTTTGGCATTGCCTATACGAGCCGCGAGCGTTGGGCCTTTGCCGCGGATGTCTTGTATGAGCCCTGGAGTTCGTTCAAGGGAGACTTTGCTTTCGGAGGCTACAACCCCGTTTCAGGGATTAACAGTCTGAAAGATCGATTGCGTGCTGGCGGTGGTTTTCAAGTGGTTCCGGCCGGGGCGCGACGTTCAGCCGGATATTTTGCCCGCACGGCCTACCGCTTCGGTGGTTATGCCGAGCGTTCCTTATATGCACCCTTTGACACGGCACTGAATACGATGGCGATAACGGCGGGTGTAAGTCTACCGATGGTCGTTCCAGCAGCCCGCCTCGATCTGGGATTCGAAGCTGGCATGCGAGGTACCACCGATGGCATGTTGGTGCGCGATTTGTTTATTAGAGGAACAGCGACGATCAACTTTGGCGAGCGCTGGTTCGTTCGCCGCCGCATCGGTTAGTTTTCTCGCCCGGCAATTATCAGCACCACCGTCAAACCCTTTCCTGGAATGCCTAGCATGCAAGTCCTGACATTGACTCGTATTTCCGCGTTCGCGGTGCTCTTGTTCATTGCCTTTGGAGCATCATCGCCGGCTCGTGCCCAGCTTTGCTCGGACACCCAAGTTTTCCTGATGGATAACGTCCGGACAAATTATAGCATGGGCTACGAGAATTTTAAGAATGAGGATTGGTGCGCCGCATTGCCCTACGTCCGCTGGGTACTCGAAGCGGATCCCCTTTATACGGGCGCAGCTCCCGACGAGCGGAATTATCGCCGATTGGTCACAATTTATGAGTCGTTGGCAGAAATGACAGATGACGGGGCTATCAAGCGAACCTATCTCGATTCATCGCTCGTGGCTCTTGAACAGATGTACGCCGTAATGGATGCGAATAGCTTCGAGTATGATCCACACCAGCGTCTCTTGTCCCGAGGTCGCTTCTTTGAGACCCATCCCGCCGAGTACCCGGAAAACCAGGCCGAGATATACGGCATCTACCTTGACGCTTTCCGGATGGAACCTGACTCCACCGACGATTACTACCTGAGCTACATCGGCCGCGTTACGGCTGAAAAAGCCGCCGCAGAGGAAATCGAACCGACGGAAGGGCGCGATCTCGTTGATGAGCTGATTCTCTACGCTGACGACCCGACCTATTTGCAGGGTGTCAGTGAATCCTTCAGGGTTGAACCCATTGAACACTTCTACGGCCTTTACGAAGCATTTCGGGCCGGAGAGCGTGACGAAGAAAACACGAAGGTGCTGTTTGCATTTTCCATACAGATGGATAGCCTCATCTCAGCAACTTATCCGGACGTTGACCCGGAAGCTCTCGCCGATGAGCTCCTTCCTATCATAATTGAATTCAATCCAACAGCAGATTTGCTCCAGGCCATGGCCAGTCGCGCCTACACCCGCGGTGATACTGAAGAAGGCAATCGGTATATCGAGCGGGCAATCGGAATGTCGGAGTCAAACTCACAGAAGCGTGATCTTTGGTACGGCTTGGCGAGCCGGATGCTCAGGCGTAATCGGGGGACTGCGTACACGCTGGCCGGGAACGCGCTTCAGTACGACTCCAGTTTTGGACCCGCACTCTATCTCCGTGCATCAGTTGTTGCCGGGACCGTAAATGCGAGCACGCTACGAGGCCGAATGGCGTATTGGTGCGTCGCGGATCTGTTCAGTAGAGCAGCGGCAGCGGGTGGATCTACCGCCTCCGAAGCCCGACGTCTTGCCGGACGCTACGCGTCGGCCGGGCCGTCGAGTGAGCAATACTTTTTTGAGGGCTTCAGACAGGGCCAGACCGTGACAACGAGCCACGGGTACGGCTCGTGCACGACAACGGTCCGATAACCATTTCAGTCGCATCATTGGGGCCGTGTCTCTCCGGAGGCACGGCCTTTTTTCATGAAGCAACGCACGATAGCTTGAGGTGTCGTAGTCTTGACATCCACTCGTGAATCGAACTCCTCCGCTATGTCTTTCCAACCTTCGCGCGCCCTACCGATCATCTCCTTCTTTGGAGTGGCCGCTTGGCTTTTCATCATGGCGTGCGCCGCGCCCGCATCCACAACAGATTTTGACTCGGGCGACAACTCCAGCGCTGGCGGTTCCGACTATGTGGCCGTGCACGACAGTAGTAGCGTCTCCCCCATCTGCCCCGACGTCAACTATTATTTGGGAACGCAGGTAGGCGCAAACCGGAGCGTGGGAGCAACGAATTACGAGAACGGTGATCCGTGTGGTGCCCTCCTCTTTCTTCGTTGGGTGAGAAACAACGATCCGCTCTACACCGGGGCTGCGCCAGATGATCGAACGTATTGGCGACTTTCGGATATTTACGAGCAACTCGCAGCGGCGGCGGGCGAGAACGCTCCGTTGCGGCAGGCCTATCTCGATTCTTCCAGAACGATGCTTGTTGAAGCCCAGGCGGCGTTGGCGGCCGCAAACCTGCCCGCAAACCGAGCCCGTTACTTGCTCGACGATGGCCGCTTCTATGAAACGTACGCAGAGGAATTCCCTGACGAACAAGACGGTGTCTATGACCTTTACCTGGAGGCCTTCCGCGTTGACCCAGAGTTCCTCGCTGACGCCTACCTCAACCGACTTGCGCAGAAAGCGATGGAGCGCGGCCAGGATCAGGAGGTCGTAGTCGAGTTACTACAACAACTCATTGCGCAGGCCGATGATGCCACGTATCTCGACCAGGCATACGCATCCGCGTCTGCACCAGCCTATTCATCATTGACGTGGCCAGAGAGATTGGAAGAGTTGATGCTTGAGATTCGCGGAGGGAATCGCGATACGGAGAACCTTCGTCTGGCGATCGCGATCGCCCAACAGGAAGATCGAGATGACTATATCGACGAGTTGCTTCCGCTGTACGCGAATGAAAACCCAACGCCGGAGCTTCTCTGCGCGCTCGGAAGTCGTGCTGCGCGAAATGGACAGATTGAAGAAGCCCAACGACAGGTTGCCGCGGGTATCGCTATCGCTACATCAAACGTCCAGAAGCGCGATTGTGCTTACAGAGCGGCGGCTGGATCGCAAGCGGGTGGGAATAGCGGTGCGGCGTATCGCTTCTCAGGGCAGGCGCTTCAGTACGATTCTGGCCACGGGCGCAGCCTTTACCTTCAGGCCGCGATTGTAGCAGGAACTGTTCGCGGTGGTGGCATTCAGGCGCGGGCCGCATACTGGTGCCTGGCCGACATGTTTAACCGCGCCGCCGCTACCGGCGATCCGGCCATCGCGGGTCGCGCCCGCAGCGCTGCCGCCAGATATAACCGGGCCGCACCGTCGCAGCAGGAGTATTTCTTTAATCCAGGATGGCGCCCTGGCCAACGCGTGTCGTCCAGCACTGGGTACGGTTCCTGCTCAACAACGGTCCGATAGCACCTCATCGATTCCAGAATTGAAAGCCGTTCCCGGCCATCGGGAACGGCTTTCTTCATTCATCAGCGCTAGCGAAGGCCCGCCTTCTCCCATTCTCCGTCTCGAACGCGTCAATCGATGTGCGAACTTGACGACTCCGAACCAACGCCTGCTCCATGTCTCTTATCGTCAACATTTCCGCCCGTCAGATTCTAGACAGCCGTGGTAACCCCACAGTTGAGGTAGATGTACTTACCGATGAGGGCATTCTCGGCCGCTCAGCCGTTCCGAGTGGTGCCTCGACGGGTGAGCACGAGGCAGTCGAACTGCGCGATGGCAACGACGAGATCTATCTCGGAAAGAGCGTGCTGAAAGCGGTCGAGAACGTTGGCGCGGAGATCGCGCCTGAACTTGAAGGCTTGAGCGTGTTCGAGCAAGCGCACATCGACCATCTCATGATCGAGTTGGACGGCACGGAGAACAAAAGTCGTCTTGGAGCGAACGCATTGTTGGGTGTATCGCTTTCCGTGGCGAAGGCCGCCGCTATTTCAGCTGGCCTTCCGCTGTACAGCTACCTCGGCGGGCCAAATGCGCGCCGGCTGCCCGTCCCGATGATGAACATCATCAATGGCGGCCAGCACGCCGACAACAGCGTCGATTTCCAGGAGTTCATGGTAATGCCAGTCGGCGCGGAGTCGTTCTCAGAAGGCCTTCAGATGGGCGTAGAGACGTTCCATCATCTGAAGAACGTACTTCAGAGCAAAGGGTACTCAACTTCTGTAGGAGATGAAGGCGGTTTTGCGCCAAACCTCGGAAGCAACGAAGAAGCCATCGACGTCATTCTTGAAGCGATCGAACGTGCTGGTTACACAGCTGGCGAAGACCTTTACATCGCGCTCGACCCTGCGACGAGTGAGATGTATCAGGATGGTCGCTACGTGTTCTACAAATCCGATCCGAACCGCAAATTGACGAGCGAGGAGATGGTCGATTTCTGGGCAGGATGGGCGGAAGAGTACCCGATCATTTCCATGGAAGACGCGATGGATGAGGATGATTGGGATGGCTGGGCGATGCTGACGGAACGCCTGGGCGACCACGTTCAGCTAGTCGGTGACGACTTGTTCGTAACGAACACGTCTCGACTCCAACGCGGTATCGACATGGACGTCGCCAATGCGCTGCTCGTTAAGCTCAACCAGATTGGAACACTTACAGAAACGCTTGAAGCGGTAGAGCTAGCTCACCACTATGCCTATGCAACCGTTCTCTCGCATCGCTCGGGTGAAACGGAGGACACGACCATTGCGGACCTCGCGGTGGCTACCGGATCAGGGCAGATAAAGACGGGCTCAGCCTCCCGCAGTGACCGCACCGCGAAATACAACCAACTCCTCCGTATCGAAGAGCACCTTGGCGATACCGCCATCTACCCGGGAATGGAGGCGTTCAGATTTTGAGCCTCAGAACCCGTATGCGTCCACATGGCGGTCGAGGTTTGAAGCTCGCTAATGCGTCGCCAGCCGCTCGATCAGTTCGACCCAGTCGCCGCTGAAGACCTCCAGCGGAACGCCGCCGAGGGCCGCACTGAGTTCCTCGGTCGTACTCATTCCCTCGCGGTTGTCAAGGAACAGACCTTCAAAGTTGACACTGTCTGGTGGTAACAGGACGAGATCGCCGAGGCTGTCTTTGCGGGGAAGCAGCGCGTCGGAGAAGCTCTTGAAATTCAGCAGACCAGACACCGTAACTGAGTCGCCAAATAGTGTGTTCTCGCAGGTCACGACGTCAACCTGAAGGTTCTCGACTTGTCGTAGCACGGGTGCAATTCGCTCCTCGATCATCGGCGCGGCAAGTGTCCCCGTAGCTATCGTCAACTTTCTTGGCTGGGGTAATGATGCCGGGAGTTGCTTCCGCTGGAATTCGATCTCGTTAAGGAAATCCCGGCTCATACCGACGCCGTTTTCCATGAGCGGGTATCCGTCGTAGTCATCCTCCTGTGGGAAATCGAGCCCCGCCAGCAGGTACACTTCATCGGAGAGGTAAAGAAAACCTCGCCCGATGCGCTCACGAAAGAAAGGTTGCCAGCGCTGCACCATCCGAACAAGTTGGCGAGCTTCAGCGGACGAAACCGTGCGCAACGTGGTTAGGTCGCGGCGGTGCCTCGTCAACCCGACCGGAACAATGGATACCGAGAAAAGCTTGTTGTGTAGTTCGTAGAGGTCGAGAACAGTTTTGACGAGCGCGCCCGCGTCGTTGAAGTTGGGCACGAGCACGATTTGAGCGTGCATCTCAATGTCGTTATCGTGGAAAAACCGCAGTTTCTCACTCAGTCGATCATCCTGCGTCCGGTGCCCCATCATCTTGCGGCGGATCGCGTCATCCGTGCAGTGAACGGAGATATACATCGGGCTCAGCTTCTGCTCAACGATGCGCTGCAAGTTGCGCTCGCGAAGGTTTGTGACCGTGATGTAGTTGCCGTAGAGAAACGACATTCGGAAATCGCCGTCACGGAAGTAGAGCGTGTCGCGTAGGCCAACGGGGTTCTGATCAACAAAACAGAAGAGACAATCGTCGCCGCAGGTTTTGATACGGAACTCCTCCAGCTCCGCCCCAAACGGATCGTCGATTTCCTTGGTGACGTACTGGACGTCCAGCTCGCCATTGCGGCGAACGCGTAGTTCCAACGCTTCTTCGGCAGTCTTGAAGCGAAAATCCAATTCGTCCTCGACCGCATCACCATTTACGGCCACAATCTGGTCTCCAGGGTGCCACCCGAGTTCTTCGGCGAGCGATCCTGGTTCAATAGAGGCAATGCGTACGGGCACGGTGGTACGAGGAGTGGAGGCCAAAGAAACGCAAACTCCTTCCGTTTTCTCCCCGTTCACGCGGAATCCGTTCAGACTGCAGGTTAGTTGCGTTGTACCGCCCCATGCGGATTTCTATCTTGTGCAGACGATGCGCCCGTAGCTCAGCTGGATAGAGCGTTGGTTTCCGGTACCAGAGGTCACAGGTTCGAATCCTGTCGGGCGCACAAGGATAGGCTTTCTAAGCCTATTCTATATTGTAGTTGGGTAGTGCTGTTATTCTAATGGGTAAGGTGTCGGGTAAGGATTCTTCCCCGAAAAGCCCTCCTCAGCGGCGGCTACTGAACCTAGCCGAGTCGCCCGCGATTGATGATGCGGGTGGCCAAGTGGCTGTCCCAAAGACGCCGGAGGTCGGGGGTTCGATTCCGTCCGAACCGCTGCAGGTTAAGCGCCGACGGATGTATTACTGAAGGTGCTCTTGCTTTTTCGGACCATTTCGGCCATCCCAGAGCCTGTAGATGTACGCATCTTCGATTAATGTGCCATTGATAACATTCTGGGTGAACCGCACCCCCCCGATTCCTGGGCCTGTACGGATGGCGAGACGGAGAAGCTCGACCATCGGTGCGTCGGGCTTCGCTAAAGCAATGTCGTCAAGCTCTAGAGGCTGCAGTGCCTCTCCGGCGGCATTAAGCGTCCTCTGAATATTACGGTAGATTTCTTTTGGCCCAGTCTTTCCGACTTTCACCTCCGCAAGCACAAGCTTCCATGCTCTCGTGTCCCGGAAGTAAAACCAAAAAGCGGCATCGGGTTGCATTCCACCATCATCAAGACGGCGGATCAGCTCCGCACCTGCATCAATCAAGTCCTTGGAGAGATCGGTTTCTACCATTTGGACTTTATCCACGTAAGAACACCGTTTTTCCTCGACGTAAGTGCCGAAAGGATGTCCTTCGCCTGGGCGGACGTGATTTCAATGTCGTATCTACTTGTCTCTGACCAATCCTTTACTATCGCCCAGTTTAGTTCGAGATCCGAATTGGATCGACGGGCATGTTGAAACTCCAGTGATAGTCCTGCCACTTTTACCAGCTGTTCAAGATTATGTGTGTGTGCCTTGGTAACCATATTCTTGTCAGGGAAGTCATTCTGCTTTATCTGCCTCGCCACACACGCCTTTAGGGCGCACTCGACCGAATAGCCAACTAGGTAATACGCACCGGGGAAATGCCCCGCTCGCACGAGACTACGCGCTTCTCTGACACGACGGTTAGAGATTCGCTGGAGCGATCTTCGGTTCAGATAGGTCACCAACCCAATATATCTGCGAGCATCACAACTGCAACCCGGCCTCACGTACGCAACAACCGCGAACTCCGCGTCTTCTACGCCCACGGCCTCCCACTCGGGCAATGTGCGTTTCCGAGCGTTTCAGCCGAAGGCGCTCATTCCCGTGATTGACGACCTTCGCAGACTCCGGCTGAAGTGAACGTCGAAACGTTACGGTGCGGGTTTTACCTCGCCCCGGCCATTCACCTGCCGAGGTCGATTCTGAAAACGACCAATTCGGATTCTGGTGATGACAAACCACGCCATACCAAGTCCGATCAGGATGAATGGCGGGATAATCGGATCGTCTTCTACGTAGCCCACAATTATCACAATGACGACTCCGACGACAGACATCATTAATGATAGCGCGGAATGCCTCTTTAACTTCTTCATCGTGTCGCTACTCGCGTGCGGCGCACCACCGCTTACTGTGTTTGCTGTCATTGAATTGCCTCCATGCAGGAGTGGATCAAGCTAGTCTAAGCAACCAGCAGGCGGCATTGCGACTCCCAAGGCTTTGCGAAGCAATGGCATCTGGCGAAGCCTGAAATACGAGGAGATCTACCTCAAAGCGTACTAGAGCGTGGGTGAGGCCGTCGCGAGATCGGGAACTATCTCACCGTCTTCAACGGCACACCAGCCTTGGCAGAAGAACTCCTGATACCGTATTCTTCAAAGGTGACAACCTCGCCAATGTAGCATGACCCTCCCGCAGAAAAATCTACCTCTGCCACCTGTCCAGTTTTGGGGGTCCACTTCTGTGCTCATTGTCATCGTGAGAGCATTGCGACGTTAATATAACTCTTTTACTAACATTTAACATTCACAATTATGGATTCTTATAATTCTCCCACTACGAAACCATTATTCAAGGGTACGCAACTTGTGTGGTATCTTCTTTCACTCCTTGAGGTATTGCTTGCATTCCGTTTTGTACTCAAGCTGACAGGAGCAAATCCTGAAGCGGGGTTCACGAGCTTTATCTACGCTGTAACATGGCCATTTGTCGCTCCTTTTCTTGCAGTATTTCCAAGAACCACTATACAAGGCAGTGTCTTAGAGTGGACGACTTTTTTGGCGATGTTAGTGTATTGGATGGTTGCACTCGCAATCGTCCGATTATTTCTTATGAGCAAAACCGTATCAACGCCAGAAGCCGCAGCTAAGCTTGAAGAGAAAGAATAGTAAATTAAGTAATAACACCTGTTCTTTAATAGAACTTGCTGCCAAAGAAAAACTTGAAAATGCCAAAGCTCAGGATTATGGTTCGGAAATTTTGGCCAAACCCTCGCCGCCGCTGGCGGCGAAACGCGCCTAGACTATTTTAAGAATAGACCACAATACAGGTCAATCGAATACGACTCAGCAGAGACCTCCCAACAGAGAGGTTTCTTTCGTTTTGGGGTTCGATGTCGGTTTGAGTCCCGCGCAGTCTTATGTCGTTACTGCGGTCAAGAACTTGACGACGCTGTAGGAGTCGTCAAAAGCCCGGTACCTCAGCGGGTTGTTCTAGCTCTTGGCCCAAACGAACCCGAGTGCCCGGAGTGTTCAGAAGGCAATTCCATCAACGCGGCAGAGTGTCGTGAGTGCGGTGCGCCACTCATGTAGGTCGCCTCTTTCCCGGGCTGAGCCTCACCCTTACGCACGAACGCTCCATTTCCGAACCAACCCTGGCCCCACGCCCTCTGCCTCCCATTCGCGGGAGGTGCCTTTTCAAGCGATTCCGCCGAAGAGGTTCATTCCCGTGGTTGAGCACCTTCCCGTGGTTGCCGAACGTGAGGTTTCATCACAAGGCGTCGCCAAGTCCGACTATGACTCGAGGAACATCGTCATGGTCTCGGGCCGCACGCCGTCATGCTTCATGGCCTCGGCTGCAGCCT
>JBBKWZ010000094.1:0-9005 GCA_037969195.1 Rubricoccaceae bacterium | reverse complement strand
ATCTGCTTGAGGCGGAAGCTGTGCGTACCTGGTGTAAGGTTGCTTACACCGAAGGTATAGAGTTGTGCTTCCGTCGTCGTTCCGTGGCCATCCACGAAGCCAAGAGCTTCATAGCCGGCTCCACGATCCACCTGCACTTCAAAACCGGCGTTGTTCGTCTCGCTGGCTGTCGCCCATGTAAGGCTCAAGTCAGTTCCGTTAAGAACTCCGTTGAAGTTGAGAAGCTCGACTGGAATAACCGCAGCCTGGCAGTTAGCCACCTGAAGAGCAAAATCCGCTGCGTCGTCAGCTCCGATGATGCAAAACAGAGCCGTGGTAGAACCGCCATTTGGGATAGCAGCGCGCGTTCCCGCTCCAACGGGGCCGCGTGTATCGCCCGCCGGACATGGAGTGGCGCCGAGGGTTGTCATCGCGGTGTAATAAACCGGGTCAGGTTGGGTGAAGCCCTGATTACACGTTGTTCCAGACATGGGCGTCTGAAGCACGGCCGTTCCATACGTATTCACGGAGCCGGTGCCATTGCCAACGACCCATTGGGAGGTCGCGCCGTCGTGCTCAGCTACATTTGTCGCGAATGGATCGATATCCCAGTCCATCCATTGCGCTGGAGTCAGATCCAACGGGCCACCCGAGTTATTCGTGATCTCGAACTGAGCAACAAAGAACTGCTCATACGTGTCGTCGTCGGTCGAGTAGAACACGGAATAGTCGACATCAATGCCGACGCCTTCTTGATCGCTGAAAGACGCTGTGTGTCCTGCTTCCAGATCGGGAAACGGAGAAGCAACATTGCTCCACGCACCGCCGGCCCAATTAAGAGTGGAGCCCAAATACTTGTCCTCTGTTCCAATTACGTTTGTTGGACTTGTGCCAAGAAGGAAGCCTGACCCGCAGAGAACAGTACCATCACCGCCCTCTCCATTGTATTCGAAGCCCGTGAAGGTAGGGCCGAACACGCCAGTGCAATCACCACCGATCTGGCCGCTACTGAATGCGCCAGTTGCGATGGTACCGTTATCAATAATTTGCAGGGCCTGTGCCTGGACCAGAACAGGAGCAAGAGACAGTGCAACGACGGCGAATAGCCACCTGTGAGTTGTAGATGAGGAGATCATAATTGTTAGGGCTGCGGTGAGAGGTAGAGACGCCACCGATAGACTCGTGGCATTTATGTACAGAGTAAGAACCACGTTTCTAAGTTGCAAGGCCCATTCGGCCGGAATTGCTTTCCTAAGCAAATTGATGCTGGCTTCTTGGATGGGCAAAAAAAGCCCGTAGGACGGTACTTTGGCTCCGATAAACGAGAGTTTTCAAATGCAGCCTCATTCGCCCGTACGCGTCCTTCAGTATGGCCTAGGTCCGATTGGGCTCGGTGTGGCTCGCCTTGTGCTTTCAAAGGCCACAGTCATCGAACTTGTTGGGGCGATCGATATCGACCTGGAAAAGACCGGCCGGGATGTAGGAGAGCTTCTTGATATTGCCAAATCGACTGGTGTTGTCGTTTCGTCCAACGCGGAGAGCTTGCTTAGAGAGGTCCAACCGGATATCGTCCTCCACACAACAGGCTCATTTCTGCCTAGCGTTGCCGATCAACTCGAAACCTGCCTATCGGCCGGGGCGCACGTCGTTTCGTCGACCGAGGAGCTGGCTTTTCCGTTCGACAGGCATCCGGAGCTAGCTGAGCGAATAGACGACGCTGCGCAGGCTGCTGGGCGTGTAGTGCTTGGAACTGGGGTGAACCCTGGCTTTGCAATGGATACACTCGCGCTCGCTGCGACGGCTCCATGCGCGATGGTTAACGCGATCCACGTAGAGCGAGTCGTCGATGCGGGCCAACGGCGGTTACCACTTCAACGAAAGGTCGGTGCTGGCATGACTGAAGCCGCGTTTCGGGAAAAGGCAGAGTCCGGCACGTTCGGCCATATCGGGTTGGTAGAATCGATGCGCTTGCTTGCCAACGGTCTCGGGTGGCAACTGGACGCGATCTCAGAAAACCTGAACCCTGTCCTTGCAGACTGCGAGATCGTGACGACGTTCTTATCCGTCCGAGCAGGCGAGGTTGCCGGTATTCACCACCGAGCGAAGGGAGTCGTTGCAGGGAGAACCGCCCTAACGCTCGACCTCAAAATGTTTGTCGGTGCCGAGGACGCCCGCGACGCAGTACTTGTCGACGGCGATCCACCAATCGATCTAGTCGTTCGTGGCGGCATTTTTGGGGACACTGCAACGTGCGCGTTGCTAGTTAACATGGCTCCGCTTGTGATGGGCGCAAAGCCGGGATTGCGCACAATGGCGGATATGCCGGTGCCGAGAGCATTTGGAACGACTCAGTCGTCGTAGTTGTCAATCTGCGCACGCTGGAGGCCGCCGGAGAAATCGACGTAGACAGTCTTGGTCTCCGTGTAGAAATCGTAGACCTCCCAACCGCCTTCGCGATGGCCGTTTCCAGTGGCTTTCACGCCACCGAAGCTCATGTGGGCTTCCGCGCCAATCGTTGGGCCGTTGATATACGTAATCCCCGCGTCGATATCGCGCATGGCTTTGAAGGCGCGTGTGACGTCCTTCGTGTAGACGGCTGAAGACAAGCCGTATTCGATATCGTTGGCAACGGAAATCGCTTCGTCGAAGCTCTTCACCTTGATCACGGAGAGCACAGGGCCGAAGATTTCTTCCCGGGCAACCCGCATATTGCGCGTGACGTTGGTGAATAGCGTTGGCTGGAAGAAGAAGCCCTCTTCTAATCCGGCACCCGTTGCGCGTTCACCGCCCATGGCGATGGTTGCTCCGTCAGCGCGAGCGACATCCATATAGGACGTCACCTTGTCGAGCGCTTTTTGGTTGATCAGCGGCCCCATCTCAGTGTTGTCGTCGTTGCCGTAGCCGAGCTTGAGCGTTGATGCCTTTGCGATGATGCGCTCCACCATTTCGTCGTGTACGTCCTCGTGGACGATCAGGCGGCTCGTGGCCGTACAGCGCTGGCCGGTGGTGCCGTATGCGCCCCAGATCATGCCTTCCATCGCAAGGTCAAGGTCCGCGTCTTCCATCACGATGGCCGGGTTCTTCCCACCCATCTCCAACGAAATCCGTGCGTGCCGAGCCGCCGCTGTTGCGGCGATTTTCGAACCCGTCTCCGAAGAGCCGGTAAACGAAATGGCAGCCACGTCGGGGTGTCTAACAATGGCTTGACCGGTTGGACCTGCGCCCTGGACGAGGTTCACAACACCTTTCGGGACTCCCGCGTCTTCCATCACCTTCACAAGGAGCATTCCGCTGTGTGGAGCATCTTCGGAAGGTTTGAACACAACGGTGTTGCCGCTCAGGATGGCCGGAAACATTTTCCAGGTCGGAACGGCGACGGGAAAGTTCCACGCCGAAATCAGGCCGCAGACACCTATTGGTCGGCGGACTGTCATGTTGAACTTGTCGTTCATCTCGCTGGGCACGGTGTGGCCAAAGAGCTGGCGTCCCATCGTCATCGCGTAGTACGCCGTGTCGATGGCCTCTTGCACATCGCCCTTTGTTTCAAAGAACGGCTTGCCCATTTCGCGAGTCATCGCGCGTGACATTTCATCCTTGCGCTCCGTCATAATGTCGCCGACGCGCTTAAGGATTTCGCCTCGCTTTGGAGCGGGCATCAGACGCCATGTTTTGAACGCTTCCTTTGCGGCTTCAACAGCTGCGGCCACATCTTCTGCTGAAGAAGAAGGGAAGTTGCCAATCACATCGGACGTGCGCGCCGGGTTGCGACTCTCAAAAGTTTCGCCGGAGGCGGCGTCACGCCACTCGCCGTTGATGTAATTCTGGTAGGTCTGGACTTCAGTTGCAGTGCCGTTCAGGACTTCTGTCATCGTATGGGGATTTTGGAATTGCTGTTTGGAATCGTGGTATCGATCGGGAAGGGGTAGATCAGGATTGGCTCTTTTGCTCTTTCGGTCAACCACCCCTAGCCCCTCCGGTCCAGGAGTGGAACTGTATCTAACTTACCACCTCGGTTCGCGCCGAAATCGGCCTTCCCCATTCCGAATCCAGCCTTCATGGAAACCGCCACGTCAACTGCCGAGCGCCTTGCAGAGCGTCTTTCCGAACGTATCCGAACAGTAGCACCATCGGGCATCCGGCGTTTTTTTGAGATCGCCGCCACAATGGAGGACGTGATCTCCCTGGGAATCGGCGAACCCGACTTCGTTTCGCCGAGACCAATTCTTGATGCGGCTGTGGCTTCGCTGGAAGCAGGAAAGACTGGCTACACCGCAAATCTTGGCCTGATTGAACTCCGCGAGGCGATCTCTGGTGAGATGAGTCGTCTGTATGGCGTCGACTACAATCCGGCCAGTGAAATCATCATCACCATCGGCGCGAGTGAGGCCATGATGATTTCAATGCTCGCACTGATCGATCCGGGCGATGAGGTACTGATCCCGGAGCCATGCTTTGTGAGCTATGGGCCGTCGGCGCAGTTTGCCGGCGGGAAGGTGGTATGGGTGCCTACACGGGCCGAGAACGACTTTCAGGTGACGGCTGAGGATATTGAAGCCCGCATCACGGACAAGACAAAACTGCTTTTTCTTGGCTACCCGAACAACCCGACGGGTGCCGTGCTCCGTCGCGAAACGCTCGAAGAGATTGCCGAGGTGGTCATAAAGAATGACCTCTTTGTGCTTTCGGATGAGATTTATGACCGGCTGGTGTACGGTGAGGCGTACGAGGCGGGACACACGTGCATCCCAAGCATCGATGGATTGTGGGACCGGACGATCATGCTCAACGGGTTCTCCAAGGGTTACGCGATGACGGGCTGGCGGATCGGCTTTGCGTGCGCGCCGAAACCGATCCTGGACCAGATGTACAAGGCGCACCAGTATGTCGTCATGAGCGCGCCGACGATGGGGCAGTGGGGAGCGTTGGCAGGCATCCGCGAGGCCCAGGAAGATGTGGAGCGAATGCGCCAGGCATACGACGCACGTCGCCGTGTGATAGTTGATGGTTTGAATGCAGCCGGCCTGCCAACGTTTGAACCAGAAGGTGCCTTCTACGCTTTTCCCGACATCACGTCAACGGGATTGTCGTCTGAAGACTTTGCCCAGCGCCTCTTGCAAGATGAACACGTGGCTTGTGTGCCCGGCGATGCGTTCGGGCCGAGCGGAGCGGGCTATCTGCGTTGTTCGTATGCGAACTCACTGGAGAACGTGACGGAAGCGGTAGCGCGCATTGGGCGGTTTGCAGAGCGTGTGCGGGCGGACGGCTAGCAGCAACGGTTCATCGTCGACGTCGTCCTGTTTGCGATCAAAGTGATGCAATCGGTTCGAGGCTGCGTACGTTTGCCCCAATCCCCATCAATTGCCTGCAACTCAGTGATCTTCCGCCCCGCGCCCTTCGCGCTTTTGTTTCTAATTGGACTGTCCGCCTGCGCGCCAACCCGCCGCGTATACGAGGTGACCGAGGTTGACCGTCCGCCGGACGTCCAGAGCGACTCGTTGGATGTCGAAGTACGGCGGGCCAGGGTCACGTATATCCAGCCATCGCGCCCAACGCCCGACGTTGCGCCGCCTCGGTCGGTGGATATGTTCTCGACGGTCCTGGATCTGACGTTCGATTTCGAAGACAAGGCTGTGCAGGGCACTGCCGAGGTCCGCGTGATCAGCCTTAGCGACGGACTCGAATCCTTCTACCTGCACGCCGTGGGGATGGAGATCCGCGAAGTGGAGTCTCTTCTGGAAACGGGCCGAGGCGCGTTGCCCGTCACGTACTCCTACGACGGTAGCCGACTAACCATTACGCCATCTCGCCCGCTTGTGTTTGATGAGGCCCTGCGCGTGCGCATTGATTACACGGCGCATCCGATGGAAACCAGTGGGCAGAGCGGCCTTTCGTTCTCCGGCTACGGACTTTACTTCATTGATCCTGTCGGAGACGATCCCTTCCGCCCAACGCAGCTGTGGACGCAGGGCCAGACCGAGGACAATCATCGCTGGTTTCCGACGTGGGACTACCCTGACGACAAACAGACGTTCGACATCGCCCTGACCGTACCGGAAGACATGAAGACGTTCGGGAATGGCGAGATGGTGGAATCGGCTACAGTGGGTGCAGGCATGCGCCGAGATCGCTGGGTGTTGGAGTCTCTGCCGACGTCGTCGTATCTGGCTGCCTTTGTCGTTGGTGACTTCGCGGCCGTGGAGGACGTGTATGTGCGTGCCGACAGCTCGACCGTGCCTCTTCTCTACATCTTGGAACCCGAGAACGCAATGGATGCACCACGCATCTTCGGCGAAACGCCGGAGATGATTCGTATTTACGAGCAGGAAACCGGTGTGCGCTATCCATGGGCGAACTACAAGCAAGCGATTGTGCGTGACTTCACGGCGGGAGGGATGGAGAACACCACGCTCACCATCCTCACCGAGCGCGTCCAAACCGACGAACGTGGATATCTGGACTACAATGCCCGCGACCTCATCGCCCACGAACTAGCGCACCAGTGGTTTGGCGACCTGGCAACGGCCAAAGACTGGGCGAACCTCGCCATAAACGAGAGCTTCGCCTCATATATGGAGGAGATTTACTTGGAGGCCGCGTTTGGACGTGACGAAGCGCAAGCGCATGGCATTGAGGATCGTATCGCGTACTTCGAACAAGCTGAGAGCCTCCGCCGACCTATCGTGTGGTACGGCTATGCCCAGGAAGGGCAGATGTTTGATCGGCACACTTATCAGAAAGGCGGGCAAGTACTCAACCAGTTGCGCTTCGAGCTGGGCGACGAAATGTGGCGACGTGGTCTGCAGAAATTTCTGACTGACAACGCAGGCCAATCCGTTGAGGTGGACGACCTGCGAGATGCAATGGAGGCCGTTTCGGGTCGAAGTTTGCGGCGGTTTTTCAGCCAGTGGTTCTACAATCCAGGACATCCGGTTCTGGATGTAGAGCAGGCCTACTTCCCGGGGTCCAACCTCTATACGATTCAGGTTACGCAGACGCAGAACCGCAGTGAGGAGCCCGTCTTTGCGTTCGATTTTAATGTGGAGTTGAACTACCCAGACGCTACGCAAGAACTCCGTCGGCTTCGCGTGGCTTCCGCTGACACGACCTTTCGATTTACTGTGCCCGCCCAACCAACGTTCGTCCGGTTTGACGAAGGCAATTGGTTGCTCGCAGATATTGAATTGACGATGCCGGTCGCAGAACTCGTGGCCATGATCGCAATGGATGATGAAATGGCAGGCCGATACGACGCCCTGGTAGCACTCTCGGAGCGAGCTGACAGTCCAGTCGTTCGCGAAGCCCTCGTCGGCGCGTTAGGTGACACGCATCCGCTCGTTCGCCGTCGCGCAGCGGAGGCACTGGCGCAGTACCTGCGCTCGCCGGGCGTAGCCGAAGCTCTTGCTCGAACTGCACGTGACGAGGACGCAGCGGTTCGAAGAACAGCGATCAACGTACTTGGGGCTATGGCAAACGCCGGTTTGCTGGAGGCTGTCCTGCGGGAAGCACTTTCGGATCCGTCGTATCTAGTCGTAGCCGAGGCCATCCGTTTGTTCGCTGGACGCTTTCCAGACAAAGCACCGGACGCGTATCAAGCTGACGACCTCTACGCCTTGAACTCGTGGAACGGCGCCGTTGAAGGAGCTTTGATCCGAGCCATCGAAGTCCTGAATATCGAAGAGGGAGGGGAATACCTCATAGAACGATCGAATCCGAACAATCCAGATGACACGCGCATCGCCGCTACTGAAGCCCTCGCCCCACTTGCGCTTGGGGATATCGGACTTCGAGGGGCAGCAAGGGAAGCCCTTCGAGGAAACCTGGGCGACCGCCTTCAGCAAGTGCGATTGCACTCTGCTCGTGGCCTCGGGCGCCTCGGCGTCGACGAGGACATTTCACCCTTGGAAGAGCAGCTTGAGGTCGAAAGTGACGACGATGTTAAGGAGGCCCTCCGGGCATCTCTCCGGCAGATTCGCGGCAGAGCAAGCGGGACGCAAATTGGGCAGTAGGAACCTATGAGCATGGACTTTAAAGTCAAGAAGGGCGAAACCGTTGAAGAGTGGCTTGACCGTCTGCCGACTCCACAGTCCACGATTCTCGCGGAGTTGCGCCAACTAATTTTTGCCAACGCCCCCCATTTGACTGAACGAATCATGTGGTCGGCCCCCTGGTTCGTCGGCAAAGACCACGTTATCTACCTCGTCTGCCATAGCAAGTATGCAACGTTCGGGGTGTGCAAGGGCGCCCATCTTGAGGACCCCGATGGATTGATGGAGGGCACGGGGAAGAGAATGCGTCACGTCAAAGTGACGTCTTTTGAGAGCATCCCAAAGAAGAAACTCGTAGGGCTTTTGAAGCGGGCCGTGGAGTACGACCGCTTGCTTGACTGAAACCAGAAGGTTCTTGAGCGGCTTCCACCGCGAGGTATCTTTCCGGCCTCAATCATTTGCCCTCCCCCATGGACGACCTCTTGGAGCGTGTAACTGCGCTCGAAACCTACCTCGACATTGCGGGGCGCAGAGAACGGTTGGCCGAACTTGAGAAGTTGCGTCTCGACCCGTCGTTCTGGGACAACCCGGAGTCGGCGCAGGAAACCGAGAAGGAGGTATCACTACAGAAAAACTGGGTAGATGCGTATGAATCGCTCGCGCGCCGCCGCGACGACATCCTGACGCTCCAGGAACTCCAGGCCGAGGAGGACGATGCCGATCTGGCCGGGGAAATAGAGAGAGAGGCTCGGCAACTTGAGCGGGAGGTTGACGCCATCGAATTGCGGGGAATGCTCTCTGGTGAGGACGATCACCGCGACGCTATCGTAAACATCAACCCGGGTGCGGGAGGAACGGAAGCGCAGGATTGGGCCGAAATGCTTTTGCGGATGTACACGCGATATGGCGAGCAACAGGGCTGGGATGTATCTCTCTTGGAACGGCAGGAGGGCGAAGGGGCCGGAATCAAAAGCGCCACGCTTCGCATCGCGGGGAACCTTGCATTTGGCTATCTCAAAGCTGAGAGTGGTGTTCACCGGC
>JBBKWZ010000093.1:0-12677 GCA_037969195.1 Rubricoccaceae bacterium | reverse complement strand
TGCCGTTCCAGAAAAAGCTGGAGCGAACTATTGATCTGCAAAAGGCCGTCTACTTGAGCGCTGGACGGTACGCAGAGCAGAAGAAGCAGAGCTCCAGCGGCGAATTTGTGGAGGTTCATCAGCGTCGTCTAGTGTTGCTTGCCAGAATACCAAACGCGTGGGAGTCCGCCTAGACCTCGACGCGGGATCCGCCCGCATCCAACGAATTCTGCGCTGCCTGCAGAAGTCGCACGACAGCAAGACCGCTCTTGCCATCGGTTCTTGGCGCGCGCCGCTCAATGATGGACGCTATAAACTCGGCACATTCCAAACGAAGAGGTTCTCTGCTCTCAATCTTGGGAATAACAATGTTTCCAGATCTGAAGCTCACTGCACCCGCAAAATTGGCGTACTCCGAGGAATCCGTGACCTCAGCTCCCTTGTCGTACAGGCGAACTTTTTCGGACGCCTCCATGTCGTCGATTACGGCCATCTGCTTGCTTCCGACAATTGTTGTCTTGCGGATCTTGTGGGGGTCCAGCCACGAGCAGTGGATATGCGCCAAAGCTCCGTTCTCAAAAAAGACCGTGGCAAATACCACGTCCTCAACGCCCTCCTGCAAAATGGCGCTGCCTTGCGCGGCCACTCCAATAGGCTCGCTGTCGACGTAGGCAAGAGCTACAGACAAATCGTGCGGAGCTAGGCTTTCAAACGCATTCTCTCGCTGCCGCACGATGCCCAGGTTAACGCGAGTACTGTAGAGATAACGGATCTCACCCAATTCGCCTTGTTTGATGAGTTCCTCTACGTGGCGAAACGCAGGGTGGTAGAGAAGGAGATGGCCGACCATCAACCGCAGATCCATTTCCTCTGCCAGAGCTACGAGGCGTTCCGCTTGCTCGAGGGTCTGGGCGAGGGGCTTCTCGACAAAAACGTGCTTGCCCGCTCGAAGCGCAGCCTCCGCCATCACGAAATGTTGGGGCGTCTCGGTGGCTACAACGACGGCGCCAATTGAATCATCCTCAAGCACGTCTTGAATGTCGCGCGTTGTTCGGACTTCCGGATGATTGGACGCTGCTGCAGCGTTGGCTTCTGCATCAGTGTCGCACACCAAAACAACCTCAGCATTCGGAAGGGCTGCGAAGTTGCGCAACAAATTGCGTCCCCAGTACCCCACGCCAATCTGCGCGATTCGGATTATGGGCGATAGGTCTGAAGACATCTACAGTGCATTCGAGGTTAGGAGGCAGTCGAGATCGGTTCGACAGAAAACGAGGCCACCGTTTCAGCAACATAGTGGATCTGCTCTTCAGTCAGATATGGATGCATTGGAAGCGAAAGCACTTCACGGCTCGCTCGTTCAGCTTGAGGGAAGGCACCATCCGCATGACCAAGCTCCTCAAAGACCGGAAGGCGGTGAAGCGGCACCGGATAGTAAACCATGGTGGGGACGCCGTGGGCCTTCAAGTGGGCGGCCAGATCGTCACGCATATTCTCAGAAACACGAACCGTGTACTGGTGGAATACATGATCGGCGTAGTCGGAACGGGGCGGGATCGTGATAACGTCTAAGTTGGTCAGGACATCGTCGTAAAGATCCGCTGCCCATTTTCGTGCGGTCATCCACTTTTGCAAGTGCGGTAGCTTTACAGAGAGGATGGCAGCCTGAATTGCATCCAGGCGGCTGTTGATTCCCAGATCCGTATTGAAGTACTTCCTGTCCGCGCCATGATTTGCCAGCTTCCGAAGGCGAGCTGCGAGCACGTCATCGGATGAGAGGCACGCGCCTCCATCGCCGTACGCACCGAGGTTCTTCGTTGGATAGAATGACAAGCATCCAATATTTCCGATCGTCCCAACAATCTGGCCTTTATACGTGGCTCCGATGGCCTGTGCGGCATCCTCGATAATCGCCAGACCATGTTCTTTAGCGATTTCAAGTAACGGGTCCATATCAGCCGACTGCCCGTAGAGATGCACGGGCACGATGGCTTTCGTCCGATCCGTGATTGTGGCCTCAACCAAGGCTGGGTTCATGTTGAACGTAGCTTGATCGATGTCGACGAACACGGGCTTTGCACCGAGAAGCGAGGCTGCCTCCGCTGTCGCGAAGATTGTGAACGCAGGCACGATCACTTCGTCGCCGGGGCCGATTCCGGTTGCCATGAACGCGAGCTGCAATGCATCGGTGCCGTTTCCAACACCGAGGGCGTGTGCACCATCGTAAAAAGCGCCGAGTTCTTGTTCAAACTGCCCGACGAACGGCCCACGAACGAAAGCGCCACTTTCGAGCACGGCCGCAATTGCCGTATCGACTTCGCCTCGTAGTTCCTCAACCTGCGCATGCAGGTCGACCATTTTGATGTCCATCATAATGTTTATTGCTACTGTGCGAAGGTACTCAACCAGCGTTTCCAGCTCTGTCCGCTGCGATCACTCGTTCGAATCCAGAAGCTGATTGGGAGGGACTTTTCGCACCGCCCGCGCTGGCACACCTTGATGTATCTGCCCGGCATCTGCATCTCGCGTAAGAACCGCGCCCGCTGCAATGACAGCTTCGCTTGGGATTTCTTTTCCGGGCAGAACCACGGCACCTACACCAAGACGTGCTCCATTTCGAATTGTGGGCCCTCCGAATTGCGTCTTACGTTCCTCAGTCCGCCCCATGAAGTTGTCGTTGCTGGTTAGAACTCCCGGTGCAATAAATACATCGTCGCCGATTGACGTGTAGGCACATATATAAGCGTTTGTCTCCAGTTTGCATCGTGCGCCAACCGAGCTGTCATTTTCGATGGCCACGCCGCGCCCCACAATGGTCTCATCGCCCACGTTTACCCTCTCTCGGACTGTCGCATAGTCGGCAGCAAGCACGCGTTCGCCGATCACGCAGCCTACGTACAAAACGGCGCCTGTGCCTATAATCGAGTTATTCCCAATCTGTGCAGGAGGAAGCACGGCTTCGCTAGTTGTGGTACTCCGGGCAGCCCGCATCGGTTGTTTTCCAAGGACAGCGTGGTCATCAATTCGCACGCCATCGCCGACAACCGTGCCCTCATGAATGACGACGTGGTGGCCGATCTGGGACAGCGTGCCGATCTGGACCTGAGCTCCTATCACCGAGAAATGTCCCACCGTCACATCATCGGCAATCATGGAGGACGGACTGATTAAAGCAGATGCGGAAACGGCCATCAGAGTTCGGAGTAGCTTGCGAAGCAAACGGGAGCTGCAAAGATATCCTCACACACATGACCTCAATGATGAACATCCTCGCACTTGTCCTTGGCCCAGAGCATAATCATGGCATTGGCCTGGAGTGGATGCCGATCGCCAGCATCGTCGTACCGGTGGTTCTTCTCATTGCTTTACTGTGGTTGGGAAGCAGGCACACTGTCTAAACTCCAATTCCTCAAAACCAGCGAAGCCGCCCCGGACGATCCGACACGGCTTCAAAGGAAGTGATAGTGTTGGCGGGTTCTAATTTCCGCCGGTTAGCGAACCGGATCCAGATGCCTCGCCCGACTCGTCTGCGGCCGAATTAATTTGGGTGATCTGGTGCTCAGCCCATCCAGCCCATGTGCCATTCTTGGCAAGCTCAAACGCTTCAATGGCTCCAGTCGTGTTCCCGGCACCCATGCGAGCAAGACCGAGTTCGTAGTAGAGCGCAGAGTTGTCAGCGGCACTTTGGTCTCGGTTGTCGACTGCATCCATGGCATACCGCTCGGCTTCCTCGTACTGCTCAAGCGCGTTGTAGACGCGGGCAAACTGATATGGGAGCATAGCTTGCCCAAGATCCCCCTCGTCGGCTTTCTGAAGCAGAGGCAGGGCAGATTGCGCAGCATCAGCTGGAAGCGGAAAGGCCTGAAGCAAACCAACGGCGTTTCGGTAGGAAATGGTGCCGAGAGCACGGCGTGCAGCAGACGCGGTCTCACTATCATTTGCGGCACTCGCAAGTTGGATGGCATTCTCAAACGCTACAGACGCATCGTCTTCGCGGTCGAGTTGGGCGAGTGCAAGTGCCTTTCCGTATGCATTGCGGGCGCTTCTGGGGTCCATCCGGAGGCCGGCTTCGAACTTCGCCAGCGCTCCTTCGTTGTCGCCGCCTCGGAGTAGTGCGTTGCCTTCATTGAAAGCCTCGCGTGCATCGTTGCCGGGAACAGGGACACCGATAGTATCGGGCACCATCGTGTCGTCCTGGGCGACTGCGCTATTCGATGCGAAGACAAGCAGCGCAATGGTGCAAAGGACTACAGCGCGAGAAGAGAGGTGTAGGGTCATCATGTTTCTTGATATGAAGTAGGAACTGGAGAGGAGTACTGTATGTGCTCGGCGAGTCTTTCCGTGCACATGGCCAACTACTACAGAGACCGTGCCGATACAGACGATGCGTCAAACTGGTGATTCAGTGCACAAATAATGATGTCCGTGGTGCAGAACGAAGACGAATCTACGAGGAACCGTGGCCGAGAAAGTACAACGCTGGTTTATCCAAACAGGTCAAAAATTGGGGGCTACGCCGGTTTCTCGGCAGAACTTCTCAATAACGTTTACAGCTTCCGTAGGGTCGTCGGTGATGTGAAAGAGGTCAAGGTCAGGCTCTGAGATGTTGCCCACCACCAGCATTTTATCACGAAGCCAATCCACCAGTCCCGACCAAAACTCTTTGCCCATAAGGATGACAGGAAAGCGTGCGGTCTTACCAGTTTGGATTAACGTGAGCGACTCGAATAGCTCATCCATTGTCCCGAACCCACCTGGCAGAACGATATAGCCTTGGGCGTACTTCACGAACATCGTTTTACGGGCAAAGAAAAAATCGAAGTCAATCACTTTATCTGGATCGACGTAGGCGTTTGCCCGTTGCTCATGCGGAAGGACGATGTTAAGCCCGACGGACGCTCCACCAGCCTCCTGCGCGCCTTTATTGGCAGCCTCCATGATTCCGGGTCCACCTCCTGTAATGACCGCAAAGCCGTGGGAGACGAGTTCCTTTGCAACGTCGACGCCCATCTGGTAATAAGGATCACCAGGTTTGGTGCGCGCTGACCCAAATACCGAAACGCTCGGACCGATGTCGGACATCCGTTCAAAGCCTTCGACGAACTCGCCCATGATGCGAAAAACCCGCCACGTGTCTTTAATGCGGGCGTGCTGCCACAGTACCATTTCCTCGGAAGACATATTCTTGTCTGCGTGAAAGGGCGTTTCTTTCGTCGTTCTTTCGTTCGTATGCATGGAAGGCCGAAACACAAAAAAGGGCTCCCCGCTTCCGCGAGGAGCCCAAAGATAGGCTGAGAGGCTCAAGAGAGCGTCAAAGCGCTTGTGCGATCAACCGCCGTACTCATCTTCCATCTGCTGGCGATAGGATTCGCTGGCGTAAATGGAAATCTCAACGCGACGGTTGGCTTCACGGCCAGCCTGCGTGCTGTTGTCGGCGATCGGGTCGTTCTCACCCATACCTACTGTAGCGAGGCGGCTCGATCGGATTCCGAGTGAGACGAGGTAGCTCGAAACGGATGCGGCGCGGTTCTCAGACAACGTCTGGTTGTGCCCAGCAGAACCATCGCTGGATGCGTGACCAACTATGACCGCATCATGGCCGGGATACTGGCGGAGACTCGCAGCAAGATCTGCAAGGTCGGCGCGCACACCCGTTCGAAGCGTTGAACTGTTGAGATCGAAGAGAAGCGCGTTGTCAAAAACGATTGCGATGCCTTCGGCACCGGTCTCGGGATCGGATACGCGTTCGACCCTAGCATTCTCAAGCTCTTGTTCGAGCTCTTCAGCCTGGTTGTCCATTTGGCGGCCTATGATGGCACCAGCGGTACCACCAACGGCTGCACCAATAATGGCACCACGTGCGGTCGAACCAGTCGCGCGACCAATGACGCCGCCAACGATGGCGCCAGCTCCGGCACCAGCTCCGGCACCTTGTGCTGTTTTACTAAGGCCACAGCCTGCCTGGGGCAGCGTAAGGGCAAGAAGCGCAGCCATTACTAAGGTGGCGGCAGGGAATCGAAAAAGTTTCATGACGTGAGAGGGTGGATGGCAGAAGAGATGGTGTTCGAACGAGCAGTAGGCTGAAGACGAACACTTGTGATACGCGGCGTGTGGACTTTCAAGATCCGTTCCAAGCTAAGCGAATAGGCCGCATTGTGCTCCCCCAGAGCCTTTTCGGATTTGGAATGGTTCAAACGGTGGACAGAAGCGTAGGGCCAGCCACACAACTGAAGCACAGCATGAGGGTACTCTCAAAGCCGCTTTCAAAACCTACAACGTAACTGCACTCGGCGCTAGTCGGACGTGCGTATTCTCACGGGCCCTCATCTCATCCACTTCGACTGATCGAAATGAAGCTTATCGTCCCGATGGCAGGTCGCGGCACCCGCCTTCGTCCGCACACACACGTTACTCCCAAGCCTCTTCTGCCCGTAGCAGGGCGCTCAATGGTTGAGCGAATCGTTGCAACCTTCGCCGGTGCACTTCCGCGTAAACTTGACGAGGCCGTCTTTATCCTCGGTCCTGATTTCGGCGACGACGTCCGCGAACAACTCACTGAAATCTGCTCGCGTTTCGGGATGACGGCCGATTTCGGCGTGCAGGAGAAGGCCCTCGGAACAGCCCATGCAGTCGTTCAGGCGGGTGATCATCTGGTGGGAGAGTGCGTCGTCGTTTTCGCCGATACACTTTTTTACATGGATGAGACGCCAGATTTGAGCGCCGACGCAGTGATATGGGTGAAGCACGTTGACGACCCGCGTCGCTTCGGCGTTGTTGTCAAAGATGGCGATCGAATCACCGACTTCGTCGAGAAGCCGTCTGAACCGATTTCCAACGAAGCCATCATCGGCATTTACTACGTGAAAGATGGTGCCATCTTGCGACGGGCGATTGATCACTTGATTGACAACAACATCACAGGCCACGGCGAATTCCAGCTCACTGATGCGCTAGACCGGATGCTGAAAGATGGCCTCGCGTTTACAACATCTGCGGTGAGCGAGTGGCTTGATTGTGGGACGATCCCTGCACTAAAGGAGACTTCCGCGATTGTCCTCGCCAAGGAGGGAGAACATGAAATCCTTGGCCGAGTAGAGAACTCCACGATTCATGAACCCGTGTTCCTCGCGGAGGGCGCGGTGGTCCGAAATTCCGAGATTGGACCCAATGTCGCAATCGAAGCAGGGGCTGAAATCGTCGTCTCCACGATCACGAACAGCATCGTTTTCGAAGGTGCTAACATCTCAGACTCAACGTTGGACGATTCAGTCGTCGGTCACAATGCCGAGGTCCGTGAGTTCGCGGGCACGCTCAACATCGGGGACCATGCGACGGTTGGGTAACTAGTCACTCCCCACATACATCGCCGTTGTCGGAATAGTAGACGGGAGAAGCGTGGGTTTACCCGTGAGAGCTGGCGAGGAAGGCTATATACGCTGCGTAACCCACGAGGAGTACGCAGGCCTCCCGTCGACCGATGCGCAGGCCGGTCCACATCATCGGCACAAGCACAGCGGCGAAAATGAGCATCACGACCACGTCTTCCAAGCGAAGCCCCGGCGCCGTTACCGGATTTACCAGGGCTGCCATGCCGAGCACGCCGAGGATATTAAACAGGTTTGAGCCGACGACGTTGCCGACCGCAATGGCGCTCTCACCTCGAAGGGAAGCCACGGTGCTGGTAGCCAGCTCGGGTAGGCTCGTCCCAATGGCTACGACGGTTAGTCCGATCACGGCGTTCGAGACTCCGCCAGCCTGCGCTAGCACAACAGCCGCACTGACAAGCCACCGAGCGCCGAAAACGAGTCCGATCAGCCCAGCGACAATGAACAGGACGTTCAGCCATGAGAAGGAGGACGGGACATTTCCGACTGGGATTTCCACTTCGGCTGCTTCGGACCGCGACTGCCGGACGCTCCACGCGACGTAGACAACGAGCAGCGTGACAAGGAGAGCCCCCTCCAGTCGCGCCAGTTGTCCGTCCAGCAGCAGCACCGCTCCTAAGACTGAAGCGCCCAACATTAGTGGGAGATCACGCCGGAGCATGGCGCGCTCAGTCGCAATGGGCTTGATGAGCGCGGCGAGGGCTAGGATCAGCCCTATGTTTACGATGTTCGAGCCCACGACATTGCCCACTGCGATTCCGCCGGCACCGTGGACAGCAGCTTCAACACTTACTGCGAGTTCGGGTGTGCTCGTCCCAAATGCGACCACTGTGAGACCGACGAGGAGCGGAGTGAGTCCCATGCGGAGCGCCAGCGAAGCGGCACCTGCGACAAGCACTGAAGCTCCTCCCATGAGCAGGATTCCTCCAGCTGCAAGGGTGAGCAATGTTGTAACCAAGTCAGTATTACCTAGAATGGAAAGACGCAAAGGGGCCGTACAACCAACCCGACGTTGGACGGATCCCAACGGTTCTATCTAATGTGACTAGAAAACCCAGGAGGTGGACGTAAGAACTCGAAAGAGAGGACTAGCGTCGAGTTAAATGATCTTGGATGGCCGAAGTCGGAACGAGCGCTTCGCACGAAATGCGCTTCCGTTTGGGAGTTCGAATTCCGCGGGACAGATCGCCCGCCACTTCTGCCTATTGGGAGCGTTGCGGACCCTCTCCGTAACGCATCCTGATGCAAGGTGGACCGATTAGAAAAGTCGTCGGGGCACTATTCAGCTGATGTATCAGGCATCCAGCCCATGATCCGCCAGCGTTCGCGGTCGTGGAACAACGTTATGGTGTTCCACGACCTGAGTGACCTCAAAGGCCTGATCAGACGTTGAATCACACCCCAAATGAATTCCGATCCCGAGGTACCAGGTTAGGAACTCACCTGGTTGGTGACTTGGGCCGTCCGCTCCTGCGGCGGCGGCGGGCCGTCCTCGAGTTCTCCGATGATCGGGAAGAGCGCCTGCTGAAAGGCGTCGTTCGACTCCTTCCTGTCCCACAGCGCCACGACGAGGAAGCCGTCCTTGGTCGGACCGGCGAAGTGGTGGAGCTGCCCCGGGGGCAAGGTGCCATCAGACGGATGGGCCTTGGCGATGATCGCGTCGTACTGCTTCTGGGTGCCGCCTTCGAAAAAGTGGGTGATTAGGTAGGACATGGTTGCTTCTCCTCGTTATGAAGGTGGGTGTGATGGCTATTCGTCAGTGTTTTCGCGGGGCACATATATCATGAGATCCTGTCGAAGCCCACGCCGTCGTGCTTCTCGGACTAGTCTGCTTCTGGTTCTGCGTTTGCGACAATGTATGTTCGGCTGGTTTATCAGCCCGACATAATATTTCGGTCAATCATTCAGCTGATGTATCAAACATCCAGCCCATGATCCACCAGCGTTCGCCGTCGCTGAACAGCGTAATACTGTTGATGCCCGTGACGAAGGGTTCACCATCTTCCGTTCGCGCTGACGCGTAACTGCTCCACACGTGCACCATGTTGCCCGATCTGCGTATTTCTCTATCCGTTTCCCATTCCCAGAATCCTTGCTGGCGAGGTTCGTTGGCTCCGTGATAATCGTCCAGCGTGATCACATTAACACTCGGCGCGCCCTCGTCATTCATGCCAGCAATGGCTACCCACGCGTCTGGATGATGCAGGCAGCGGTCACGATCAGCGTCGGATGCCTCGCCTTCCGGGCCTGAAATGACCTCGTAGTAGGCCTGAATGATGCTATCGATAGTGGAGACGTCGTCGGTACACGTGGTTTGCGCGAAAGCAGCGTTGGTAGCGAACAGAATCGCGGTGAGAAGGGCTAGTAGCGTACGCATGGGCAGACGGTTGTTCGATGATTCCGAGCAAAGTAGATAGCAGCGCCAGACCGGGCAAGAACGCTGATGTCGTCGAAACGAGACCAATCCTATATCCGAGCGAAGCGCAGATCTCCGATAAGCCTATAGAGCTTCAAACTTCGCCTTCATCTCAGCCATCCATTTCAAGCCTTCCTCTTTCGACTTGCCGGCATTATTCGCCATCACGTCCGCATGATCAGATATGTAGTGCTGTTTCATTTGGTCGAACCACTGCTCGAATGTTTCGGCGGAGAAAATCAACTCACAAATGTCACAAGAAAGGGACTTCATGCATTACCTCTAGGGTGTGTAGCGAATTACGGTTGGGGGGAGAGACTACCCAAAATATGACCAAGGCAAGCACAGCAACACGTCTCGCACGGGGCACGCCGACAAGATAGATGGCTCATTCGTCGAGGGCGTCAGCTACCCATTCACGTAGAGTCTGTGCGCTCTCTAGCATCCTCGTCCGAATCAGAGCGTCATTCTGGAGTCCAGACGCCAATGTGATGACATGGGAGTAGAGCGCTCGGTCGGCATAGAACGCCTCGACATCGAGTGGGAAGGGGGCGGACCATTCGCCGGTCGGGATGAGGCCATCTACTATCCAATCACTAGATAATCCCTCTCGCACGCTGTCCGGGAGTACCAACGCGAACGCCTCGGCGATGTCAAGCTGCTCCGCGATCGAATATCCTGCCTCATTTGTAATCTGATACTGGACGGCTTGCTCTTCAACCAGATTCTCGTTCAGGTCGAGGTATGCCAGGATTGCGAAGCGGAGCGAATTGTCACGAATCAGACTTAAATGTCCCGTTGCGACGAGTGCCTTAACCGTCCCCAATACAGGGCGGTCAGTGTTAAGCCGCCACGCATTCATGAACCATGTGAATACGGAGTCGGCCGGTGGCTTTGGGGAGAGGCCGAACGAGTGCACAAGGCGGGAAGCGGAAGGATAGTCTACGTTATAACGGCAGGCATCACTGGACGTGATGCGGCTCTCAGTTCGCCAGAGGTCCGTGGAGAGCTCGCGGAGATACACGCGCTCCATTGCTGCGTCTTGACGATGACCCCACCACGCGCTGAGCGCGAGGGCTACGAGAACACCGGTTACGACGACTAGGAATTCGACTCCGAACCAGCGCGCTCGACGACGCCAATCCCACAGGCTTGGCTTCAAGTCGGGCGCAATAGGCGTATGGTCGTCAGTGTCACTCATACACTGAAGCTACAGGAGTCGCAGAACGGTTTGCCATCTAGTCCTAGCACGTGGCGCGCCCGATGGGATAAGCAGCGTAGACACTGGCGCTCTCGCGGCGCTAAGTGTCCCGAATCGTGATCCCTGGAACTGACGATGGTCAATTACTGGGGGAGGTATGCATCGATGGCCGCTTCTCGCCAGACCTACTGAGCCGGCCCCACATTCTGTGGAACCAACGACAGATAAGGCGTCGTCGGCTCCTGATCCGGTGGAACCGCCCCAGGCATCGGTGCGCCTTTCGGCCCCAGCGACTGGATGTATTGGTAGAGCGCACGTGCGTCCTGTTCGCTCATTCTGTTAACGTTCATCCAAGGCATTGGTGGAAGTGCTGTCCTCGTATGCAGTGTGCTTACCCATTCGTCTTCCGTTGTCTCTTGAACGCGGAGTCGCAAATTAGCAGGATACGTCGTCCCCCACGGACCGCGCCAGCCAAGCGCTGAACCGGCCAGCCAATCCTCCTCAGGAACCTGGCCTTCATTTTGGAGATAGCCCTCCGTGTGGCAGTCATTGCATCCGCCTACAATGGCAAGATAGCGACCAGCATCCACTGGGTTACTCGCCATAATGTGAGGCTGCGTGTCCGTCGTAACCTCCTCTGCCGCTGAGTCGGGTTGGCACCCGACGAAGGCGAACATGCTAAGAGCAAAGAATAGGCTTGTGGCTAGGCGTGAGAGTAATTGCACTCTGATGTGGAGCATCGTTTTCATCTTTAGGCCTCCAGACGTGAATTTGAAACGGAACTCAGAGGATTCCCACCCATGACAATTAACAAGTTACGTTTTTGCTTTGGGTTCTTTCTCTCTTCTGCGGCAGGTTAACCGGCTCCGGCCCATGCACCATTTACGTTCGTAAACACCAAAAAAAGAAACCCGCGTGGGCGCGATGCGGGCGTCCAGGCGATGGCTGTCGCATGTTCGACGTATAGCACGCCACGGCGCGAAGGTGGAGTAGCGTACCGCATACCTAGCCGTGAAAGCCGCCTAACGACCCAAGGTAAGCCGCCCCTAAACCATCGAGGCCCGCTCGTGCCTCTGCGCTCGGATCGCCATATACTGAGAGGGAAGTCGGCTCGAAGCACCCGAGAAACCGGTCGGCGAACTTGGAGCCGAAATTGCCGATATGAACCATGACAGCTGCGGAGTCAGCATAGCGCTCATTGATGTGACAGGTCTTACCATCTTCGCTCAGGAACCATTCGTAAGATTGTGCTCCTGCCTCTTGGCGGGTAGTCGCAACCATTTCGTTCATCAGGTCCCGAGCGTCGTCCAGTAGACCATCGCGGACGGACATTTGGAGATTCCAGGAGATTGTGTTGGACATGGGCTGGCCCTCGCTTGAATTTGGAGTTGAAAGGATGGCGCGAAAATTGGTCAGAGTAACAAACGGCAGCACAGCGACATAGAACTGTCGCCATGGTGGCGGAATCGTGCAATGTAGACGCTGAGCCTCAAGTGAGCCAACAACGCTGACGCCCTGTGAGTGCCTGAAGAGGCGGGTTAGGCGGCATGAGGTTCCGGGCGGAGCGAGGACAAAGCCTGCCCCTAATTCTGCAACCGCGCCCGGTCCCGCTCAGAGGGTTCCGGAATACGGTTGAGATTCATGCTCGCCCGCTACGGTGTGAACTCGACCAACATCCGCATGGTCTCGACCTTCA
>JBBKWZ010000092.1:0-2794 GCA_037969195.1 Rubricoccaceae bacterium | reverse complement strand
GATGACGCCCCTCGAAGCGCTGATGGCGTTGGCGGAACTGAAGCGGGTGTTTGGCGACTAGATCACTTAGAGGTTTTGCGCTGGTGCTACTTTCGGCGCGATCCAACTCTCAAATCCGCATGGCATCTCGCTTCATTCTCGCAGTCCTTGTCACAGGCCTTTTCGCCTGTTCCCAACCGGAGCCCGCCCAACCAATCGTCAATCTCGTACCCGCCGAGGCACTAGTGGCCATTTTTCCGGCCGAGGTAGACAGTTTCGCGGCAATAAGCGACACGACATATCTGGGATATCGGGCGACGCCAACGGATACGCTTGCGCTGATTACAGCCGCACGAATTTACGAGGCACCGGGAGGTGCTCAGTTTGCCATCAACCTTTCGAGTTTCAATGACCGCGCGCAGTTTATGGCGATTTATGGCGAAGGTGCGATCCGCGACACTACGGCGACGAGAGAGACCTATTCCGTTATGATGGGGCGACTCATTCTCGTCGACGACAACCACGCAGTCGAGGGCAAGGGCTTTGATATGGATGTCGTCCAAGTTGCGTTGGACCTCATCGACTACGAACGGATGGCCGCGCTGACTACAGTGCCTATGGTCGTCGATAGCACTTTCGCGATGAGCAGCAACTAAGGCGCCTGCGATTCGCGCGGTTCGTCGTGCGCTTCCAGGGTTTCGGGCCGTTGCTCTCTCGGAAAAAACGTGTCCAGCGTATGGTGTGCAACGGTACGCGTGTTGTACGCATCGGAGACCGCACCAATCGCTCCACCAAGGAAAGGAACACCCCGGGCGATTCGTCCGCCGATTCTGCGGCCCGCGGCGGCGGCACTCCAGATAAACGAAGCCTTGGCAATCGAGCGAATACCTTTCTCGGCCAGTTTTACCGCTACACGGTTCAGCACTTCCTCCTTTTCGGCGTTCGGTTCTCCATCCGTCTTTAGAAGGCATTGTACAACGGTAGTACGGGTATCAGGATCCTCCAGATCGTAGCCCGCCAACACGGCGCAGGAGGCGGCCATGTGGAGTTGCAGCAATGCCACACCCACCAGATCTGCCGGAATGGTTACGGGCATGGTCAACCATCCACCAAGGCCCGTTACGAATCCCGTACCACCGGCTAGAGCCACGTGGCGCCCTATCATGGCCTCCGCTCGCTGGCGGCTGGCGCCTCGCCGTATGTACGGCGCCGCGAGCTTCTCCGGCGTGTCCAGAATTGGAAGACCGGAAACCGCTTTCGGGTACAACTGGTTTAGCAAGAAGGACGTCATGTGTTAAAGTCTCATGGGTTCGCACCCGTTACAGGAAAATATGCTTCCAGGTTGCGAATCGACTATGCCCGAGTCGCGAGATGTTCGTCCAGCTGATCATTGATCTCCTTTTCTAAAACACGGCGGAAGAGGCTCATTGAGAATCCGAGTTTCACATTCACGACGACGCGGTTCTCTGAAACCACCAATTCGCCTCGAACACCAGTCTTGCGAACCATAAGCGTGTCACCTTCCCAGTGGGATTTCACGTGGTGCTCGCCTCGCAAGTCTTCAGCAACGCGATCGGCCGCAACCCGCGCGGATTCTATTCCGAGACTGTGGCTGCGTACGATGTAGATATGAGCCATTGTCAGGAAGGAATCAGCGGCGAGCCATGCAATATCCGGAGGACGCGCGAAGCTACGGTGGGAGAATATCTTTCGCGAGGTCACTCAACGCCATCGTCCATGCCTTCGTCGGAGTTCAGACTCGTTACGCCCGAGGAGGCTCTACGCACGCCGTATCCATACGTGTACGCGGAGGACGACGGCAGCGTGCGCGAATTGCGCTCGATGGAGCGCAGCTACCTGGAAATGCCCTATCATCCTGGCGACGGGAATAGACCCTATTTAAAACATACTTGGGACCAGTGTGACGGCCTCGGTGCATTCAGTGGCTTCGTTCTTCGGGCGTTCGTTCCGGACGGCATCAATATCAAAGCCTCTCCAATTGAATGATTGCCCATGATCGACTCCTTTCTGAACCACTCACCTCATTTCAACGATTCCAACTATATCGCCCCGACGGCGGCAGTAGTTGGGGACGTGACGTTGGGTGACGGCGCAAGTATCTGGTTTGGCGCTTCACTTCGAGGGGACGTGCACTGGATTGAGATTGGAGCGCGGAGCAATGTGCAAGACTGCGCGGTGGTCCATGTTTCTCGAGGAACGCACCCCTGCAAGATTGGGGAGGGCGTCACCGTCGGGCATTCCGCTGTCGTCCATGGATGTACAGTTCAGGATGACTGCCTGATTGGTATGGGCGCGATCGTATTGGATGGCGCAGTGATCGGGCAGGGCAGCATCGTAGGGGCGAATGCCTTGGTTACAATGAATACGATTATCCCTCCGAGATCACTCGTCGTGGGATCTCCAGCCAAGGTGACTCGATCTCTCACCGACGAAGAAGTGGAACGCAACAGGGCAAATGCTGCGCACTACGTGCGGATGTCGATGATGTACATGGGTCGCGATTTACCGCCGATAAACCCATTCTACGTGGACGAACGGGCGCATTAGCGAGAATTCACACGCAGCCGTGGACGCGTGGCCTGCCATTTGACTGAGAACGAAGAGGTTCCATCCTTTCCGCGAGTTCATCATGGCACGTCGTAGCTCTTCCGTCCGCCCAATAGGTTGGTTGACCTTTGTTGGGCTGGCCTGTTTGGCATCCACCGCGCTTCTTCGCCGCGCCCAGCGCCGAGAGCCTGAGCTGCCAGAAAACCTGTATCGCCACGATACCGACGAACAAATGCGTTGCTATTCC
>JBBKWZ010000091.1:0-2974 GCA_037969195.1 Rubricoccaceae bacterium | reverse complement strand
GTCCTATTCTTACACCTGCCGGAAGACCACGCGGCGATTCTGGGCCTTGCCCTCGGTCGTACCGTTGTCGCCAGCAGGCTGGCTTTCGCCGTGGCCGATGGTATCGAGTCGCCCCGCGTCGATTCCGTTGGCGATGAGCCACGATGCAACGGCTTCGGCGCGGTCCTGTGAGAGCGTCCGGTTCGATTCATCTGAGCCGTCGGCGTCCGTATGGCCTTCAACGAGGAGGCGGAGGTCGCCGTGCTCTTCCAACATCATGAGAACCTCGCCCAAGATGCCACCGGACTCCGGCTTGAGGACCGCGCTCCCCGTGTCAAAGCGGATGGCGGTGGTCGAGACGAATCCATCAGCCTGAAGGTCGTCGTAGAGCGAACGAGCACCGCCCTCGGCGATCCGGAAGTCATCCACAAAGAGTGAATAGCGGTACACGTTCATGAAGACGTGCAGCATGTTCGCACGTGGGAACTCGTAGCTCGGGACGTTTGCGACGCGTTCGCCATCGACGTACATCTTGCAGTACGGCCCGTCGCAACCAAGGGCAACGGTCATCCACTGGTTCTGGGTTAGCCCTTCGTTGGCTCCGGCCGATGCTCCCGGCCATTTCAAACCTTGCTCGTTGCGTTCAACATAGAGGTGATTTTGAGGCGGATATGTGCAGCGCGTGTCGGGTGAATCGTCGCTGCCATCAGAGAAGAGTTGGACGCTCGCGCGCTGTAGCGGGTCGGTCGTCATTACGCGAAACTCCAAGGTGAACTGTTCAGGGAGTGTTTCGGGAAGCGGGATCGTGAAACATCCCTGACCGCCGCCCCCTCCTTCGGTCGTTCCTTCGCCCACGCGGAATACCTGATTTGCATCCTCTCCAGAGCCAAGCCGAACCACATCAAGGTTGCCTGCGATGTAATTCATTCGCGAAGGGAAGTTGCCGACGCGTGTGCCCTCGAAGTCGTGTAGATAGAGGACGCGGTCTCCGGGAATGAACTCATAGTTGGCCCATACCTCTCCCGGATCGGAGCCGCCCGGGTTGCCGGCTGATGAGTTGCCGTTGGAACCGGCAGGCTCGTAGCCTGAAATCGGCTCACCATCTTCATTCACAATGACGGGTTCTTGACCGTTGCTACGGGCGTCTTCGATGCATTCCTCATCCGTGACGGCGCAGACGATGGCGTCTTCGGCGAGATCAAGCGTTCGGCGAGCGGCGTCGACAGCGCGCCGTTCGATACGATCCGAAACGTCGTCTTCAACGCGGTCTCGAATGCGGTCGCCGATGCCTCCAAGCTGGGCCGAGGCGGGAGTTGAGAGGCTTACACAAAGGCCGACAAGAAAAAGTAGCGTAGGGAATCGCTGAGAAAGGCGCATTGACGTAGATGTATCGTGAAACATGCCGAATAAGCCCCTATGCTACCCGGAGGCCCAGTTCAGCCGCCTCACCCGATGATGTGATTTGGAGATTTGTGCGTATTCAGTTTTGCGAATTCCGTATTGTTGACTGCGCATTGCCCCAGGAACGCCGGTTCCGCACTACGTAATACGAATTACGCGCTATCACCCCCATGTGCGTCCTCTTCTTCGCCCATCAGGTTCATCCGCGGTACCGGCTCGTGTTCGCCGGTAATCGGGATGAGTTTTATGGGCGTCCCTCATCGGCAGCCGAATGGTGGGCAGGCCAACCAAACATTCTGGCTGGGTTAGATCTCGAAGCTTCTGGAACATGGCTCGGCGTAACGCGGAGCGGGCGATGGTCGGTGGTTACGAACGTACGCGACCTTGCCGCGCATCAGGATCGTGATCGTTCGCGGGGAGATCTCGTCAAGGACTTTCTCATTGGATCCGAATCGCCAGCGGATGCCGCCAAGCGCGTTTTCATTGAGCGCGACGAGTTCAATCCCTTCAATCTGATCATCGGCGATGCGGAGGCCGTTTGGATCGTCTCAACCCACACAGATGAGCCGAAGAATTTGAAACCTGGCGTTTATGGACTTTCAAACGCGAGGTTGGACGAACCATGGCCGAAGGTGACGCGCGGAAAAGTCGCGTTCGAGCAAATCCTAAGAACCGACGAGCCTGAACCCGAAGCTTGCCTAGCGTTCCTCCACGACGACCAGCCTGCGCCGGACGACAAACTCCCCGAGACAGGCGTTGGGTTAGAAATGGAAAAGATGCTCTCGCCACTCTTTATTGCGAGTGACCGCTACGGGACGCGTGCGAGTTCGGTCATCCTCTTGAATGTGGAGGGAGGACGTTTTGTGGAACGGACGTACTGCTCGGGCGGCGTAGTAGGCGAGACGGCGGACATCGCCTTTTGACCCTGAACGGCAAACAGCGGACAGCGGCGAACCTGAGTCGAAGAGTAGTTTCGGCCCAAAATCCCAAGCCTATGTCCATCCGCATCGCCATGTGGAGCGGCCCCCGCAACATCTCGACTGCGCTGATGCGCGCTTGGGGGAGTCGAGAGGATACGGTCGTTGTTGATGAACCGCTGTACGCTTTTTATCTGAGAGAAACAGGGCTTCGCCATCCGGGGCGCGAAGCCATCCTGAAATCGCAGGCGACGGACTGGGAAACGGTCGCCCAGCAACTTTCAGGGCCCATTCCGGGCAATAAAGCCATCTTCTATCAGAAGCATATGGCGCACCACCTGTTGCCTGACGTCGGTCGGGATTGGCTGTCGAATGTCTCGTTCCGCCACGCCTTCCTCATCCGCGAGCCTCGCGCTATGTTGGCTTCGTTGGCCAATGTCATTCCAAACCCGCGCGTCGAGGATACGGGTCTGCCCCAGCAAGTCGAGCTATTCGAAAAGATCGGTAAAGCGTTGCCGGTTCTCGACTCGCTGGACGTGTTGAGCGCGGCCTGCACCGAGCGCGCCATTGAGTTCATCCTGCCCGCCCACGGCTACGTGTTGGGCGCGGCCAGCGAGGCGATTGCGCGGCTCTTGGCCCACCGCCTGAAGCGAGAGGCGAAGATCGCCGCCGTGATG
>JBBKWZ010000090.1:0-3332 GCA_037969195.1 Rubricoccaceae bacterium | reverse complement strand
TCCGGCTCCGGCTCGGGTTCTACCACGAGCGATTGCCGCAGATCTTCGCCCAGATACAGCTCGGCATCGAACGAAGCAAACGTGGCAAATTGAGCCTCGCGTAGCGTGCCCAACTCGTTCGACGTCAGTGCTGTGGGAGCGACGGTAACGTGATGTAGTTCATACAACCGGTGCGCGGCAACGTACATCGCTCGAAAGGAGGCGCTTTCCAACATGCCTGGCATTTGAGCCACAGCGCGCGCATCCTCGAAGGCATCGGACGCCAAACGAGGTACCTCGTCGTGCGCTGGCCGGGCGTTGATTTGGGCCAGTGTACCATGTAGCCTGACGAGGCGCCCCGCCCACGACAACTCGGCCGTTGTATCAGGCGGAACCACGTCCGCTACACCTGGCCTGCTCGCAAGAGCCTCAGCATTCACCCCCCAGCCTGAAACGGCACCGAGAACCAGACACAGAACAATTAGCCGAACTGTCGACAAAACGAACCCGATCGCGGAAGAATGGTTGGATGTTGGTAAAAACAGGGGCGCAAGCATACGACAAAAAAGTAATACCATTCAATACTGCCCCTTTCTTGCATTCGCTGTCGGGCTTACCCTTGGATGGCTCCCACGCCGACAGCTACTTTAGGCCCATCTAACCAGCCCCGAGGGCAATGGAGGCCGCATTCAAGATCCTCTTTGTTGACGACGAGCCAGACCTTGCTCCGCTCATCCGCCAGAAATTCAGGCGGCATGTGCGAGACGGCCTCCTCCTTTTGGAATTTGCCGGGGATGGCGTTGAGGCGCTCGAAAAACTTGTTCTCGATCCTGGCATTGAGATCATTGTCACGGATATCAACATGCCCCGCATGGATGGGCTCACCCTCCTCGGGCGCTTAAAGGAAAGCGAGCACCGACAGAAGGCGATAGTCGTGACCGCGTACGGCGATATGGAGAACATCCGCACGGCCATGAACCAGGGCGCGTTCGATTTCCTCACCAAGCCGATAGACCTTTCGGACCTGGAAGTAACGCTAAACAACGCGCGTGACGTGGTGGCCAAAGAGCGTGAAGCCGCGTTCGTCCGCCAAGCCATTGGCCGCTACCTGTCGGATGACATTGCCCAGGCCATTCTTGCAGACCCAGGTGCGCTCACGCTAGGAGGTGAGCGGCGCGAAGTAAGTGTGTTGATGAGCGATCTCAGTGGCTTTTCTGCGCTCTCCGAGCGTCTAGAACCTGAGCGAGTTGTGGAGCTCCTCAATGTGTACCTGGGGAAAATGACCGAGATCATCGATGCCTACGGAGGCACAATCGACGAGTTTATCGGTGACGCCATCCTCGTCATTTTTGGCGCGCCCATCAAGCGTGCCGACCATGCGGAGCGGGCCGTTGCCTGTGCTGTGGCAATGCAGTGCGCTATGAGCGACGTAAACGTAGAGACGACCGGGCGGGGGCTTGCGGCCCTCGAAATGGGAGTGGCAGTGAATACTGGTGAGGTGGTTGTTGGCAACATCGGTTCCGAGAAGCGCGCGAAATATGGCGTCGTTGGCAGCCCGGTCAACCTCACGAGCCGCATCCAGGCTGTGGCTGCGTCCGGCGAAGTGGTGATCTCCACAACCACGAAGCAAAAAGCGGGCGAGAGCATCCGCGTGGGCGCTTCACAAGAAGTAGCTATGAAAGGGTTTGTGGAGCCCATAATGGTCCACTTCGTGACTGGGGTCGGCGGCGATTACAATTTGGAGCTTCCGAAAACGACTGCCGATGCGCTCACTGCGCTGTCTGTCCCATTATCCTGCACCTACACCGTACTTGCAGGAAAGGAAATTTCGGCTGAGTCCCTCCAAGCCGAGATGGTCCGCTTGTCACCGACGCAAGCCGTCGTACTAACGGCTCGGCCGGTCGCCGAGCGAACCGACATCAAACTTGCCATTCCGATTGACTCGGACGGGGCGTTCGAAGACGTGTATGCGAAAGTGGTTGTAGCGGAAACCACGAGCGTGGGTGGCCCGATGCTTACGATCCGCTTTACCTCCGTTCCCGATGAGGCTGCGGAAGCATTGGAGCGCCTTCGTTCTGCCCGCGCAGCCAAGGCCACGGACTGACCTCGATGCGATGCGCATAGCCCCTTTTATGCATTTCGTTCTTCTTGCAGCCGTTGCCTTTCTTGGGACAGGATTGGGTTGCTCGAAAACGGTGGTGGCACAGTCCATCTCCTTTCAACACCTTTCCGTTGGCGACGGGCTTTCATCAGAGTATGTCAATGCGCTGGTTCAAGACGTGCGCGGATTTATTTGGATCGGGACGATAGACGGCCTCGATCGATACGATGGATACAATGTTACGGAGTTCCGGCACGCCTCCGATGACAGCACCACGATCTCGGCAAATAGCATAATCTCTATCCTTGAAGACCACGACGGCTATATATGGGTAGGCACGTCGGATGGCGGACTTAATCGGTTCGATCCGGCAACGGAATCGTTTACGCGCTTTCGCTACAATTCTGAAGTTCCGGGCAGCCTCCCAAACGACGATATCAATGCCCTCATCCAACAAGAGGACGGTACGTTGTGGGTTGGCACAGACGAAGGCTTGGCCCGTCTTGACGAGGAAACAGGCTCGTTCGTCATCTACAAACACGCCGAGGGGAATGCATCGTCGCTGAGCCACGACCGGGTACTTTCTCTCCACGTCGATGAAGAAGGCGCTCTGTGGATTGGCACGGATGGCGGTGGCCTCAACCGCTTCGACGGCGAATCGGCAAGCTTCACAACCTTTCAGGTCGCCGACGACCCGCCGGGAAATATCATCTCGGCTATCACAGACAGAGAGCGTGGGGGCTTCTGGGTCGGCACTTTCGGCGGTGGCGTTCGGAGCTTCGATCCGGTAGCGGCGGCCTTCCAGCCTATTTTCTTGGCAGGTGGTATCGGCGCCACAATTATTACGTCGCTGTACGAGGATGCGAACGGCAGCCTCTGGATTGGAACTGCGGGAGGCGGACTACACAAACTGGACGCCGATTACCAGCAGGTCAGCTACCAGCCCGAGGAAAACCGAACCGACGCGTTGAGCCACAACTTTGTGCGAACGATAATGAGCGACCGGCAGGGTGTGCTCTGGCTTGGCACCTACGGAGGCCTCGATTGGTTCGACCGGGCACGTAGTTCCTTCCGGATGTACACACATGAAACCGAACAAGAGAGCAGCCTGAGCAGCAGTACGATTCTCTCGGTCGGCCAGACCTCGGACAGCACCGTGTGGGTCGGCACCGACAAAGGGCTCAATCGGCTGGTTGATGCGAACGGGACGTTCGAACGGTTTCTACCGACCGCCGGACGGGGTGGGCAGATG
>JBBKWZ010000089.1:0-8513 GCA_037969195.1 Rubricoccaceae bacterium | reverse complement strand
CCGGCCTCCCATGAAAATCCGCCTCGCAAGCATCCTCGTAGACGATCAGGCCAAAGCCCTCGCCTTCTACACCGAGAAACTTGGCTTCGCTACGAAGCATGATATCCCGATGGGCGAGTATCGTTGGTTGACCGTTGTCGCCCCGGACGGTGGCGACACGGAACTGGTGCTTGAGCCGAATGCCCATGCTGCTTCGAAGGCCTTTCAGGAGGCCATCAAATCCGACGGCATCCCCGCTACTGCTTTCTTCTCGGATGATATTCGAGTTGAGGTCGAACAGCTGAAAGCCAAGGGTGTCGAGGTCACTACTGAGCCGACGGAAGCAGGCGGCGTGACCATTGCCGCGTTCGACGACACGTGCGGCAACCTCATTCAATTGGTGCAGGAGTGATCTAGGAAATCAGACCTTGGATCAAGACCCGGAGCATCACGACGGTTGGTCGACTTCGCTCTAGTTGTGCCTTAGCTGGCCACAGACAAGCAGGCAGAGTCCGGGTACGCTTGGGTCAGTAACGCTGTAATGAGCAAAGGCGCCATCTCGGCGACAACCCACCAGGCCACCCTGGGCAAGTGCGCGCAGATGCTTGGAAGTGTTCTGGTGGCTCTGGTTCGTAGCATCGGCCACCTCCTGCACGTTCGCCTCTCCCCGTTGGAGCAGGGCGTTTAGGATTTGAAGGCGAACGGGATCACCGAGCAGCCGAAATCGGGCTGCAGCCTCTTCAAGTTGGTTCGGCGGAATTGGAGGCTCCATGAGTCCAATATACAACTATATGGTATTAGGATAAAGACCTCCCGATCAAAATCACCCGCTGTACTATCCAACAGACGCTATGAAGCTACTTCTTCGTCGTTTCTTGTCAGCAACAATATTATTAATACAACTAATCAGTTGTATCATCATCTCCCCACTCAGAACCTGTTTCAAGTATGGAGCACCTCTCACAGCCATGGCCCTGGTATGTCGCCGGTCCCTTGATCGGCCTTGTCGTACCCGCTCTTCTCGTATTTGGCGGGAAAGTATTTGGTCTCTCTGCGAACCTTCGACATGTCTGCGCGGCCCTACCAGTGCCTTCCGCCCGAAAACCTGGTTTCTTGTTATACGACTGGCGGTCGACGGGCCTCTGGAACCTCACGTTCTTTGCCGGAATTGCCGCTGGTGGATTCGTTGGAATGCGCCTTTTGTCGGATCCGAGCGCTTCCACCATGCTCTCTCAAACCACCATCAATGCGCTCGCTGATCTTGGGATTACAAATCTCGTTGGTCTGGTTCCGATTCAACTCCTTTCCTGGAGTGCGCTAGTTACTCCAGTGGGCGCGCTCATGGTGCTCGGCGGCGGGTTTCTGGTGGGCTTCGGCGCCCGCTGGGCCGGGGGTTGCACAAGCGGCCACGCTATCAGCGGGCTCGCCGATTTACAGATTCCCTCACTCATTGCCGTGGTCGGATTCTTCGTTGGTGGACTGTTTGTTACCCACGTTCTACTCCCCACTCTACTAGGATAGTCGTTGCCCATGAATCCTGATATCATCACACCGTTCGCCCAACATTCGCTTGAGCCAGACGAGTGCATCGACGTAGAGCAGGTAGTGCCCGAGTTTCGCGCCCGAGCACTGGCCGAAGGCAACGGGCCCCTCGCGTTGGTGGTTTATGCCCTTCTCGGAGGTGTTCTCGGTGTTGTATTTACCAAAGGCGAGGTAATCTCGTGGTTTCGGATCTACGAGATGTTTCGGTTCGAGAGTTTTCATATGTACGGCATCATCGGGAGTGCCGTCGCCACGGCAGCCCTCTCAATATGGCTGATCAGGAAGTTCAACGTGACTACAATCCACGGAGAGCAAATTCTACTCAGTCCCAAAAATTGGGGGGTGTCGCGTTTGCCTGGCGCACGTTATTGGATGGGTGGAATCACCTTTGGGGTTGGATGGGCGCTCCTCGGGGCGTGCCCGGGTCCACTCCTTGCCCTCATCGGAGGTGGTACATCAATCATGATAGCCGCACTCGTCGCTGCTCTTGGCGGCACGTGGACATACGCGACGGTTCGCGATCGGCTTCCCCATTAACCAACTCGTTCCAGGTTGTCCTCCACCATTCCCAAGACTACAAGACCACGAGTTTGCGAACGTCCCAGTCCTTCAGACATTCGAACCTCCTAAATCCAAGCAATCATGTTGTTTCGCCAGTACTTCGACCCCAAGCTCGCCCAATACGCCTACCTCGTAGGCTGCCAGAAAACTGGCGAGGCATTGCTTATCGACCCGCTCCGTGATATCGACCAATACCTGGAGGCGGCTGACGCCGAGGGGCTGTCGATAGGAGCCGTGGCGGAGACTCACATCCACGCCGACTTTCTCTCTGGTGTCCGCGAGTTCGCAGAGCGGTTGGGTACGAAATTGTACCTCTCGGCGGAGGGAGAAAGCGATGGTTGGGGATCAAACTGGGCGAAGAGTTCCAAGTACGACGCGACGTTTCTTCAGGATGGAGACTCGTTCATGATCGGAAATATCGAGGTGACGGCGGTTCATACGCCCGGGCATACACCAGAGCACATCAGCTACGTCGTCGTAGACAGGGGCTCCGGCGCCACGACTCCGATTGGAATCGCGACAGGCGACTTCGTCTTCGTTGGCGACCTCGGCCGTCCAGATCTTCTCGAACAGGCAGCAGGCATCCACGGTGTGCAGGAGGATTCCGCCCGTACTCTTTTCCACTCGTTATCCAAGTTTCGTGGGTTGCCCGACTACGTCCAGGTGTGGCCAGCGCATGGTGCGGGCTCATCCTGTGGGAAGGCGCTCGGTGCCGTTCCGACGACCACGGTTGGGTACGAAAAGCTGTACAATGCATCGCTCGCTGCGGCCAATCACGGCGAAGAGGCTTTTGTGGACGCCATTCTGGCCGGCCAGCCCGAGCCGCAGATGTACTTCGCCCGCATGAAGCGTGATAACCGCGACGGCGTACCGATTCTGGGAGCGCTGCCGCAGCCGCGAAAACTCACGACGAAAGAACTTGCCCTAACGGTGAGCGAGAAATCGGCTCTCATGATCGACACACGTCTTGATCGAACCGGCTTCATGGCGAAGCATATCCCGGGTGCGTTGTACGCACCAATGAACAAGAGCTTCAATACTGTTGTCGGTTCGCTCGTCGTGGACAACGAGGCACCCATCGTCCTGTTTATTGACGAGGGTGACGTAGATGAGGCGGTGCGTGATCTCGTCCGAATCGGCTATGATAATCTTGTTGCGTTTGTGACGCCTGGGACCCTGGAGGACTACTTCGAGGCTGGTGGCGAACATTCCGCCATCGAAGAAATCTCATTCGAACAGATGGACGCGCTGAAAGACGGTCCAAATACACTGGTCGTAGATGTGCGTTTTGCCAGCGAGTACGACGAAAGTCACATTCCCGGTGCTATCAGCGCTTCGTACACCCGCCTTCCTGAGTACCTCCAAAGTCGAGTTCCGGAAGGGAAAACTCTCCTTGTGCATTGCGCGTCTGGCGCCAGATCTGCGGCGGCCAGTTCTTTCTTGGCGCAAAAAGGCTTCGAAGTGAAGTATGTCGGCGGTTCGTTTGCTGAGTATTCGGCCTTGAAGGCAGTGGAAACCGGCCAACCTTCGTTCTCGATGGTTTAAGCCTGCCGTTTCGGCCCCACTTCAACACCGGCCCACCCGTTCTGTCCATTTCAAAAACTTAATGCTTTACGTCCTCCTTGGCGCCGTGGCAATCGGCCTTGTACTCGGCCTACTTGGTTCTGGCGGTTCCATTCTGACTGTGCCCGTGCTCGTATATCTCGCAGGGCAGCCGGACAAGGTGGCAATTGCTGAAAGTCTTGCGATCGTGGGCGCCATTGCTGCGGTCGGCGCCGTTCCATACGCGAGGCAAAAGCTGATCGATTGGCACAGCGTGATCTACTTTGGAGTACCTGGCATCTTTGGTACATACGCAGGCGCTGCACTCTCTAGATATGTTTCCGGCGGCGTGCAACTCCTGCTTTTTGCGATCGTGATGATCATCGCTGCAGTGATGATGTTCCGTGGCAAGAAAGGACTTGCAGAAATTGGCGATGCCTCTCACAAGCGGCAGGCACTTTGGTTGATTATTGTTGAAGGCCTAGTTGTCGGCGTGCTGACAGGACTCGTCGGCGTTGGTGGCGGCTTTCTCATCGTCCCCGCGCTTGTCCTTCTCGGTGGGCTTTCCATGCGCCTGGCTGTCGGAACGAGCCTCCTGATTATTGCGGCGAAGAGTGCAGTCGGCTTTTTCAAATATTTGGACGTGCTGGGATCGCTGGGTTTAGAGGTGGACTGGAAACTCATCGTCGTATTTGTGGCGATCGGAGCGATCGCGTCGTTTGTTGGCAATGCTTTGAGCCACAGAGTCCCGCAGGCGGGCCTACGTAAAGGGTTTGCAGTATTCCTTGTCGTTATGGGCGTTTTTATCCTCTTCCGGGAAGGACCGGGCGTATTCGGCGGACCGGAATTACAAGAATCTGAGATTATTGGAGTCCACCATGTCAATCCCTGATTTCTTTCAAACAGAGGTGCTCGATCGGAGCTTCGTTAAGCCTGTCGTCGTCGATTTCTGGGCACCTTGGTGCGGGCCGTGTCGGATCCTCGGGCCGACTATTGAGAAGCTCGCGCGTGAAAGCAAGGGTCGGTGGCGACTCGTGAAGGTCAACTCCGATCGAAGCCCTCATTTGGCTAGGCACTATGACATTCGCGGCATCCCAGCTGTAAAGTTGTTCGTAGACGGGTCCGTCATAGCCGAATTCACGGGCGCGATGCCAGAGCCGGCGATCCGCCAATGGCTCGAACAGCACCTTCCAGATCTCTCGTCATAACAATTACACCATGTCGTTCTTATCCCGCCTTATTCACTCCTCTGATTCTTCGACCAAATCACCAAACGACTTCGCCCGAGGAGATCAAGATGGTGCGCAGGTGATCGATGTTCGTACATCGAAAGAATTTGCCACTGGTCATCTTTCAGGTTCGGTCAACGTCAACGTGCACGACCACGATTTTAAAATTCAGATCGAGGGTCTTGAAAGAAGTGGAGTTCTCGAAAAAGGGAAGCCGGTCTACCTCTATTGCAGGAGTGGTGCCCGTAGCGGAACAGCCACCCGTACGCTAATGCAAATGGGTTTTGTTGAGGCGACGAACGTAGGCGGATACGGGGCATTGAAAGCAGCGGGACTGGACATTGATGAACCGGTTTAAGCCCCGGTGCTATTTTCCAACGCGCCTGTGGCGATCACATTCTGCTCGATAGTCGGTGGGATCGGGAATGTGGTTGGAAATAGGTGTTTCAACGACATTCCCGATACAACAATCCTAACCATCGCCGTGTTCGACTTCACATGTGGCAGTCTCAGTCAATTGGTTCAGGAACAGGATTGATTTGAGTGTCGTGGCAATCCTTGGTAGCGCGCGAAACGACGGCAATGCGCGCCAACTCTTTGACGCCGTGCTAGCCGAATGCCCGGCAACGCGCTTCGATCTGAGCGTCCTGTCCATCCGTGATTACGAATACGATCGGCCGCCGGATGACGACGATTTCCTCAAAGTGGCGCTGGCCATCGCCGAGGCGGATGCCATCCTGCTTGTTACCCCTGTGTACTGGTACACGATGAGCGGTGTCCTGAAGCGGTTCATGGATCGCCTAACCGATCTTACCACCGTTATGAAACCGCTCGGTCGAAAGCTCGCGGGCCGGACGATCTTCGTAGCCGCTTGCGGGTCAGACTCAAGAATCCCGGAAGGCTTCGAGGTGCCGTTCAGAAACACGGCGGCCTACCTCAACATGAACTACGGCGGCATCTATTACTGCGGAATGCGCGACGATGAGGTGCTCTCCGAGGAAGCGCGAGCGGATGCTGCCGCTTTCGGTGCGAATGTGTTCGGCAGCGTGGGAATCGATGTGAGGGAATAGGATGGGTCTCCACGCCTTCCTCGATTGGGACTACGGTCCAGATGGCGATGACGTCATGCAAGTCATGGTTGCTGACGGGACCGATGTCAAGGGGGTCGCAGGGCCCGACGGCGAATCTCCCTTGCATGTAGCAACCCGGAGACGAAGGGAATCAGCCATTCGGATTCTCCTTGCTTCTGGTGCCGACATCGACGCTAAGAATGCTCACGGCAAAACAGCCTACGCGCACGCGGCCCGGCGGGGGTTCGTCGAACTTGTTGATTTCTTGGTCGAGCGAGGCGCTACTACCACGCTGAATGAAGCAGATCAGTTCGCAGTTGCGGTCGTGAACGGGGAGTTAGACGATGCCCGGAAAGTTCTTGCCGAGAATCCCTCGGTCGCGCGTACTGATAATCCCGCCGAGGATCGGCTGTTGGCTGACGTCGCAGGGCGCAATCCCGTCGAGCCCGTGGAATTGCTGATCGGAGCCGGAGCAAGCCTCGTGGCGCCGGGACTGAATGGAGGCACGCCAATGCATCAGGCCGCGTGGTTTGGCCAACCGACGAATGCGCGCCTCCTTATCGATGCAGGCGCTCCCCTCGAAATCTTTGATCCCACCCACGAATCGTCGCCGCTAGGATGGGCGATACATGGTTCGCGGTATTCTGGAGGGGCAGAAGAACGACAGGATGCCTTTGTCGATTTGGTCGAGATGCTGCTGGCTGCCGGCGTCGTACTCGATTATCCCACCCAACCAGACAGCGACGCGTATTTCTCGCGACTACTTTGCGACGCTAGCCCGAAGGTCAAAACCATGCTTGAGCACGCCCGCTAACCAGATCGCCTGGCAAGGAAGGACCCATGGTCAAAAAAAGCGTCCGCCCAGCCAAATGGCCGGACGGACGCATCGCTAGATATCGTTACGAGATCTAACGTAAGCGCTATCGAGACCCACCCACAAGCGCGAAGAATCGGCCTTGCGGTTGTGCTGGTCGGGCAGTGGGGCCTTCGCAACCGAGGTCAATCCGGCTTTGCATATCGTTGTTCGGGAAGCACTGCCCCGAAGGCAACGTAGCTGGCAGGTGCCGGTTGAGGTTCGCGTCGTACAGTCCGCGCTCAAGGAAAATCGTCAAGTCGTCAATCTCGTTCTCGGTAAGTCCGAGAGGTACGAAGAGTGGGTCCAAACGATCAACGGGCACGCCCTGGGTCTGGCGTACTGCTCTGTTCTTGTACTCAATGACCTCGCGAATCGACGAGAAGGAAGAGCCGTGGCCAAGGAACGCGTCATCTGCAAGGTTATAGAGTTGCGGGACCTTGAACGTGTAACGGTCACTATCAACCTGGGTGAAACTCGCGCGTCCCAGGTGGACAGGGTCTTTCGGGTTGAACGGGCTGAAAACACCAGGCCCAAGCAGTTCGCCCATTCCAAGCGCATGGAACGACATATTGGCAAGTGCCGGTCCGCCGTGGCAAGAGGAGCAATTCGCCCGTCCGAAGAAAAGGATGGCACCGCGCTTCTGCGCGTCGCTCATCGTATTGGTCTGGCCTCTTAGCCATTGCTGGAATGGAGCTTCGTCCGGGAGGACGGTCCGCTCCCAAGCCCCGATGGCTAGCCCGGCCATCTCACGCTCAGCGGGCACCAGGGCCGGGTTGGTTGCTACGAATCCAGGAAACGCGGCCTCAAACATCGCGGCGTATTCGGGATAGTCTGCAATGAGTGGTGCGATGCCGTCCTGCATTCTGTGAACCTTCAGCGCCGCAATAGCCTGCGTTTCGAGCCCTTCGTAACCGAGAACGTTTGTCTCAATTGGTGTACCCACCGTCCACTCCGCTTCAGTTCCGGCATTAGCGCCGGTCGCGCCAAACTGGCCATTCCAGAGGTTGCACTCCTGATACGCACCATTCAGCAATGACGGCGTGCGGATTGGTTGCCGGTCAAGTTCAGACTCCAGGTAGTTCGCGTCAGCCGTCCGGCGTTCGCCAAACCGTCCAAAACCGAGTCCGCCATCCGCGAGCCCCTGTGGGATACCGGCGCGGAAGCCCGCTTGTGCGAAGTGGCAAGAGGCGCACGAATACGTAGCAAAGTGGCTCGGTTGCATCGGCGTTGTGCCCAGCGCCGTTTCGTGCATCAGGAGCCGCCCGAGATCAACCTTCGCTTGCGTCAGGGGGTTGAGTGGGTCGGCAGGGATGCTAGCCAGATCCGTGTAATCCGGAACCATAAAGAACGAAGCCTGGCCGTTATCTGCAGCGGCCTCAAGAGCGGCGTTAAGCTGCGCATCGAGATCGGCAGTCGCGCTGCTCCCCGAGTTGCTGTCGCAACCAGAAACGACAAAGAGAATGGCAAGGCCAATAGATAGTATTGAGACCCGGCTGACGTCCGAGAGAATTGAGATGCTCATTGTGTGTCCCGCGATGAGTTTTAATAGAACAACGATCTTGTTTATTCACGGAAAGTGATGGCCTCTGAGGCCTCGCAAGAACCGCTTGTTACAATTTTGTGATTCTTCCGTGATAACTGTGAGCATAGCCCCGGGACGATCAAGATGCAAGCTCCGACAAAAACAAACTGCTTGAATCAGATCATTCGAGATCGCCATCCGAGGAGTGACCA
>JBBKWZ010000088.1:0-16043 GCA_037969195.1 Rubricoccaceae bacterium | reverse complement strand
CTCGATCACAGCCTGCTCAATCTCCTCTTCTGTCTTGCCTTTACGGATCATGTGTAGGCGGAGCATCACGCCCTGCTCGCTGAGCAGGTTGCGAACCGTATGCGAGGGCTGCGCGCCCTGGCCAAGCCAGTAAAGGATCCGATCCTCTTTGAAATTCACGACCGTAGTCTCGTTGAGCGGTTCGTAGCGACCGAGGTCCTCGATAAAGCGACCATCGCGCGGGCTGCGTGCGTCTGCGGCGACGAGGGAATAAATCGGGAGCTTCTTACGGCCCATTCTGCGAAAGCGAAGTTTGACTGACATCGTGTTGGCTTCAGGTTTGGAAAGTTGTGAGTTGAAAGTCGTTGGTTAGTTCGGGAGGCCCAGCATGGAGCCCATGTCGATGTTGCGCCCTTTCTTCGTGAGGCTCGTCATCGTCTTCATCATCTTCTTCATTTCGCGGAACTGCTTGAGGAGCTGATTCACGTCCTGCACTTTAAGTCCCGCGCCGTTGGCGATGCGCTGGCGTCGGCTGCCGTTAATGAGTTCGGGCTTCTTGCGCTCGGCCGGCGTCATCGACTGAATGAGTGCTTCGATGTGCACGAATGCGTCGTCGCGAACATCGATGTCCTTGACGGCTTTGCCGACGCCCGGAATCATGCCGAGGAGGTCCTTCATCGACCCCATCTTCTTGATCCGCTGAAGCTGTTCGTAAAAATCTTCGAGGTCGAAACTGGCCTTCTGTAGCTTCTTGTGCAGCTTTTCGGCTTCGTCCTCATCAAACTGCTCCTGCGCCTTCTCGACAAACGACACGATGTCGCCCATGCCGAGGATGCGCTGCGCCATGCGATCCGGGTGGAACTCTGTGAGCGCGTCCAGCTTCTCGCCTGTGGAGGCAAACTTGATCGGCTTCTCAACGACTGAGCGGATCGAAAGCGCCGCACCACCGCGTGTGTCACCGTCGAGCTTGGTGAGAACCACGCCGTCGATGTCGAGCTGCAGATTGAACTCGCGTGCTGTGTTGACGGCGTCCTGGCCCGTCATGGAATCCACGACAAACAGGATTTCGTCCGGCTCGACCGCGTTCTTGATCGCCACGACCTCGGCCATCATTTCCGCGTCAACGTGCAACCGACCCGCGGTGTCAATGATGACGGTGTCGCGGCCGGTCTTGCGGGCCTCGGCGACGGCTTCCCTTGCCACGCGGACGGCGTCCTTCTCGGGCGTGCCATCGGCGCCACGGATAGCAAACGTTGGGACGCCGACTTGCTCTGCGAGCGTCTCCAACTGGTCGACGGCGGCCGGGCGGTACACGTCTGCGGCGGCGAGGAGCGGGCTCTTGCCCTGGCTCTTCAGAAACTTCGCCAGCTTGCCCACAAAGGTCGTCTTGCCCGATCCCTGCAATCCGGCGACCAGGATGACGTTGGGTAGACGCTTGCTCTTGTTCAGCTCAACGTGGACGTCGCCGAGGAGGAAGACCAGTTCGTCGAAGATGAGCTTGACAAACTGCTGGCCCGGCGCGACGGACGTGAGCACCTTGTCGTCCAGCGCCTTTTCCTTTACGCGGTTCGTGAACTCGCGGGCAACCTCGTAGTTGACGTCGGCATCAAGGAGGGCGCGACGCACTTCGCGCATCGTCTCCGCGATGTTCAGCTCGTTGATCTTGCCTCCGCCCTTTACACTCTTAAGGGCAGCGTCAAGCTTGTCGGATAGCGTATCAAACATAGAGCGCAGTGGGGGAAAGTTTGGTCTCGCGGACTGCGAGGATCAGGGGCGGAGCCACAAACGGAACCTGAAAGTCTGTTCCGGTGGCCGGACCCCAGATCGGGTTCCGAACTGGGCAGGCGCTAATTTACCGCCACCAGCTTATTTGACGGTGAAGAGGGGGCGGAGAAAATTCTGACCTAACCAAATGAGAGTTTGAACGTTGGCGAGCAGCAAGACTATGAAGATGATATCTGTACAGCAAGTCAGCCGTATTGAGGCCATAGACGGTCCAACTGGACCAATTACACCACAGTTATTCGAAACGATAATGGCGCCTGCTCGCGAGAATCGAGTAAGAGTACTTGATGCAGCTGCATTAATTGAGCACAACCTCGAGACAATTATTCAACACTATTTCTTTGGCAACATCTCGGAGAACGACGGACGCATCAGATTTCAGTCTCTTATTCTCTCGTCAGACTGGTGCACATTCCACGTAAAGCGTAGGCTAATAATGCACATCGTCAACGAAACTAATGTGTTAAAAGGAAAGACTAAGAACGAGTTCGACTCGATGCTTAGAAAGAGTATCTCATTTCGGAATGCGTTCGTTCACGGGGTTTTTTCTTCGGACGGTCAAAGAGTAAAGATGGCATACTTCGAGGGAGCCCCACGATCTAAAATTCTAACGGACGACTACCTCCTTCGAGTAGAGGAGATACTCAATATGTGCTTCGCTGAGACCTACAAACTTACGTTTGCCACTGGCGCGTCGAAATTGAGCGAGCACTCCGCACCCCCCGACCCTTCGAATGAACTAGACCCAAGAAACTGGCCAGAGTGGCCATTTGATGCAAATTAATGGGGCATAAACGCAGACTGACGACGGTTCGGATGCTCCATACCCCTTCGACCCCAATGGGCACATCATCACATCGGAGATCAGGTAGTTATCTGGGCGTTCCAGTTTTGTCATCCCGAGCCTGTCGAGGGATCTGTAAAACTCAAGCGCATCGGTGATTTAAGCCAGTCGAGTTGAGACAAGACTCCCAGCCAGCACAGATCCTCCGACTGCGCTACGCTACGCTCAGGATGACAAAGTGGGGGTTGGCAGGGTCACCGAAAACACACTCCCCTCCTCCCCGCTTTCCACTCTTAAATCGCCGCCATGCGCTCGGGCGATAGCGCGGCTGATGGCCAGCCCGAGGCCTGTGCCGGAGCTGTTTGCGCCCCGCGTTCGGGCGGAGTCGCCTCGGTAGTAGCGTTCGAACACTGCGTCAAGCTGGTCGGCGGGAATGCCTTCGCCCGTATCGGCAACACGGAAACGAACAGAACCCTCCGTCGACTCAGCGCTAAGCGTCACGGTACCGCCTTCCGGCGTGTGCCTTTGCGCGTTGGAGAGCAGGTTATCGAGAACGCGCATGAGCCGCGCGCCGTCGACTTGAACAACGGGCAGCGAAGAAGGCGCATCCACGACGAGCGCGATTTCAGCCTGTTCGAGGGCTCCGCGATGCATGCGCGCAGCGTCTTGGATAAGCTCAGCAAGCGGAACTGGACCGAGTTGGAGCGACGTGGAACCCTCTTCCATCGAAGACTGCTCCAGCTTGCTCAACTCAAACAAGTCTGAAACAAGCCGGGCCATCTGGTCGCTCTGGCGTTGGGCGACGCCGAGGGCTTCGATAGCCTCATCATCTCGGCCTTCGGATGCAAAACGGTTGGCTTCGTCGAGATAGCCTTTGAGCGCGGCCAGCGGCGTGCGGAGATCGTGCCCCACATTGGCCACGAGTTCGCGCCGCAGCCGATCCGTCGATTGCAATGCGTCAATGCTCGCTTCCACACGCCCGGCCATGTCATTGATCGCTGAACTCAGGCGACCAAGTTCGTCACGGCCAGCGTCTGGAAGCCGTTCGGCGTAATCGCCCTCACCGAGTGCTTCGACCCGCCTCGTCATCCGACGCAGCGGGGTGACCAGCCTCCACGTAAATAGACCACCAAGGAGCAGCGCGAGCAGCACGGAAAGACCCGCGACCGTCCACACCGCACGGACAAACGCCTCACGTGTTCCTCGAAGTTCTTCGCGTAGGGTGTTATCAAGGGGTTGGATGAACAGTGCGCCAGACGGAAGACCGTCAGGCGCGAGCAACGGAGCCAAGGCCCATGACCCATCCCCGCCATCCAGCACGACCTCGATTTCGCCCGCCACCAACGCCGCTAGTGAACCCCCAGGAAGCTGAGCTATGGGCTCTCCCGAAATAGGCCCGCCATCCACATCAAGGACCACGGTCGAATCAGGAAATCTTGTGGCCAGATCCAGTTCGAGCCGTCGGGGCAGTGTCATCCGACCTTCCTCATCAAATTCTGCTCGGCCCTCTACTTCCTCCGCAACCTGATCCAACCGAAGAATCAAATTCCCGCGGACGAGTTCAAGGCTACGTGCGCTTGCGAAATAGGCGCCCAAGCCCACCGCCAGCAATCCCGTCACTACCTGAACGCCGATCAGGACCAGGGCGACTTTCCAGAAAACTGTTTTGCGCATCCGCAAAACTACTCCCCATCAGCTGCCATCTTATACCCCACTCCCCACACGGTGCGGACGTATTGAGGCTCGGTCGGATCCTCCTCGATTTTGGCTCGGAGCCGCTGAATGTGCGAGTCGATCGTGCGATCGTAGCCCTCGTACTTGATCCCCCAGATATTGTTGAGGAGCTGCATGCGCGTGTAGGGCCGATCAGGATTCTTGACGAGGAATAACAAGAGATCGAATTCCCGAACGGTCAGCGCGACCTCTCTCCCGTCTACAACAACATGCCGCCGCATCGGATCGATCACGAGGCCGTTGATCGAAATAGGCTCCTCTACTTCATCGGACTCTGGACGTGCAGCGAGATGCTCTCGAACCCTGCGGATTCGCCGCAACGCGGATCGAACGCGGGCAACAAGCTCTTGCAGGCTGAACGGCTTCGTGACGTAGTCATCTGCGCCAACTTCAAGGCCAACGACTCGGTCCAATTCTTCCGCGCGCGCTGTCAGCATGATGATGTACAAGAGCGGATGGTCTCCGCGGAGCCTTCGGCAGACCTCTATGCCATCGAGGCCAGGAAGCATCACATCCAATAAAACCAGATCGGGGACATCCTCCTGGACTCGCTCCAACGCGTCAGGTCCAGTCGTTGCCGTCTCGACACGATATCCATCTTCCGTCAATCGGTTCGCGACGAGGGCACGCAGATCATCGTCATCTTCCACGAGGAGGACGTGGCCCTGTGCTACATCGGTCATGAGATGCTGGCTGAACGCAACGAAATAAATATAGGCCGACCAAACGGATGGTTGGGGGCACGTCAAGAATGACCGTGGTTCCGCGACAATTCTGTGACAAGTTCTGGCGATACCCCGCGTTTACCTTCGGCGTGCCACTTTACGGGCTATATGCGGAACGGCTACCACCTTTTCATTTTCATCCTGCTTGCGCTGCTCGGGACTTCCCCGGCCAGTGCGCAGCCAGCGCCAAACGGGGCAGATCTGCTCGCCGCGTGGCGAACGGGCTGGGAGCGGGGTCTGCAATCCGTTGCCTCCGTGAATTACATCGAAACGACGTCCCGCAGCATCGAAGGACCCCGGGAGCATAATCGTTTCACGGAGGTTGCCAGCGTCGGCTTTTCGTCGGGAAGTGGCATGAGGAGATCCGTTCAGCGCAGGGAACTCAATGATCGGCCAATTCCACCGATCCGTTTGAACGCACTCAACCGCCGCATGCGCCGAGCCTACGGCGCGGGCTTCGACTGGTTTTTGCGTCCACCAACAATGGCAGTACGGCTGGCGGGAGTCGTCCGCCCGACTGGCTCCGTTTTGGCCGACGTCGTTGGCGATGCCCGGGCGTGGCGGGTCACAAGTTCTCCCGGAGGAGCCAACGACACGATCGAGCGCGTGATTTTCTGGTTTGCCCAAGTGGAAACAGATAGCTATCCGCGACTTCTACGGACGCACATCATCGGGAGGGTTCCGGTCGAACCGGGCCGCGTGCAAGGCGGTTCTGCGATAGTGAAGATGGACTATGCCCGGGTAGGAGGTTTAGACCTGCCACGAAGCTCGCAGACCGAAGTCGTCATCCAACAAAACCGCAGAAGGCTTGTGTTCACTGTTTTGCTGAACGTCGAAACGGCGTATCGTTCAGTGTCCGTATCTCCCCGGTAAACGCCATGCGTCGGTCTCTCTTAGTTCTCCTCATACTGACGTTTGCGTCGACATACGGGGCTTGTGCGCAACAACGTCAATCGTCGGGCAACGCTACGTCGCTTCTTTTGCCCTATGCAGAGGCTGGACTTTCCGAGCGACAGGCCGCTGCCTTTTTGCTTGACCGCCTGGCGTATGGTCCCCTGCCCGGAGAGGTCGATGAAGTTGTCGCGATGGGCCTTGAGCGATGGATTGAGGACCAACTTCGAGGTGAACAAGCTGATGCTGCCCTCAACAGTCGGCTTGCCGGCCTTGATGCCTACCAGCGAGATCTGCGAAGTCTGGTAGCCACTTATCGGCCGCCAAAGTCCATACTCCGGGAAGCTATCGCAGTAGGCCGATTGCCCGACACTGCAACTCTGGCAGACGACGGAGTAATTGCCGCGCTTGCAGCATACAGGGACGAAAATGGAATGCGAGGCATGAGTGACTTGCGTTCGCAGCTCATCACGCAAAAGATCTTCCGAGCCCGTTACGGGAGCAACCAACTGCGGGAAGTGCTCACGGACTTCTGGTTCAATCATTTCAACGTGGACGCGCGCGGTTCCGAAGAGCTGATTCTTACTCTCGATTTTGAACGCGAGGCAATCCGTCCCAACGTGCTCGGCCGTTTCCGCGACCTCCTCGGCGCAACCGCGCGCCACCCGGCCATGCTCGAGTACCTGGACAACAAGTCGTCGCGGGCTGCCGAGGGCGTTATGACTGCCGCCGGGTCGCGAGCCGATCAAGGTGGGATCAACGAGAACTATGCAAGGGAGCTAATGGAACTGCACACGCTTGGCGTCGAAGGGGGATATTCGCAAGAGGATGTTGTTGAAGTGGCGCGTGCTTTCACGGGGTGGACAACGTTTGGAACGAATCCGAATACCGCTCGTCGCGATCCGATGGAAAGGCGAAACAATAGTAGAGCGAACCGAGATGGGCGCGTACAGGAGGGCAACTTCTCCTTTCGCCCGAACTGGCATGATGCTGAACCAAAAACCATTCTCGGGATGGAAATGCCCGCGGGGCGCGGAATTGAGGATGGCGAGGCCGTGCTTGATTTTCTTGCCGGACACGAAGCCACTGCTCAATTCATCGCTCGGAAGCTCGCTATCCGTTTTGTGGCGGATGAGCCAGAAGATGCGTTGGTCGACCGCCTCGCCGATGTTTTCACGGAATCCGACGGCGATATTCCAGCCGTGATTCGTGCACTTGTGAACGATGTGGCATTCTGGCAAGCGGCTGAAGGACCTACTAAAGTGAAAACGCCGTTTGAATACGTTGCGACGACACTCCGCGCAACATCGGCAAACGTTCAGAGCGTCCGGGGGCTCGCCTCTCGCCTCTCCGATATGGGCGAAGCTGTCTACCACTGCGGGCCTCCAACGGGCTTCCCGGACAAAGCCCCGGCTTGGGTCAATGCCGGCGCGCTGCTAAACCGGATGAACTTCGGCCTTCACCTGGCGCTCGGTGCCATTCGTGGAGTGGACGTGGACCTTGAAGCGTTGAACCAGAACCGTGAACCGGAATCGGTAGAAGCGGCCCTGGAAACGTATGCGGCCATTCTTCTGCCCGGCCGTGACCTCGAACAAACGCTTGCCTTGCTTTTGCCGTTGGTTCAGGACCGCAATCTTGTCGAACGCGTGGACAACGCCGCACAGCAGGCTGACACGATGGCTACCCCCGACATGAATGATGACGGTGAAAGCGATTCAGTTTTTGTGTCGGAACCGGTTTCGATAGATGACGAGGACACGGTTGCGTTTGTTGTCGGCGTCATTCTGGGCTCCCCCCAATTCCAAAGACAGTAATACGATGACAACTCGACGCGCCTTTCTTAAATCCGGAGGCATCGCGGTTTTTGCTGCCGGCCTCGGCGGGATTCCAACATTTATGACACGGACGGCCCGCGCCATTACAGGGCCGGGACTATTCGGTCGGAAAAAGGTGCTCGTCGCGATTTTTCAACGCGGCGCGATGGATGGGCTCATGGCCGTTCCGCCTCATTCGAACCCGCTCCTTGCTCAATACCGCCCAAACCTGGTTATGGGCGCGGCTGGGAGCGTTAACGCGAGAGAGCGAGTCATTGATTTGGACGGGACTTATGGCCTGCACCCCGCTCTATCGCCATTCAAGAACCTGTACGATGAAGGACGCCTGGCAATCGTGCATGGGATGGGATCGCCGGTCGTAACACGGTCTCATTTCGATGCCCAGGACTACATGGAAAGTGGAATTCCAGGCGATCGGCACGCAAGCACGGGATGGCTTAACCGTGCGGTCGGGTTGACTGGACACGAAGCCACGCCGTTTCAAGCTGTGTCCTTGACGCCCGGCCTGCCGCTGACTCTCCGTGGGGATCATCCAGCCCTGGCGATTGGCAAACTGCAGGATTTCGGGATCGCCGCACCCGGTGCGATGGGCGCCGCCATGGCGACGGGACAAAGCCTTGAGGCTTTGTATGAGGAGACGACGCGCGACCTTCTCACAGACGCGGGCCGCGAAGGACTCGACGCCGCCCGATTGCTCGAGGACGCGCACCTCGACCAATACCGCCCTGATCATGGCGCACAATATCCACGCTCCCCTCTAGGAAACAGCCTGAAACAGATTGCTCAGCTGATCAAATCAGATCTCGGGCTGGAGGTGGCGTTTGCTGAAACTGGCGGTTGGGATACACACGCTCGCCAGGGAACCGCCGGCGGAACGTTTGCTCAGCGGGCAAGCGATCTCTCTGGATCGCTTTCGGCCTTTTGGACGGACCTCGAACGTTTCCACGACGACGTCGTCGTGATGACCATGACAGAGTTTGGCCGCACGGTTGCGGAAAATGGATCTGGCGGCACGGATCATGGCCGGCCATCCTGCATGATCGTCATCGGAAATCAGGTTGAGGGAGGTCGCGTTCATGGCCAACCTCTCGTTCTCGACCGCGAAGGTCTCGAAGATGGTCGTGATCTGGCAGTGACGACGGACTTCCGTTCCGCCTTCTCAGGCGTCGTTGCGCCTTTTTTGGGTGTTTCCGATATATCCAGGTTGTTTCCCGGCTGGTCGGGAAACGCGTTGGACCTCGTTCGGGGATAAGTAGACGAACGAAGCGCGCTCGCCGTCGCGACGTGCAACTTCTTCGGATGCTCCATTCCCCTACACGCCAGCTTCTGAGGGCGAGCTTATCTTTCGACCTATGGTCGATGGGCGACAAACGAGTCATTTCCAGCCCGCCCGCCATTTCCCGGAGAAAGCCCATGAGCAGCGTTAAAATTAAGTTTGCCAACCGAAACGCTTCCGCGTTTGAGAATGCGGGCGCATTTATCGACGATGTCAAGGGCCGCGTTGAGGAGTACTTCGTCTCCACGGGACGCTCCCGTCAGGCTGACTGGCGAATGGTTCTCAAAACTATCGTGCTGTTCACGATTGCCTTCGGTTCATACGGATTGATTTTGAGCGGCTGGTTCTCGGTCTGGGGAATGCTGGCGCTAGCCATACTGATGGGCGCAGGGTATGCCGGTCTGGGCTTCTCGGTAGCCCACGACGCTCTCCATGGTGCGTATTCGTCGAATGCCACCATCAACAAGCTGCTTGGCTACACGTTTGATGTCACGGGGGCCAACGGCTATATGTGGAAGATCACGCACAACGTGATCCACCACACATACACGAACATCGATGGCGTGGACGAGGACCTGTCGGTTTCCCCGCTCATTCGCCTATCGCCCGGGTCCAAATATTACTGGTTCCACCGTTTCCAGCACCTCTACGGCTTCTTCGCCTACGGCTTCGCGACAATCAATTGGATGTTCGCCAAAGACTTTCAGCAGTTCATGAAGAAGGACATCGGGCCGTACACGGACAAGAGGCATCCCAAGGGCGAAATCGCCACCCTGATTCTCGGAAAAGTTTTTGTTTACGCATACATGATCGTTATCCCGCTGCTCGTGCTGGACATCACGTGGTGGCAGTTCGTTATCGGCTTCATGGCGATGCACGTCACTGCGGGCATGATCCTCGGTATAATTTTTCAGCTCGCTCACGTGGTTGAAGGGCCCGAATTTCCCGTGCCTGACGAAGAAGGAAAAATGGAGCACGCATGGTTGGTGCACGAGATGTTTACGACGGCAAACTTCGCGAAGAAGAACAAGGTGCTCTCATGGTACGTGGGCGGATTGAACTACCAGATTGAGCATCACCTCTTCCCCCAAACATGCAGCATTCACTACCCCGCTATCAGTGGAATCGTGCAGGAGACGGCCGAGAAGTACGGCGTTCCCTACTTCACTCAGCCGACGCTCTTCGCGGCGATGGGCTCGCACTACAGGATGCTGAAGCAGTTGGGTCAACCAGTTGACGCAGCTGCAACGAGCCAAATGGCGACGGCCTAATTGATCGGGCTTCGCCGTGTTATGGCTCGTTCGTCGTTTTAGATTAGAACGATGAATGATGAGCGCAAATACAGCGAAGAGGAAATAGCCGGGATCTTCGAGAAGGCTGCGGAAGCCCAGGAAGCGGCCCATTCTGGTTTGTCACACGGAGAGGGCCTGACTCTGGCTGAGCTACAACACATTGGCGAAGAGGCCGGAATTTCTCCTGAGTTTATCGCCCGCGCAGCCGCGGCTACGGTTAAAGTAGGTGCAACGCCTAAGTCTTCCGGTTTCTTTGGTTTCCCCTTCACCGTTGAGCACAGCGTAGATCTGCCTGGACCTCTTCCCGATGATGAATGGGATCAACTTGTTGCCGATCTCCGTGAGACTTTTCGTGCGTCTGGGAAAGTGAGTCGCAACGGATCGCTTCGGGAATGGCGCAACGGCAATCTTCACGCGCATATCGAGCCGATGGCATCTGGTCATCGTTTGCGCCTCCGAACAACGAAAGGCAATGCGGGGTCGTCGCTTGCAGGAGGCTCCATTCTTGTCGCCATTGGGCTGGTGTTTCTGATTATTCAGAGCGTTACCGGCGATGTCGCCGCCGCGCCCGATGCTATGTTCGTGGCCATGCTCGCACTGGCCGGGCTGAGCATGATCGGACTCACGAGATTGACGCTACCGATCTGGGCGAAGGAACGAAGCCGGCAAATGGAGGCGGTGGCTTCGCGCACTGTCGAGAGAATGACCCGTCAGCCTGAAAGCGCAATCCGTGAGCCATCTGTGTCTCCCCAAATTGAGCTTGATGCCCCTCCGGATGTTGAGGAACCGGGAAGCGAACGACAGCGAAATCGGACTCGTGCCTGAGCGCCGCAAGTCATTTGCCTACCGCGTTGTCGTCGGGCTTGTGCGTTTGATCATGCGCACATTTTTCCGGGAAGTGGCGTGCGAGGGTCGCGAGTTCATACCGCAGGATCGGGGTGGATTGCTCGTCGCGTGGCATCCAAACGGGCTCATCGACCCGGCGCTTATTATGGCCACGTTCCCTGGGCGAATCGTGTTCGGGGCGCGGGATGGTCTGTTGCGATGGCCTTTCATTGGCTGGATGATGAGGAAAGTAGGTACCGTCCCCATATTCCGGGCATCCGACCACGCGGATCTATCGGACGAAGAACGGCGCGAAGCGAACGCCCGGAGCCTTGACGCGCTGGCTGTCGAACTCGTATCGGGTTCGTACTCGGCGCTGTTTCCAGAAGGTGTCAGCCACGACAATCCGCATCTTGCCGATCTCAAGTCGGGCGCAGCGCGGCTCTACTATCACGCCCGCACGTTGGACGATTCGGGAAAGCCGCCGGTCATCGTCCCGGTCGGGTTGCACTACGACCGCAAACATCTTTTCCGATCTGATGTGCTCGTCACGTTTCACGAGCCAATGGAATTACCACCGGATCTGGATGTGCGGCCATCTGCTGAAGAATCGGAGGACGCCCAAAACGGGCGCATCTACAAACTGACCGACGAGATCGAGGAAACCCTCGTCAGGGTCGTCAGGGCCACAGACGATTGGGCCCTCTACACCCTCATGCATCGCGCGCGCACATTGATCCGGGCCGAACACGCAAAGCGAACCGGCTCAGAAATGGACGATTCAAAGATCGTGTCTCGAAATCTTGTTTTTGCTCAGATATGGCATGGGTATCAGGCACGGCGGGCTACTCATCCTAAGGAAATCGAGTCGCTGCGCCGCGAGATGAATAGCTACCACCGACTTCTGCGCACCATGCGGCTGGAGGACAATGACATCGACAAAGCTCCTCGCCTCGCCTCACCGCTTCTTTTCGGCCTACTGCTTCTGCAGGCTGCGCTGGTGTATCTGTTGCTTCCGCCAATCTTGCTCGTCGGCTACCTGATAAATGCTCCGGTCCACTTTCTCATCCAGTGGGCGGCTCAAAAGTTCTCGACGGCTGAGAAAGACACGGCGACAGTGAAGATCCTCGGCGGTTTCCTCTTCTATCCGATGGTGTGGCTCGCGTGGGGAATCGCCGCCGCATTGGTCCATGTCCGCCTCCACACCGCATTTCCAAACATTCCAGACATTCCCATTCTCATTGGCATCATCGTTTTCATTTTGGGGATGCTGAGTGGAGCGCTTGCACTTCAATACAACCTGCTTGCGCGCGATACGATGAATTCCATCCGCGTGCGACTGACGCGCCAGAAGCGCAAATCCACAATCGAGCGACTTCGCGCGCTTCGCTCAGATCTCTTCGACAGGTTGCTTGCCTTGAAGGAAGGCCTTGTTCTTCCGGATGAGGTTACGGACCTGTACGAAGACATCGGCCAGGCCAGGCGTCCAATTTGACGCGATGGGTTGCGGTGAGGAATTTCCCAGCGTCAGATTTTCAGATTGGCGCCGAAACGCTTTCGCTTCAAATTCGTCAGGAAAACGAACCTTTGAAGTCCAGAAGAGGTTTATTTCTGCCGACAATCCCCAACTCAGACAATCCCACACGGATGCCAACGGAAACACTTTCGCCAATTGAAGAACAACTGCGTGCGTTGATCCGCTTGCAGCACGTCGACAGTCGCATCGATCAGATCACAAAGCTCCAGGGCGATCTCCCGGATGAGATCCGCGACCTTGAAGACGAGAAGGCAGGCCTCATCACGCGAATCGACAACTCCAAGAAGGAGGCGCAGGATGCCGAAGTGCAGAGAAAGAAGCTCAAGATGGACATCGCGGAATGCGAAGGGCTCATCCGTAAGTATGAAGAGCAACAGCTTCAGGTGCGCAACAACCGCGAGTACGATGCCCTGACAAAGGAGATTGAGGCGCAGCGCCAGCGGATTACAGGAGCACTTGAGAACATCGAAGAGCTGTCCACCACGGATACCGACAACGAGGCGGCTGTCGAGGCCGCGCACGAACGCCTGAAGGAACTCGACGGCCTGCTAATCGACAAGCAGGAGGAGTTGGAGCAGGTCGTGGCAGACACGGAGTCCGAGCAAGCGAGTTTCCAGAAGCAGCGCAAGAAGGCCACAAAGGCCATCGACGAGCGCTACTTGCGAGGCTACGAGCGGCTTCGTACCCGCATGCGCGATGGTCGCGCCGTTGTGCCGATTGAACGCGGAGCGGCCGGTGGATACGCCGTGCCACCGCAGCGCCAGGTCGAAGTCCGCCGACGCAACCGAATTATTGTGAGTGAGCACGACGGTCGCATCATAGTGGACGACGTTCTCTACCGCGAAGTAACTGGCGAAATGAAGTTCTAGAAGACGGGCGGTTTTTTCTGCCCAAGACTTTCTCCTTCAGCACTTCGTTACAGAACAAGCTTGCCGGTCGGATCATCGCTTCGCACTCGTTGCGGGGAGGAAAGTCCGAACACCACAGGGCGCCGTGCCCCGATAACACCGGGGGCTCCGATTCGTCGGAGACAGCACGTGCAACAGAAAGCATTCCAGCCGATGGTTTCGATTCGTCGGAGCACAGGTGATGGGTGAAATGGTGGGGTAAGAGCCCACCGGCGTTTCCGGCAACGGGAACGGCCAGGCAAACCTCACGGGGTGCAAGGCCATGTAAGCGTCTGACTGAGGGTTGCCCGCCCGAGGACGTGGGTAGGCCGCTAGAGGTTCGGCGCAAGCCGGATCCCAGATAGATGATGATCGCTCCGGTCGCGGCACGGCGACGCCGCCCCGGATGCACAAAATTCGGCTTATAGACCGGCAAACGTCGCCATTCCATCCCGCCTCCGCTCAAACCGAGTGGGGGCGGGACCATTTTATGCAAGTGCGTCGAGCGGTACGCCCTTGGGCTGATTCTATGATCGGCACGCCGGAAACCGACGGGCAAAATCGCCTGAATAGAAAACGGCGCGACCAGCAATGGACGCGCCGTTAAGCTCTACGACTAAGAAAAAGTCGAGTTTACTCGGTTACTGGCTCTGGGGCAGCGTCGCCGGCCGGAGATGGAGTGTTCGCTGCGCCGCCTTCGGCGGGAGCTGGCGCGCCTTCGGTCGGCGCCGTTGCACCTCCAGCAGGAGCGGGCGTGCCTTCCGCAGGGGCGTTCGGATTTAGTGCTGGAGCTTCAATCGGAGCATCCGTTGCGTTTTCCTGAAGGATGCTGCTCTGGCGCTCACCACTTATCGTAAACGGCGCTATGAAACACAGAAAGAGCAACCCGCATCCGAGCGTCCATGATGCTTTCTCGAGAAAATCAGGTGCCTGACGCGCACCCAGAATCTGCGTGGCTTGACCACCAGCAGCGATACCGGCCAATCCACCACCTTTGCCGCTTTGCAGCAGAACAACAATGGACATCAAGATGGCCACGATAAGAATGACGACGATGAGCAGGGTAAAAAACATGAGAGCCCGGTATCAGTGTTGGAACGTGCGACTGCACAGAATTTGAAAGGTACGGCGACTCCAACGCAGTCAACAAAGGAAGGAGCCCTTCAGAATCCGCAATCAACGTGAAATCGGAGCCACTACTTCCCGTCCCTCTTCTCAAGAAAGGCGTGAGTGAGAAGCAGCGCGACCGCACTTTTCGCGTCCAGAATTTCTCCGTCCCGCGCCATCAGAACGGCGTCCGCTAGCGGCATCCGAACTGGAATTACAAACTCGTCGTGCTCCGTCGCCGACTCGCAGGCCGTCAGTTCTTCCGCCAGAAACAGGTGGATAATCTCATTGGCGTAACCGATGCATGGAAAGGTCTCCCCTACTTTTGTCAACTTCGCGGCCGTGAAGCCGATTTCCTCCTCCAACTCACGAAGTGCCACGCCTTCTGGCAATTCGCCGGGAATGTCGATTTTGCCTGCCGGGACTTCCAGGAACTCTCTCCTCGGCCCGTAACGGAACTGCCGGATGAGGATCGTAGAGCCATCCGTAAACAGTGGCACTATCGCCGAAGCCCCCGGGTGATCGATCCACTCCCGAATGGATTCGCCTCCATCGGGAAGAGTGACCATGTCGCGGTAGGCTTTGAGGAGGACACCGTCAACAAGCAATTCGCTCGATGTCGTTCGTTCTGTCAGATCCACGGAAATCGAATGAAATGGAGATGGCCGAGAATCCGAACGGCTCGGCTACAATCCAAATGAAAGTCCCGCATGAACCTTTGCTGCCCCTATTCCAATATCCGGGTTGAGGGCATACGTGACGGTGATAAGACCAAGAGGTGTTCTGTACTGCACACCCAGCCCGTAGCCCGGTTCAAGCGTTTGCGACGCTTCGAAATCGGCCAACACGGGACGATCAACATACCCTATGTCCAGGAAAAGGAAAGCAAACGAGGTTCGATCCATCTGATAGCGGTACTCGGCCAAAAGACGCCCTACGATGTTTCCGATGAACTGGTCTTCGTCGTAGCCACGAAGCGATGTCGCCCCGCCGAATCGAAAAAGATCACCCTCGTCATAGATGGCTTGTTGATCGTCGCCAGCGGTTCTGCCCCCAAGAAGAATGTGGGCGTCAGCGCCCGTAACCAATACCTGGCGCCTAAAGGTTGGCAGAAAAACCCGCCCCGACGCCGCCAGTCGTTGCTGCTGGACATTGACCGGATCCGTTATGCCCCCGTCAGATTGAGGAAGGGTTCGGCGTCGAAATCCCTGCTCCACAATTGCCTCCAGGAGCAGTCCGCTTTGCGGATTGACCCGTTGATCAAGCCTTCTGTAGCGAACACCTGCTCCTGCGAAGTATGCGCTGGATTCCGCAACTCGCGGGCGCCCATTCACTATCTGCGCGCCAACCCCGCCGGGCTGAACCAACTCTCGACTTGCAGAGGCA
>JBBKWZ010000087.1:0-4981 GCA_037969195.1 Rubricoccaceae bacterium | reverse complement strand
CATTAGGATTCCATCATCCCCGAACCGGCGAATCGCTTGATTTCGAAGCGCCGCTTCCGGACGACATGACGTTTGTCCTGGAGCGACTTCGCGCCGTCGAGGGCTGAGTGTAGAGATAGGAGTGAGATGGCGTACGAGTCTGCCGTGCCGGACAGTTTGGCTGGCATCTTAGGTGCCCGCCGAACGTCACGTAATCACGTTCCTCACGCAATCGTCTTACGGCTCCCCCTTATCTTTCGCGGCTTACCATTTCCCGCAGGAACGCATCGTGATTTCCACCAACTCACCCTCGATTTCTGGCCTTCTGGCTCTGGAGCGTATTCGCGTTGGGTTAGAGGCGAGCGGCAAAGCCGAAGCGATTAACAGCATCGTAGGGTTGTTGAAAGGCATGGCTGAGGTCAACGATTTAGATCAACTTCGCGCGGACGTTTTCGAACGTGAAGCACTCTTATCTACAGGCGTTGGAAGAGGATTGGCGTTGCCTCACGCGCGGACGTCAGCTGTATCGGACACACTTATGGCGCTCGCGATCTCACGACGTCCAATTGACTATGGCGCGCTGGATGGCGAACCCGTTCGGATGCTTGTTCTCCTCGTCGGCCCCGAAGAAGAGCACGTACTGCACGTCAGGTTGATGGGTCGAATTTCCCGCCTGATGAATGATGCGGGCTTCAGGTCACGATTGCTTGCTGCCGAAAGCGCGGATTCAGTTCTGGATATGTTTCAGCAGGCCGAGGAGGCGTATGGTTGATCAACTCGGCTGCGGGAACGGCTGCCCGCGTCGAAGATCTTCTATTGGATAGCGATCATGTTCCAAACTATTCGAGGTACGTTTGATATTCTCCCTGAGACGCAGGATTCGACGAAGCAGTATGTGCCGGGAAGTGCGAACTGGCGGCACATCGAAAGCCGAGTTCGTGAGGTGATGGCGCGGTTCGGATTTGAGGAGATTCGCACACCGATCATGGAGCCGCTCGGGCTGATCGCTCGCGGTGTTGGTCAGACGACCGACATCGTGCAAAAGGAGATGTTTGTTGTCGAGCGTGGTGACGAGGACTACGTACTTCGGCCAGAGATGACCGCACCCTCCATGCGGGCATACCTCCAATACAACCTCGGCGAGAGTGGAGGCGCGCAACGGTTCTATTACGTCGGCCCATGTTTTCGGGCAGAACGTCCCCAAAAGGGGCGTTTTCGGCAGTTTCACCAGTTTGGCGTTGAGGTGCTCGGAGCAGCTGGGCCGCTGGCTGATGCCGAGGCGATCGCGTGCTTACGTGCTATTTACAGTTCGTTCGGAATCACAGAAACGCGACTCCGTATTAATTCGCTCGGCGACGCAGGATCGCGTGCCAGCTACCGCGATGCCCTCGTCGCCTATCTGGAACCATTCCGTGACAGGCTTTCCGAGACAAGCCGCAATCGCCTGAAGACGAATCCGCTTCGCATCCTCGACACAAAGAGCAAAGACGAACAAGCGCTTCTTAGCAACGCGCCGCGGATCAACGACTTTCTCAGTTCTGAATCCCGCGCCCACTTTGGCAACGTGCTGAGTTTCCTCGATGACTCTAAAATCACCTACATCGAAGATCCGCTGCTCGTTCGGGGTCTTGACTACTACACGGGCGTGGTGTTTGAGTTGGAGTCGGACGATCTCGGATCGCAGAGTGCGCTGGCGGCCGGTGGCCGGTACGACGCGCTGGCGGAGATGATTGGTAGCAGGAAACCCGTTCCTGCCTTTGGCTGGGCAGCGGGGATCGAGCGTTTGTTTCTCGCGCTGCAGGCAAACGAATATGCCTTCCCCGACCCCCAGCGACTTGATGCATTCATCGTGGCACTTGGCGACGAAGCGCAACGCTGGGCATTTGGTCAAGCCCAGCACTTTCGGAAGGCTGGTCTTCACGTCGAATACGATCTCACAGGGCGTTCCTTGAAGGCGCAGATGAAGGAAGCAAACCGAAAGCACGCCCGGTTCGCCGTGATTGTTGGTGCGAATGAGTTGGCCTCTGGTTTCGCGACACTTCGCGACCTCGACTCATCTGAACAACGAGAGGTGAAGTTCGGCGAGATTATTAACTCGCTTCTCAATCCATAAGAACAGCCCACGACCTGAGTCGTATTGCGACTGTCGTGGTGCAAGCGTGACTCTGAAAAGCACCGCGAGATTCGCCTCACTTTATGTACCCTAGACTCACCGATCTCTTTCAGGACGTCTTCGGCTTTAACCTGCCGCTTCCGATTTATTCCTTCGGATTCATGGTGGCGACCGCGATAGTGACGGCGGCGATCCTTTCCAAGGGTGAGTTCGATAGGATGTACGGCCTTGGCCAATTGGGTGCCGTTCAAATCAAAGAAAAGGATAAGAAGGGGCGGGAAAGGATGATCTCCGCGAGCCCGTCTGCGCTTGTGTGGACGATGATGCTCATTGCGGCAGCGGTTGGCATAGCCGGCTCAAAACTGTTCCACATCATCGATCACTGGGACCGCTTCCTTGCGGATCCAATCGGATTGGTATTCAATCCCGCCGGCCTCACGTTTTACGGAGGTTTAATCTGCGCAACTATTGCTCTTGGGTTCTATTCGCGCAAGAAAGGCCTTCCGTTTCTCCGTGTGACGGACGCTGTCGCGCCGAGCCTGATGCTTGGCTACGGGATTGGGCGGATTGGGTGTTACCTCGCGGGCGACGGCGATTGGGGAACGTGCTCCGCACTATCTCAAAAGCCTGGTTGGATCCCCGACTTTCTCTGGAGCGAGACCTTCCCGAGAAACATCCTCGAAGTGGATGTCGCAACGTGGATTCCAACGGGAGGTCGCGCATGCAATCTTCCGGCAGAAATAGTAACCGGTGCCTACCCGACGATGCTGTACGAAACGGCCCTGGCGATCTTGATCTTTGGCATCCTTTGGGCCATACGCAAGCATCCCTTCAAAGCAGGATGGTTGTTCTCAGCCTACCTGGTTTTTAATGGGCTGGAGCGCTTCGTCATAGAGTTTATCCGGTTAAATCCCCACAATCTGTTTGGGCTAACCCAATCGCAGCTCATCGCCATTGTGTTCATGATCGTAGGATTGGCGGGCTTGGTCGTGACCAGCCGGAAACAAGCGAATCCTAGTTCAATGCCTGAATCATCGAATCCCACACCCTCACCTGAATGAACTTGGACGTTTCCAGATTTAATGAGGAGGTCCCGGTTGAGACTGACACGCTTGCGGCGCGGACGGTGTCGGCAGAAGTGGGTAACGCAGCTCTGTGGATGATTCCAAGCCAAGTGCGAGACGTTGTATCATTCCGTGGGTCGTTCGAGACTGCGCCCAACCTGACAACAAACGACGACCTTGCGCAACATCTGGCGGTTGACCTGCTTGACAAAGGCACGCTTCACCGCGATCGATTTGCCATCGCGGAGGCCCTCGAAGGCCGAGGTGCTCAACTGTCGTTCTATCCCGATACGCTGCGTGTCGGCTTTGCCGGCAAGGTGTTGAAGGAGGACCTTCCCGATGTACTTGCGATTTTGGCAGAACAACTCCGCGAGCCGCTTTTGGACCCCGACGAGTTCGTCAAGGAGAAGGCGAAGGCGATCGCTGGCGTACGCAACGCCATGGACTCCACTGGAGCGCAAGCTTCGGGCGCGCTAAAGCGAATGCTTTTCAATCCGGACCAGCCAAACCATGTTCGCTCTTTCGAGGACGAACTGGCTGCGTTGGAGGCGCTCGCGTTGGAGGAAATCCAAGCCTACCATGCGGAGCATTTTGGGTCGGATGCGTTGAGAATCGTATTTGCAGGTGACATTGACGTTGATGCCGTGGAGCAGAGTGTTCGTGCTCAGGTCGGTGACTGGTCTGCGCACGGACACGGTGCCAAGTATTCTTCGGAGGTGGAGTTAGTTCAGCCGACTCGATCCAATGTGGCCATGGCTGAAAAGCAGAATCTCGACGTTTGGTTTGGCCATGCTCTCGCGATGCGTCGCGACCACGACGATTTTGTGCCATTGTATGTAGGTAACAACGTACTCGGAGGAAATTTCTCGGCACGACTCATGCAGATCGTCCGCGATGATATGGGACTTACCTACGGCATCGGCTCGGCGCTCGCGGGTGTGAACAAAGAACACGCCGGTTACTGGCGGATTGAAGTCTCGTTGTCGTCAGAAAACCTCGAACGCGGTATCGAAGCCACGCACGGCGTCGTGCGTGATTTTGTCTCCGGTGGAATCTCGAGCGACGAGTTAGAGGAGAAGAAGACGACCCTGGCAGGAAACCACGTCGTCGGGTTAGCTACGACCGGTGGGCTAGCCGCTCGCCTTCTCGTGAATGCAGAGCGTGGCTTCGACGTCTCCTATCTCGACGAATACCCCGACCTAGTTAAAGCCCTCACGCTAGATCAGGTCAACGAGGCCATCCAGACGCACTTTGATCCTGATGCGCTATGTATCGCTGTCGCCGGGACGTTTACGGAAGCCGGAGCCTAAAATCACCCTCGGACGACGTGGACGAACGTGTCGTCATCGCCGTCGTCGTCTTCTTCAAATTCTTCAGCTTTAGGCAGCACGAACGCTAGAATCAGGTACAGTGGTATCGTCGCCCCACTGCCCACTATTGCGCCGATAACAAAGGCGATTCGCACGAGAACGGGATCGATTCCGAGGTATTGGGCAATTCCGCCTGCCACACCGGCAAGCACTTTGTGCTTCCGTGATTTTGCAAGCCGTTTCCGGGGTCTTGTGCTTCTTTGGCTGGCCCTTGATCTGGCTTGGCTGACGGCGCGCTCTGCTTCTCTCGCGGCATGGCGGGCGCTTTTCTTGGCCTCCTCGAATGCACGCGATGCAGTTTTAGTCTCCGGCTTCTTCGAACGGCCCATCGTCTTGTGCATGCGCTGCAAACGGGTTCTCCGCTCACGCGCCTTTCTGCGGGCACGCCGCCGCCGGCGTGACGGGCTCCACGAAAGCACGCCGAATCCTGTCATTATGATCAGGATTCCTGCGAG
>JBBKWZ010000086.1:0-3738 GCA_037969195.1 Rubricoccaceae bacterium | reverse complement strand
GAGAAAAGGGAAAGTTGGTCGTGTGGCTCCCCTCCTGGACAGTAGAGGTTGGGGATGGAAGACCCAAACTATCTTCCGCGGCGACCATCACCCAACCCATGACCCTTTTCTCCATCCTGGCCGCACTGCTCACGCTGGCAGCGCTTTTTTCATTCCTCAATTACAGGTACATCCACCTGCCGACGACCATCGGCGTGATGCTGATTGCATTGGTGGTATCGCTTGGCATCCTCGGATTGCATGAACTCCGCATTGTCGATCTCGAGGAACCGGTTCGTGAGCTGCTCAGCTCCATCGATTTTGACGTGGTCGTGCTCGAAGGCATGCTGTCGGCGCTTCTTTTCGCGGGCGCTCTACACGTCAATCTGAATGACTTGGCTGAGGAAAAACTTACCATCGCCGTTTTGGCCACGGTTGGGGTCGCGCTTTCCACGCTCATCGTCGGCTCTCTGACGTACCTGGTAGCAGGTTGGCTAGGCTTTTCGATGCCATTCGTGTACGCGCTTCTATTCGGTGCACTCATCTCGCCGACTGACCCTATTGCCGTCATGAGCCTGTTAAAAACGGCGGGCGTCCCAAAGACGCTGGAGACAAAGATTGCTGGGGAAAGCCTCTTCAACGACGGCGTGGGTGTTGTGATATTCCTCATCATTCTCGAATTGGCGACCGGGCACGAACCGGTCACCGTTGGGCACGCTGCCGGACTTTTTCTGCAAGAAGCGGGCGGCGGCGCCGTGTTCGGCCTGATTACAGGCTATCTGGCCTACCGAATGCTGAAGGAGGTAGACAACTATCAGGTGGAGGTGTTGATCACACTGGCCCTCGTCACCGGCGGATACGCGCTGGCCATGAAATTGCATTTGTCGGCGCCGATCGCCGTGGTCGTCGCCGGGCTGCTGATCGGCAATCAGGGGCGTTCGTTTGCAATGAGCGAGACTACGCGTGAGCACCTCGACACGTTCTGGGAGTTGATCGACGAGATCCTGAATGCGGTGCTCTTCCTGCTGATCGGCCTTGAGGTGCTGGTCGTCGCGTTCGAGGGCCCGATCCTGTTGATGGCGCTTCTCGCCATTCCGATTGCCCTCGCCGCCCGATCAGCGGCCGTTGTCGTCCCACTGACGATAATCCAGCCGTTCAAGGGGAAAAACGAGAAGGGTGCGATCCCCGTTCTAATCTGGGCCGGACTACGGGGTGGAATTTCCGTTGCGCTTGCGCTTTCTCTCCCTCCCGGCGAGATTCGCGACATCCTTCTGACCGCAACTTACGCCGTCGTCATCTGGACGATTGTGGTGCAGGGGCTGACAGTGCCGAGGTTGGTGAGGAAGGTGGTGCCGGCAACGATTGATGAAGGACGGCAGACAGCAGACCACTGACGGCTGGGTATTAACCGCCACTTTGCCATCCTTAGCGAATCGGATTGGAGTCGAAGCATCTAGCCCCAGTGTTTCTCGGAGACCGTTTGCAATTAGATCCTTCGGCTACAGCTCGCCTTGCTCACTTTCGCTCAGGATGACAAGGCTGAGGAGCTATCTCGAGCCCCGCTACAGAAAGCCCGCCCTCAACATCGTCGAGGGCGGGCTCGCTTAGCATGTTGTTCTGCGGTTACTCGCTGACGCCGATGTTGAAACCAACGGAGGTCCCGGCCCAGCCGAGGATTACTTTTGCAGAAGTGTCCGTCACGTTGTCGAACCAGAACGCCATCTGCTCAACGGGGAACCCTTCTGTTGGAGTGACATCCACTCGCAAGGCGTCCTCAGCAGAGTCGTAGTTGAACGCGCCCCACTGCTCAGCGGTCTTGTTGAAGATGAAAGTCCAGGATCCCGCCGTGGGAATCGTGAATAAAGCGTAAGAGCCTGCCGCGATTGACTGGCCTTCAACGGTCACATCGTTCGAAAAGGTGATCGTGGTTGCTTCGTTTGCGCCCGTCCGCCATACTTCGCCGTAGGGTACCAAGCTTCCGAATATCGTGCGACCCTTCACGCTTGGGCGGCCATAGATAACATGAACGGACGTAGTGCCAATCGTCTGCATCACGCCCGCATTGGGGCTGGCGCGGACCTCGTCGTTGGCGCGCATCGGATGATGCTCAGCATCGCCGTGGTGCTCGGCCATGTCGTGATCGTGACCAGTCATATCGTCCTGCGCCTCGCCGACGCAAGCTGTGAGAACAAAAAGACAAAAAGCAGAAAAGAGGAGGAAGGGGCGGATGGTCATAAGAAAAGGAGTGTGATGAGAGTCGAAGAGGATAACGCTATTGACAGACGAGGTGTTCACGAAGCAATATCAAGAATTGGATAGCTCGACCGCCTCGTCTCTTCCATGAACAGACTGGATAGTCGGTCGGTCATCTCGCCCGTCTTGCCGTCGCCAATTGTTCGTCCGTCCAGCGAAATCACCCCGGCCAACTCGCCCATGGTGCCCGAACTGAACATCTCGTCGGCGCGGTAAGCATCCGTGAGCGAGATCCGACGAACATCATGAGGAATGGCATCGGCAGCACAGAGATCCAGGACCGTCTGTCGTGTGATCCCTTCTGGGCACGCGTCGGTGTGGGACGTGACAACTTCTCCGTCGATCACCAGGAAAACGTGCGTGCCGTTGCACTCGGCGATAAAGCCGTCCTTGTCGAGCAACAGCGCCGAATCTGCCCCCGCAACGTTGGCCTCAATATTTGCGAGGATGGATTGGAGGAGGTTGTTCGAGTGAATCTTGGGATCAAGGCAATCTGGGGGAAAGCGCCGAATCGATGATGTCATCAGCTTCAGGCCAGTTTTATCGTAGACAGGAGCTTTGAATTCGGCGAGCACAATGAGCGTCGGCCCCGACTGGTTCAGGCGAGGGTCCATCCCGCTCGTGATCTTCTTGCCACGCGTAAGCGTCAACCGAATGTGCACGCCATCGCGCATTGCGTTGGCTTCGAGCGTCTTTCGGATTTCTGAAATGATGTGCTCGTGACTCGGGATTTCCGCAAACGCGATGGCCTTCGCAGAGCCACGGAGTCGGTCCAGGTGCTCAATGAGGCGGAATATTTTCCCGTCGTAAACGCGGAGGCCTTCCCAAACCGCGTCACCACCCTGCACGACTGAATCGAATGGTGAGATACCCGCCTGGTCGCGATGAATCAGCTCGCCATTGATGTTGATGACAAGGTTCCTATTGCGTTCGTCGAATTGCTGGAGCATGCGAATGAGGGCAGTGAAAGACGAAAAAGGCTAGTTATCCCCGTTTCCGGCAAAGGCAAAAATGGAAAGCTGCGAGGCTCTTCAGAGGGCCTGACCGCGAAATCGCATCAAGCACTTTCACGAGCGGACGCACAGGATATTTCTCGATCGCGATCGGCACATGAACATGACCAACGCGCTTAACGAGGTCCAAACCGGCTTCGTCGATAATCCGGTCCATCTCGCTCGGGCGCTCCCATGTGGAGTAGACATCCTTACCAACCGCCTTCTTGTTCTGATTGATTCTCCGCGCCGCAAGCCAGTAGTAACTCCGCAAATTGGCGTAATTAAAGAGAAGCGTGGACCCCGGCTTGATGACCCGAGCCAACTGCTTGAGAGCGTCACCGGGTCGCTCCAGATGGTTGAACACATTCAACGACAAGGCATGTTCAAACGTCGCGTCCTCGAAAGGCAATTCGTAGACCGACCCTTCGACAAACTGATCAACCTGGGCGAGACACCCAGCTCGCTCCAACTTCGCTTTGGCGACGTCCAACATCCCTCTGGAAATATCCAG
>JBBKWZ010000085.1:0-10242 GCA_037969195.1 Rubricoccaceae bacterium | reverse complement strand
GCTTCCGTTTTTGAGCGGCAGGCCGCTGCGCGCGGGTTAGCATTCATCTGCGAAGGCGCGGACGAGCCCGTGTATGCGTTGGCCGACGAATGTGCCCTCATGCGTGTGATCGACAATCTGATATCCAACGCGCTGAAATACACCAAGGAAGGCGGGATTCGCATTCGACTTTCAACCGAAAACGACTGGTTTTGCCTCGAAGTTCAGGATACGGGGCAGGGAATGGACGCAACCTTTTTACCACACCTGTTCGACAGATTCAAGCGGGAGAACTCCGAATCGTCGCGGACTTCTGCCAGCTCCGGCCTCGGCATGACCCTTACGAAGCGCCTCGTGGAATTGATGGATGGCCACATTTCCGTAAGCAGCAAGAAAGGGAAGGGAACGGCCATCCGCGTACTTCTGCGAGCCGCTCCGACTTCCGCTTCTTCACACAACGGTGGAGATCGAGCAATCGTCGAGGATATCCTGACTGCTGGGTAAAGGAGGGAGTACCTGCCTCTTACGCGCGGATTCTTGCTGCCTTCGTCCGATGACTGCGGGTTTTTATTTTCAGTCCTTGGTTAGTTCTGCGAGACCGCATGAAGCCACTTACGAAATGACCTACGACGAAACGTTCGCGGAGCTCCAAGCGCTCGGCACAGCCCAAAATCGAAAAGTGTACCCGCGTCACGGCGTCCGAGAGCCACTGTTTGGTGTTTCGTACGCAAACCTGGGGAAACTGAAGAAGAAGATCAAGGCCGACCATGCTCTAGCGCTTGAGCTCTGGGATTCCGGCAACCACGATGCCCGCATTCTGGCAACAATGATCGCTGAACCACAGAAAGCGACAGTTCCGATGCTTGACGCATGGGCTTGCACGCCTGACAACTACGTCCTGACGGATGCGGTCTCAGGCTTCGTCGGCAAAACGGAATTTGCAGGAGACTGCATGAGAAAGTGGATTGACGCGGACGCAGAGTATGTGGAAGCTGCTGGATGGAACCTGCTCGGCGGCTCAGCGATGTACGCGAAAGGACTTTCGGACAGCACATTCGAACCCTATATCATTCGGATTGAACGGGACATCCACGGAGCCAAGAATCGAGTGCGCTACGCCATGTACATGGCACTCATCGCGATTGGTACCAAAAGTGACGCGCTGGAAGAACTAGCTTTCGCGGCATCCACGCGCGTTGGCAGAGTGGAGGTGGACCACGGCGACACGGGTTGCAAAACTCCAGAAGGGCCGTCGTACATCCGAAAAGCGAGGGCGCACCGGCGAAAGAAAGAAGGGTGATCTCATTCTCTCCAAACGCTTGTTTGTTTAGTTGCTGTACCTTTTCTTTACAGGGTCAACAGCGATTAGGAGACGACCCATGCGTTCTTTCACGTCTGCGACCTTGATTCGCATCGCGCCTTTACTTCTTGTTCTTCTCATTCTGGCGGCGATTATTCCAATGCCGGGTTGCTTCCTCGATAGAGCGGGGACGGGGATACCCATTGCAGATTCGTTTGAATTGATCGCGAGCGTCGGTCCTACTCTCGTTTGCCAGAACGATCCTGTTAACGTCCGATGGCAGGTCCAGACAACTTACGATCCCTACGAAGAGTGCACGGACGGTGCGGATTGCACGTATCCACTGGGCGTTAATGTGGAGAACGCGCCAGCACCCAATCTTTTCGCGGGTGACCCAGTTGACGGGAGCGAAATCGATGGCTCGCGTACCATCAACCCGACCTCTTCCACTTCAGTAACGATACGTGGAACGCGGACAACCCCTGGTGGGGCCGAGAGTGAACAGACTCAGAATTTCCCGATTGACGTAATTGGACCCGATGTGGTGGACTTCAGGAAGCCACTTACGGGGATCGGTGCCTGCATCGAAACCGGTGCAGGGCGGAGCCCTGGATGGCAACCGCTGAACATCGACCGAGAGGCACTGCTTGGTGAAAACGTCGTGGTCACTGAGATTTGCAACCTCGAACCGTATAGTGAACTTCGAGTCTTGATTCGGTGGGACTCGGGACCGGACGACGAGTTCGTGCTCGGACGTGGTGAATGTCGAACCGTACTAACCGGTATTTTACCGGACAGACGGGTGCAGCGCATTATCACCACGGTAATGGACCCCGCCGCACTTTTTGGGACGCAATGTCCTGTGGGAGATCCGGGAGAAGTGATGGGAGAAGATCCCGAACCTGATATTCTGCCTCGGGACTACCGGATAGAACTTGGTGTGAGTTGCTTCCTGGCGGATGGATGATCGAGTCTGAGCTTACGGCGCGAGTCGAATGATCTTCCAACCGCCCTCTGTCTCCAGCGTGTACTCGATTCGGTCGTGAAGCCGGTCCGGTCGTCCCTGCCAGAACTCGAACCGATCCGGCAAAACATAGAAGCCGCCCCAGTGTGGCGGGAGAGGGATGTCGTCTGTGGCATATTCAGCTTGAATGACAGCAAGGCGAGCCTCCAATTCTTGCCGGTTCTCAAGCGGGCTACTCTGGGGTGATGCCCAAGCTCCGACACGACTGCCTAGGGGTCGCGAGGCGAAATAGGATGAAGCCTCCACGTCGGAAACTCTCTTCACGGCCCCTTCTACGCGGACCTGGCGCTCCAGCATGGGCCACCAGAATGTCAGCGCGACCGCTGAATTGGCGTTCAGCTCGAGGCCCTTACGGCTTTCAAGATTCGTGAAAAATGCCAACCCATGTTCGTCGATGCCTTTCAACAAAACAACGCGAGCGGACGGGCGCCCATCCTTGCCTACCGTCGACAGCGTCATCGCTGTTGGTTCGCGTTCCTCCACTCGCCGCGCATCATCAAGCCAGCCTTGAAACTGAACGACAGGGTCGTGATGAACGTCGGCTTTTGAGAGGGAAGCCGCGCGATACTCAGCGCGTGGATCTGAGATAGTGTCGATGTTCCGCATGGGCGTTGAAAGATATTCCCCGCCTGTGACGCACCAACCTAGCGCTGGTTCAGCGTTGGCGCCTCCGATGACGCCGTACGATCGTCGGTGGCAACGTCACTAAGGGGAGGCCGATCAACCGACTTCATCCCAGAGCCCGAGATCAGCATATGCATGCCGCTCTCGGACGTTGCCCGCCCGGGTTGGATTGCTTCGCCACCAATCAGTTCGCTTAACAATGACAACAACTGTTGCTTGGTAAAGGGCTTCGAGAGATACCCGTCGAACCCAGCATTCAGGAATCGTTCGCGATCGCCCGGCAGCGCATAGGCCGTGAATGCCACAATCGGGACATCCATATACCCTCTGAGGTCACGCAGTCGGTGCATCACATCCTCTCCGGATGTTTTTGCACCAAGATTTATATCCATCAGAACAGCATCGTATTGGGTCGACATCGCCTCGAGAATTGCATCGTTCTCAGTGGCAGCAGCGTGAGTCTCATACTCTGCTTCCAGCATTCGCTCCATCAGAAAACGCGTGGTTTCGTTGTCGTCCACAACAAGCACATGATGGCGTGATCCACGAAGCTGCGAACAGAGTGCCCCACTCTCATCTAGCATTGTTTCTTTCCGCGCCGCGTTCGTCACCGTACGAGGTAGGCAAACAGTGAATACCGATCCTACGCCTTTCTGGCTCTCCACGGTAATAACACCCGACAATCGCTCGACGAGCTGTTGGGTAATCGTGAGACCTAGCCCGGAACCTTCATGGCTTCGACCAATGCCGGTCGACTCCTGCTCGAACTCGTCGAAGAGACGTGGCAGGAACTCTTCATCGATACCGACGCCTGTATCGCGGACCCGAAGAAAGATTGATAGCGGGCTCGCAGAAGTTTCGACGGAAACCGTACCCTTTTCGGTAAACTTGATGGCGTTGCCGACAAGGTTGGTCAACACCCGATTGAGGGCGGCTGGATCTACATTCGCTTCTGCATTGGAGTTAGCTATGGACGCTGTCAATTGGATGTTGCGTTCTTTGGCCATGGGTTGCATGAGCCGCACTATTTCTGTTACAGCATTTGCGACAGGCAATGATTCCATCATGAATTCCATGCGCCCGGAATCAAGTCGAGCAAGGTCAAGCACAGAATTGAGGGTTTCCATGAGACGGTGGCCACTCTTTGCGATCAGCGTCACAAACTCGCGTTGTTCTGGGTTAGTCACCTCTTCAGACAAGATGCTCGAAAAGCCGAGAATGCCGGTCAGCGGCGTTCGGATTTCATGGCTCATGTTCGCCAGGAAGTTACTCTTCAGCCGGGCCACTTCTTCCGCTTGCTCCTTGGCGGCGACAAGCACAGCCTCTGTCCGCTTCCGCTCAGTGATGTCGCGGGAATTGAGAACGATGCCACCCACATTGACGTCGTGGAGCAGGTTTGCACCAACCGATTCGATATAGACATAGTGACCTTCTGCATGACGCATACGGAATTCCACGCTTCCCTGAGATCCGCTTTTCCGTATGACCCGCTCGAGCAATATGTCCAACCGTCTCCGATCCTCAGGGTGTACCATATCGAAGGGATTTTGCCCCATCAACTCTTCTGGTGAGTAGCCGAGAAGGTGCTCGATGGACGGACTGAGGTACGTGACCGTACCGAACCCATCGAGGACGGTAATAATGTCGGAGGAGTGCTGGACCAACGAACGGAAACGTTCTTCGCTCTTCCGCAACGCCTGTTGTACACGGCGCTGGGCCGTCACGTCTTCGACCGTTCCTTCGTAGAAAAGCGGTTTCCCCTCCTTGTCAAATACAACGCGGGCGTTCTCACGCACATGCAAATGGCGACCATCTCGGCGCTTCCAGACCGTCGAGAATTGGCGCACTTCGCCCTCCGTTTCGATTCGCTCGCGGTAGTGCGCTCGTTGTTCCGGATACGCATACACATCTGTCTCCGGGGCGAGAGCCTGCACTTCCGCTTCGGTTTCGAATCCAAGAAGCGAGACCATTGCCTGATTTGCCATCAGGATGCGCCCTTCTGGAGTACTACGATAGACCCCTTGGGGGACGTTGTCGAATAAGGTTTGGTACCTCTCCTCGCTTCGTGCCAGCGCCGACCTGAAACTCGAAATACGCGCATTCAGGGCTTTTAGCTCACGGAGCGTGTGACCTTCATAGAACCAGCCCCAGAGCAGTGCAAAAAGTGACGCCGCCGAAACAGACATCAGCGCGGAAAAGTCGAGCACTGTCTGCGGCGTCAGGTTGGGGAATTGGTAGCCCGTAACCGTGAGCGTGTACAACGTTCCAATACCGAAAAGGCTGAGGATGGTTGTGAACACGGCCAATCGAGGCCCAACGGTGAGTGCGGCCGCGAGCGGTATGAATCCCACCCAAATCAGAATTGGATCCTGAATCCCCGCATCGGTGAATGCTTGAAAGAAAATGACGAAACACAGCACGATGCAGATAATGGTGCCCGACCATACATAGCTGCGCGACCTTTTCAGGGCAGCCACGCTAAGCACAGAAATGACTCCGCCGATGACTCCAATGAGGGACTGGATTACAAGTCCATACGACCAAAGCTGCTGGACGAGCAGCGCATACGAGGGAATCAGAAGCAGGCCGAGGATTACGACAAACCGTGCACGCCGTCGCTTGTCTACTCCACCGTGCAAAAGATTATCCGGCAGAAATCCGTCGATGAATCGCCGGAAAAAGCGCACTGATCGGCTTCCGTTTGCCTCTTCATCAGGCTGAATCGCAGCCATGAGGGCATCGTCGTCGAGTATACGACCGGTGCCTTCCGCATTGAGCAGACCGGAATCGAATAGTGTTTTTTCGGACAACGTGGCTGACGGAATGACGTGAGCGAGGGCGGAAACGCACTTATTTGCCACCTAGGTGGCGAAATCGTAATGCGCGGGTGAGCTATGTGCGGCTACGGAGTGCTGCCGTCCCTAAAGCAGCGCCTGCCCTCTTGTTGTGCATAGTCTGTTCCATATACAATAGTTGTTGAGCTTAGGCCGTAAGGAAGTTTCCACGAGCACTTTTATTCAAGTGGCCTTCGATTGAGACTATTCAGGCAAAACCGTAACTTTATCCGGCTTCGCGACGCACGTGCGCGGCCCGTTTCCGCTGCGTATGAAGCTTCCGTTTTTACTCGCCCGTCGGTTTGTAGCCGGTGAGACGCTCGAAAAGGCTCTTCCAGCCGTCGATCGCCTTCTAGCTGATGGCTTGTTCGTGACGCTCGACCTTCTCGGCGAGCATGTGGTCGACCGCAAGACAGCCGACGCTAATACGCTCCAGTACGCGGATCTCGTGCAACGCGTCGCAGATCGACGAAGGCACGGAGATACCAACATCTCGATCAAGCTTTCAATGATCGGGCAGGTGATCGACCACGACTACTGCGTCGCCAACCTCAGGAAGCTCCTTGCGGTCGCGGCCCAATCTCATACTTTCGTACGGCTCGACATGGAGGGCACCGATCTAACCCAATCGACCCTCGATATCTTTGAGGAAGTTTATCCGGATTTCGGCGACTACGTAGGCGTCGTGCTTCAAGCCTACCTCAGGCGGACCGAGAGGGATGTGGAACGAATGTGCGAATTGAAAGCACGCGTTCGACTTTGCAAGGGCGCGTACGCAGAGCCCCCCGAACTGGCTTATCAGGACATGACTACCATCCGGGAGCAGTTTCGGCGGTATATGCGAACACTCCTGCTACACGCCCGCTATCCTGGAATCGCCACACACGACGACGAACTAATCAACGCAACGAAAGCCTTCGCCACAGAAGCCGCTATCGACCAGAACGACTTCGAGTTTCAGATGCTCTTCGGCCTACGCGCAGAAACGCAGCGAAGCCTTGTGGCTGAAGGCTACAACACGCGGGTGTACATTCCCTACGGGACTGAATGGCTTCCGTACTTCTCCCGACGCCTTCGTGAGCGCAAAGAGAACATTGGTTTCATCGCGAAGAATCTCTTTCGCAAATAACCCAATTCATGACTCCCAATCGCGCATACGTACTACTTGCCCTCGGTTTCGCTGTCGCTGGATGGATCGGTTTGACCACATCGAGGGCTTCTGAGACAGAATTAACTGAGGCACCGTTCCGCCTGCCTGTATACCTCGTGGCTCAAACGGACACGATTCCAAGAGGCTTGGCTGTTGATCCTAAAATCGCTGGTGTCTCGGCCGAAGCGATGGACGCAGCGGGCCTACCCGTATACATCACTGCTGAGCCCGTTGCCCTCGTCTTTTCTCTGAACCGGCTGATGGTTCCGGTCGCAGGTTTCAATCCTGATGATCTTGATGACTCATTTTACGCACGGAGATCCGGCGGTCGTACACACGAAGCAATCGACATCGCCGCAGATAGTGGGACTCCTGTCATCGCAGTTTCCGATGGCTCAGTAACTCGAAAACATTCGAACCGCCTCGGCGGAAACGTCCTGTACACACAGAGCCCGGACGGTCGCTACGCGTTTTACTACGCTCACCTGGATGGCTACGCCCCGGGCATTGAAGTGGGGCGAACAGTTTTTCAGGGCGATACGCTGGGTTACGTCGGCAATAGTGGCAATGCTCGCTACACAGTTGCTCACCTCCACTTTCAAGTAATCGAAACGGGAGGACGCAGTACAGCCCAACTCTATCGAGGCCGTAAACTGAATCCCTTTCGGCTGTTCCGAAATAGCGACGTTTACCGTACAAGAATGGGCCGTGCGAGAGGCTAGCCTGTTTCTATCTCACACGAAGTCTCTGCCCAACGCGTACAGTTGTTGATTGGAGATTATTTAGGTCGCTGATTGCATCAACCGTGGTTTCGTGACGCCTTGCTATGGAGTAAAGGGTATCGCCAGCGCGAACTGTGTAGAATGTTGGGTCAACGTTGTTGAGTTCACGTTCGGCTGGTTGGGACTGATCATTTCCGACTTCGTTTCGCTCCACTCGTGTTTCAACCGGTCTGACGACAGGATCTTCCAAAGGCTCGGCAGGCTGTCCTTCCAATCGTAATGTGCTACGCACAGTGCGAACTCCGGGCAATCCAGATACAAGGGCAACGACGCGGTCGCGGGCACCAAGTGTTGGAACGAGCCCCGATAGAACGATAACGCCGCCGGCTGACTGCACGTCGACTTCGTACAATCGCGTCTCCGCGCTTTCTGCGAGCGCCAACTGCACGGTGGTTTCAAGTCGCAAGTCGTCAATACGATCAGACAGCGTCGGTTGCGCTTGCGCAGACCCACAACTCAGCAGTGCGAGGAGAACAGTTCCAAATCGAAAATGAAAGGCCACAGCGTTTTCCAGTAACACACGCCGAAGGTAGGCACACTTCCGCCCTCAGCTTACGTCCGGCTCACTCAGCTTCTGCCTCAACGCGTTCGGCTGAACTCGGTACCGAATCGCTTTGCTCCGCCATCCACCGTTCCGCGTCGATGGCCGCCATACAGCCCGTACCAGCGGCGGTCACGGCTTGACGATAAACGTGGTCCTGCGCATCGCCGGAGGCGAAAACACCTGGGATGTTTGTATACGTCGAATCCGCTCGAGTTTTGATGTAGCCGGTCTCGTCCATATCAAGCCATCCATCGAAGATCTCTGTATTGGGCTTGTGCCCAATCGCTACGAAGAATCCCTTCACAGGCATTGTGGATTTTTCGCCGGTCTTCAAATTCTCTATGGCGAGACCTTCAACCTCCTTCTCACCAAGCACGTCGAGGACGACGGTGTCCCAGAGGAACTCGATCTTCTCGTTCGCGAACGCCCGATCTTGCATGATTTTGGACGCCCTCAACGTATCACGGCGGTGAACAAGGTAGACCTTTGATGCGAATCTCGTCAGGAAGAGCGCTTCCTCCATGGCGGTATCACCGCCGCCAACGATGGCAACATCCTCGCCACGGAAGAATGCGCCGTCGCATGTCGCGCAGGCGGAAACTCCGTGCCCCAGAAGTCGCTCCTCGTTCTCAAGTCCGATGTACTTCGCAGAGGCTCCGGTTGAGATTATTACTGTGTCAGCCAGAATCGGCGTTTTCGCATCAACGATGAGCCGAAATGGCCGCTTCGAAAAATCGACAGCAGTGACAGACCCGTAGCGCAGGTCGGCGCCAAAGTGTGCAGCCTGCGCTTCGAACATCTGCATGAGATCTGGCCCCATAATGCCTTCCGGGAAGCCAGGATAATTCTCCACATCAGTCGTTGTAATCAGCTGGCCACCCGGCTGCAACCCTTGAATAACCAGTGGCTCCAGATTGGCGCGGGCTGAATAAAGCGCTGCTGTTAGACCAGCAGGGCCAGTCCCTACAATGACAACGCTTCTATGTTCGGCCTCGGTAAAGTCAAGACCATCGAAGGCGGAAAGATCCGGCGTTCCGTTGTTCATGGTACTCTTTGTTCGAAGTGGGTGGTGCGGATATGTATGAGAGAGGGACGCCTGAGCAGCCGTCCCTCTTTAAGCAAAAACTGTGGCCTTAGGCTTCCTGGCCAACGAGCGCATCCAGCTTCTGGGCGAGAACGTTCTCTGGTACGACGCCAATCATCTGATCAACTGGAAGGCCATCCTTGAAGAAGATGAGCGAAGGGATGGACCGAATGCCATACTTCATCGCGATCTGTGGGTTGCTGTCCGTATCGAGCTTGGCAACACGCGCCTTGCCTTCGAAATCGGCTGCGATTTTTTCAATCGTCGGCGCAATAACCCGGCAAGGGCCGCACCAAGTCGCCCAGAAATCGACCAGCACGGGCTGATCGCTCTTGAGCACTTCTTGTTCGAAGTTCGCGTCTGTAACAGTGATGTATTTGGCGTTGTCGGCCATGGTGGTTCCAGGGGTTGTTAGAGGAGAATAGCGGCGCTTGAACGGGGCGCCGGGCGGTGGGTTCTCTTTCGAGTGTTGAGGTTCTGTGTGATATACGCTTTCAGGTTCCGATGCCTAAACGATGTCGTGCGAAAGACTAAAGGCCCTTCCTGCATAGCCGATACCAACCACGGCAACAAAGATCCTGCATGAGCCTCACATTCTCGCATCGCACATTCTGTCATCGTCTCCTGCCGATGTCGGTTGTACTCATTGCAGCTATGGCCGCAAGTGGGAGTCGTGCGCAAACGAGTGCGCTCAATGGCCAGCCGATTCCATTGGCGAGGATTCTGGCGGACAATGATGGCAACCTAGTCCCGGACTTTGTTGGGGACACAGTACTCGTTGCGGGACGGGCCACCATGACGTCCGGCCAACTCCATCGAAATTGGACGGAGATATTCTTGCAGGACGGCGGCGGCGGGATCAAGCTAGTAGCTTCGTCGGCAGCCGATCCTATTGTCGAAGGCGACAGCGTGGTTGTGTAC
>JBBKWZ010000084.1:0-4388 GCA_037969195.1 Rubricoccaceae bacterium | reverse complement strand
TGGGGTCATGGTTCAGGGGGTTTTGTTTCGCGCCCAGCGCAGCCATTGTGAGTAGGAGCGGCCCGGGCTCAGATGCTTCAATCGAGGCGACTTCAATCGGAGGAGCGTATCCACGGAGCGCTGAGCGGCATATTGGAGGCCGAGGAAGCTGTCGACGGGCGCGTAGGGCCCGCCCAGCGTGGCCACGCCCGCGGCGAACATTCGGCCCTGGTCGTTGGCCATTCCCCAAATTTCCATGTCGTTCGCCACATCTAGTCGGTTCTGCACGTTTCGACCAAGTTGATGATGCTCGACGAGGTCTTTCAGGAGCGGATGGCTATCAATGCCAGACTGAAGTCCTGTGCAGTCGACGATGTAGTTCGTGTCGAGTCGGGTTTCATCCCGAAGCGTTTTGATACCACCGATGATTGTTGACAGCGTGCCATTCGGCCCGGGCTCGACGTGGTTTACTTCACCTTCGCGAATCTGATACCAACCTTCACGCCGGCCTGTGGCAATGATCTGCGCCCAATCGGTTCTGTCGGCCGTCGTCGTTCCGCCCCACATCTTGTAAAACCTGGCACGCTCCTCGTTGGATGCACCCTCAAGTAGAAACCGCAAATCCCCACCCCATGCAGCTTTAGGCCAGTTGAAGGGTTGGAATTCCCAGTTGTTTTCGACTTTCCGCTGCGCCCTTCTGTGTTTATTGCCTTCCGCCACGATGCCGCGTGTGAGGTGCAGGATTATCACCTCTGCACCTGTTTTGCGACGCACCTCGAACAGGTGCTGGATGATTCGTGAAGCAACGATGCCCCAGCCGCGGATTAACACCACACCGCCGTTCTTTGCGAGGTCGCCGTAAAGGTGAGCGTGTTCTTCGTAGGCGTTGACGACTCGGCGTGTGTCTCCCGTTTCGAGGCGGTAAGCCTGGAGGTCTGGGAGGAGCCGGATGCCGGGGTATCCAACGGCGACGTGCACATACTTCCCGATGGCAATGCGATGTCGGCTCAAGGACGAATCGCCGGGAACGGTATATGCGACCGCATAACGACCGTCGTCCGTTTTCCGAATACCCTTCACGCGCCCATGCTTCCACATTGAGCTCCAGCCTATCCGGGCCGCCTCTTTCTCGATAGACGCGAACACCGTCCCTGAGATCGGCGTGTAGGTCGGTGAGTAGGTTGGCTCAACAAAAATCTTCCAGAGCGACTTGACACCCGTGCTGAAATCGCCGCGCCCCAGCGCTTTCCATGCCTCGCGAACGGCGTAGCCGGGCCATCCCCAGAGGCAATCAGGGCAGGAAGCAGAGTCCGAGCGAAGCCGTTCGTGAGCGGGAATCTGCGAATTAATGCACAGCCTTTCATAGCGACCATGTGGCTTCGATTCCAACCCAATAACACCAATGCTGTCCGTTGGCACGCCATAGACGCGGAGGTTGTCCACCCAGATAAAACTGCCCAATCCTCCACCAACCGCGAGGTAGGAGAATTCGTCAACCTGGAAATCTTGCTTGAGATTCGCAACGGAGACCAAGGCCTCGTCAAACTCAGCGGGTGGGAAACCGCGCTCCTCGACAGGCGGCGTTGGCGTCAGTGCGCCGCTCTCGTCGTCGAAGAAGATGGAGGCCTCGTCATCGAAATCGTCGCCAAGATCTTCCCGCAGTTCGCTTGGCGAAGCTGATTGTTGGAAGGAAGGAGCGGTTCCGCCTCCCACAACACCCGCTGGCCTGCGCGTTCCTTCCAGCCAAACCTGGATGGAGTATGGACGGATCTCGAACTCTCCAGAATCTCCGAGATGAGCCATCTCAACCCGCTCGCCGTTGACATACGTTCCGTTGGACGACCGGTCGTCACGCAGTACGATCCTATCCGTCTCGACAGTCAGAATTGCATGACTTCGACTGATGCGTGCGTCAGCAAACTGAACGTCAGATTGTGCCTGGCTACCAAACGTCGCGGGAAGGGGAACGATGGTACTTCCTTGTTTCCCAGACTCCTCATTCCTCCAGGCCACGTGCACCCGAATGGTCTCAGCGTCTACCCGATCCGCATCATCGGAGTCTGATGATATCACAACCCCCGAACTCGATTCAGGCCTCGCGTCTAATTCAGATTTCGCTTCCGGCTGGTCTGCGCCGATGGTTTCTACTGCGGCTGGCCCCGCAACCGTTTCCATGGCTTCCGTTTCCACAATGGCCGCCTGAAAATCTAAGGGCCCCAACTTGAATGCTCCGCCAGTTCCCAGAGAGGCGGTTTGCACCCGTTCGTCGTTGAAGAAAACGCCGTTCCGGCTTTCCAGATCAACCAGTTCAAGGGAACCGCCGATCCACGACAGTTTCGCGTGCACGCGAGAAAGCTGCAGATGGTTGACCGAGCAGTCGCCTGTTCGACCGATCGTGCACGGCAACTCCCCCAGCCATTCGCCAGAGGTGCCCGAGTCTGCGTCCCGCCATGTTATCTGGACGAGCATAACCTAGACGGCCGGGTCCGTGTCCGTGTCTTCCTCTTGGACGTACACGGTATCAGCACCTGCCAACGCAAAGCCGCACTGCACGCACATAGCCTCCGGGAGGTATGGTTGGAGTCGGTCGCAATTGTGGCAGCGAAGCAGCCTCATTTTCTTCGCGCCCTCAGTGATCATCACATAAACCGTGACATCGCCCAACTGGAACACATCCTCGTTCTTTAGCGGGCTAATCTGTCCTTCATGGAGCGTGAGTGCTCGTTTCGGGAAACGAATGGCGTTTGCGCCGAGACTCCGCAATTGTGGCTGATCACCTGCCCACGTTACCTCGGCATGCTCCCGGTGAATTCTGCGATCTCCAACCGGCATCACCATCGCGCACGTGTCGCGGCGCCCGATGACAATGTTCTCGTTTGAGCTAAACGTCCCGTGTCCCTCGTCGTTGCCGTGGCGCCAATGGAGTGTGATTTGGTGCATGGGGTCGTCATTTCGATTCGACGCTGAGAATAGGAGGGAGGGAGATGAGATGCAATGGGTTGTACTCGTGCAGACCGTGGGCTAGGTAACGAATACGGCCAACGCTGAATAGTTGTCGTTTTCGGGCGGCACTCGCGCGAGCACTCGACGCTCCATACTGTCGATCCACTCATCTGGATCGCCAGCGGTTTGGCGGTCCTGCTCCATTTCGGCTTCAAGCACATACTCCCAAAAGCCATCTGAGCAAAGCAAGAAAGAGTCGCCGGGGCCTATGTAGAGAGGCTCACCAATGTCTGGTTGCGGTGCACCAGGTTTGCCCAATGCGCGGATGAGTCGGTTGCGATCAGGGTGCTCTCGGATGTCCTCCGTTTTGATTTCTCCGGCCTCGACGAGCGCTTGAGGAACACTGTGGTCATCCGTCTGATCGAGCACCTTGCCCGCCCGAAAGGCATAGAGGCGCGAATCGCCAACATGAATCCAGCGGGCAAATCCATCCGACGCCACGAGTATCGTGATTGTCGTTTTCATCGAGGCTGCTTCTGGGTGCACCTTCTGCTGCTCGTGGACGGCCGCCTGGGCAGCCGTGACGTAATAACGAAGCGCGTTTTCCGAATAACCAACCGTTTCGTTGAAGCTCTCAAACACAGCGTCAACAGCAGCCCGGGAGGCGACTTCACCTGCCGCATGCCCGCCGAGTCCGTCGGCTAAAGCCCAGCACCCCAATCCCTGCGTCACGGAAAACGCCGTTGCATCTTGATTGTAAGCGCGGCCTCCAGGTTTGGAGAGCGGGCGTCCGGTTATGAAAGGCATGCGACAAAACTGGTCGGTGACAGCCCAACGTACGTGCTCCAAAGTTCCAATTCAATCTGGAAAGCCTGTGGATTTACAAATCGACGTCGGGTCAATCCGATAAACGAGATATTTGGCCTGATCGGGTCAATCGTCTGGCAGGATTGTTCATCGTTCCATGTATCCCTTCAAGGCCACGGCATTGTTGAGCGCTGCCTCGCGGGACGCAAACACGAACGTAGCGGGGCCCGCTGCAAGTCGGGAACGCAGCTGTTCAACGGCTTGCAGGCTTTCGTCCAGCTCGGTGTAGTAAAGCCTTTTGAACTCCTCCCATCTTTCTGGATTGTGATTGAACCACTTCCGCAGCTCATGTGAGGGCGCCGTGTCTTTCGCCCAATAATCCACCGCCGCGCCTTCCTTGGAAATCCCACGCGGCCAAAGCCGCTCCACAAGAATCCGCGTACCGTCGGCGGCGGTAGGAAATTCGTAGATGCGCTTGAGAGCGATGGACATGGCTGAGCCTACAGGAACTGGCAACTAGATTACGCCTCTATGCAGCTTTCCGAACTCGACCTTTCGTCACTACGCTTTCGTACGTCCAAAGACGTGCATGGTGAACTGAAAGCCGCTTGCGAGGCGAATCCCGACCTCGCGCAATTCAGCACAATCGGTCGAAGCGA
>JBBKWZ010000083.1:0-5038 GCA_037969195.1 Rubricoccaceae bacterium | reverse complement strand
GGTATGCCATCGGCATGGACGGCCCGCTGGACCCACGGAACCGGGGGCCCTGTGATCGCCTTGGGTTCCGACGTTGATGGAATCCCGCAGTCGAACCAGAAGCCCGGTGTGGGCTACCGTGAAGCCATCGTCTCGATGGCTCCCGGCCACGGCGAAGGCCACAACTCTGGGCAAGCGGTCAACATCGTTGGTGCGCTGGCCGTCAAAGAGCTGATGGAGCGCGAAGACATCGCGGGCACCCTGCTCATCTGGCCCGGCGTCGCGGAGGAGCAGGTAGCCTCCAAGGCGTATTTTGTTCGCGAAGGCGTGTTCGACGATGTCGACGTGAACCTGTTCACCCACGTGGGCAGCAACTTCGGCATGGGTTGGGGGCAGGCAGGTGGAAACGCGCTCTGGTCCGTGCAGTTCCGTTTCACGGGTGCGACCGCTCACTCCGCGGGTTCACCCTGGCGGGGTCGCTCGGCGCTCGACGCGATCATGCTGCTAGCGCAGGCCTGGGAGTACAAGCGCGAACACCTGCGTCCGGCAGCGCGCTCGCACTACATCATCGTCGAGGGTGGCGATCAGCCCAACGTCGTTCCCCAAACGGCTACGATTTGGTTCTACTTCCGCGAGCGGAACTACGAACTCACCAAGGAGATGTACGACGCCGCGGTGAAGATGGCCGAGGGTGCTGCCCTCATGACCGATACCCAGATCGACACGATCATGACCGTCGGGGCCGCTTGGGGGCGTCACTTCAGCAAGCCAGTGGCTGAGGCGTCGTATGCCAACATCCAACGTGTCGGGCTCCCCGAGTGGGACGAAAAAGACACGGAACTCGCGTTGGGGTTACAGCGGGAACTGGGTGTCGACGAGGACGGTCTCCCAGACTCGATCCCGGAGCTGCGAGGTCCGGTTGATCTCGATCGATCTCTGGGCGGAGGCTCAGACGATATTGGAGACGTTTCGTGGAACATGCCCACAATCACGCTGAACTTCCCGTCGAACATCCCTGGCGGGCCGGGTCACAACTGGGCCAACGGGATCGCCATGGCAACGCCAATCGCCCATAAGGGAGCGGTAGCCGGAGCCAAGGTGCAGGCGCTGACATTACTCGACCTGCTCTTGAAGCCCGAGTTGGTTGCAGACGCTTGGGCGTACTTCAACGACGAGCAGACCGCCGAAACGGAGTACATCCCCTTCATCGCACCGACGGATCAGCCTGCCATCTGGCTGAACGAAGAGATCATGGCTAAGTGGCGTCCCATGATGCGCGAGTTCTACTACGACCCCGATCGTTTTGATACCTACCTCGAGCAGTTGGGGATCGAATACCCGACCGTAAGGTCGAGGCCGGTTAGCGACCGGTAGACCGCGCGCTGGGCTGCACTGTGCCCCGTCCGAAGCTTGCAGGCGTCGGGCGGGGCGCTCATGGTATCTGATGTACTCATCGGAGCTCCCCTGCCAGCTCCGGTCCACGACTCGGAGGAAACCCATGCGCCGATCCGCCCGCAGCGCGATTCCCGTTGCGATACTTGCATTTTTTGCGGCTGCCCCCGCCGGAGTGATCCACGCCCAGGATTTGGACGACCTCAAGGACGAAGTCCTCGAGCTGGTTCAGTCCAAAGCGAAGCTGGTCCAGGAAATGATCGACATGCAGTTCTCGTTTGGAGAACTTGGCATGCAAGAGTTCGAGACGCAGCGTTATCTGACCGGCATCCTCGAGGAGAATGGCTTCGACATTGAGTTGGGTGTCGCCGGGATGCCTTCGGCTTGGACGGCTCGCTGGACCAACGGTACAGGGGGGCCGACGATTGCCCTCGGCTCCGATGTGGATGGGATCCCGCAGTCCAATCAAAAGCCGGGCGTCGGGTACCGAGAACCCATCCTCTCGATGGCTCCCGGGCACGGAGAGGGCCACAACTCCGGTCAAGCGGTCAACATCGCCGCTGCGCTTTCCGTCAAGGAACTCATGGAGCGTGAGAACATCGCAGGCACGCTCTTGCTCTGGCCTGGGATCGCCGAGGAGCAACTGGGTTCAAAGGCGTTCTTCGTGCGCGAAGGCGTCTTTGATGGCGTCGACGTGAACCTGTTTACGCACGTGGGCAGCGGCTTCGGTATGTCGTGGGGCCAGGGTGGGGGGAATGCCCTGATGTCCGTGCAATACCGCTTCACAGGCGCCACAGCTCACTCCGCCGGATCGCCGTGGCGGGGGCGCTCCGCGCTGGACGCCGTGATGCTCATGGCCCAGGGCATTGAATTCAAGCGCGAACATCTACAGCCGCCGTACCGCATTCACTACATCATCGTAGACGGAGGCGATCAGCCCAACGTGGTTCCGCAGACGGCCACGATTTGGTTCTTCTTCCGCGAACGTGACTACGAACACGTGATGGAGATCTACAACGCGGCCAACCAGATCGCCGAGGGTGCCGCGCTCATGACCAACACCCAAATCGATACGATCATGACCGTCGGCTCGGCGTGGAGCCGCCATTTCAGCAAGCCGGTGGCCGAGGCGAGTTGGGAGAACATCCAACGCGTAGGTCTGCCCGCCTGGGACGAAAAGGACATCGCGCTCGCCAATGGGCTCCAGGAGGAGCTGGGCGTCGAGGTCCAAGGGCTACCGACCGAGATTGGCGAACTGGGTGGGCCGGTGGATCTGAGCAAGTCGCTGGGCGGAGGGTCAGACGATATCGGCGATATCTCATGGAACATGCCCACCGTCACACTGCGATTCCCTTCCAACGTTCCCGGAGGCCCCGGGCACAACTGGGCCAACGGAATCGCGATGGCCACGCCGATCGCGCACAAAGGGGCGGTTGCGGGCGCCAAAGCGCAGGCTTTGACCCTTCTGGACCTCTTCCTGAAGCCCGACCTGGTTGCAGACGCCTGGACGTACTTCAACGACGTTCAGAGCAAAGAGATGACGTACACGCCGTTTATCACTCCGGCCGACCAGCCGGCGATTTGGCTCAACGCAGACATCATGGAAAAGTGGCGGCCCATGATGCGCGAGTTCTACTACGATCCCGACCGTTTTGACAACTACCTCGAGCAGCTTGGGATCCAGTATCCTACGCTGAAGACTCGGGCCGTGAGTGACTCCGAAGACCAGCCTAAGGACGGAGGTCGCTAGGACTAGCAGGTACAGTCCCGCAAAAAATAAGGGCGCCGGCGGTCACGCGACCGCCGGCGCTCTCATTAGGTGAAATCTTTCATGATTTGCTGAAGTTTTGCATTGCCAGGACACAGATCCGCGAAATCGTAGTCCCACAGGGGCGCCTCGACCGTGTTGTTCTGGGCGTGAAAATCCTGGCCTGTCTCATCCAGGAATAGAAGCCCCGTAGCCACGTCGCCCTTCGACGTAAGCTCCCTGTACTTCACCATCGCTCCCATGCGGTCGGTCGGATCGTAGTCCTCGCCCACGGCCCGGAAGTTGACCACGCTACCATCGTGCATAGGCACCGTGAGCACCACGCCGCGCTCTTGGGAGGCAGTGATCTCGTCCCGCACGGGCACAAAATCGATCGGTGCGAGGTCGTGATAGTGGTCGCGCGTGTACTTGTAGCTTTTCGTTGAACCGACGTGATCGTTGAACGTGACGCACGGTGAGATCACGTCCAAGAACGCGAAGCCTTCATGCGCCATCCCGGCACGGATGAGCGGCACGAGCTGGTCCTTGTCGCCCGAGAAGCTGCGGCCCACGAATGTGGCGCCCAACGTCAGCGCCAGCGACACGGGATCGATCGGCTCTTGGGTGTTGACCGCACCACGCTTCGAGGTCGAACCGATGTCGGCCGATGCTGAGAATTGACCCTTGGTCAGCCCGTACACGCCGTTGTTCTCGAGGACGTACAGCATGTTGATGTTACGTCGAATGGCGTGGCAAAACTGACCCAATCCGATCGAAAGGGAGTCTCCGTCCCCGCTGATGCCGATGTAGGCCAAGCCACGATTGGCGGCGATCGCGCCCGACGTCACCGACGGCATGCGCCCATGCACCGAGTTGAAGCCGTGCGCCTCCTTCACGAAGTACGTCGGCGTCTTTGCCGAGCAGCCGATGCCGGACAGTTTGGCGATGCGATGGGGTTCCAGGTCCATCTCCCAGAAGGCCTGGATAATCGCCGCAGTCACGGAGTCGTGTCCGCATCCGGCACACAGGGTCGACATCGACCCCTCGTAGTCCCGACGCGTCAATCCGACTGCATTCTTCCGCAGCGAGGGGTGGAAGACTTTGGGCTTGGTGATGTAGCTCATGCGGCCTCCTCGTCGCCCGACACGACGGCGTCGCTCCCGGCACCGTTCAAATGTGTTTGGATGCCGCTGACCACGTGGTGACTGCTCATGGGGAAGCCACCGTAGTACCGAACAGAAAGCAACCGATCCTTGGGTACTTCGGTCTCGAGGAGCAGGAGGTTGCGGAGTTGGCCATCGCGATTCTGCTCAACGATGAAATTGCGTTCGTGCGCGCTCAAGAAATCCACGACCTCTTTGCTGAACGGGAAACCGCGGATGCGCATGTAGTCGCACGGCCGCCCTTCGGCAGCCATAACCGCCACCGCTTCACGGACCGCAGGATCGCACCCGCCAACGGTCACCAGTCCGAACTCGGCGCCTGGGTTACGCTCGATGATGGGTGCCGGCACGAACTCACCCGCCGAGTTGACCTTGGCCAACAGACGATCGACCACCTCCATGTACTCAACGGAGTCCTCCGTATAACCCCCGTACTTGTTGTGACCCGACCCGCGAGTGAAATAGGCGCCCTTCGGATGTACTCCGGGCACGGTTCGTTGGGGGATGAAGTCACCGTCGACGTCGAGGTATCGGTAGAACTTCTCGATCTCTTCGAGTTCGGCCGCGCTGAGTACCTTGCCGCGGTCGGGGGTGTAGCTGTCGTCCCATTCGAACGACGGCACCATCCAGTCGTTCATGCCGATGTCGAGGTCCGAAACGACAAACACCGGCGTCTGGAAGCGCTCGGCCAGATCGAAAGCGTAGGGCGCGAACTGGAAACTTTCGCCGGGATGACCTGGGAAGAGCACGATGTGCT
>JBBKWZ010000082.1:0-7749 GCA_037969195.1 Rubricoccaceae bacterium | reverse complement strand
AAACAATCAACGTGCGATCCGAGATCGCCTCGCGCAGTGCGTCAAGGTCTGCGACGCCGTGCTCGTTAACCGGAAGAACCGTCAACTCAAAACCGTCGCGCTCCATCGCCCATGCCGTTACAAGGACCGACTTGTGTTCCGTCGCGACAGTAATTATGTGGTTCCTCTTTTCACCGTACACCCTTCCCAGGCCAATCATGCCCAGCGCTACCGATTCACTCGCTCCACTCGTAAACACCAGCGTCTTTGTTTCGGCACCGATGAGGGCCGTCACTAATTCCCGGGCCTCCTCTACAGCTTCATCGGCGGCCCAGCCATAGGCGTGATTGCTCGATGGATTCCCAAACTGCTGCCCGAAAAACCGTACCATCGCCTTGATGACCTCGGGGTCCATCGGCGTTGTCGCGTTGTAATCGAAGTAAATGGGTAGAGACATAGGGACTCAATTAGTCGAGCCGTGGTACGCGACGAACCGTGTTCGGTTTTGCGGTGCGGCGTGCTCGGCCAGTTCGTACCAGAATCTAAAACGGATCCAACGATACGACCGTTCTGGGAGTCTATAGTCGAAGAGGCGAGGAGCAGCGCGATGAAGACTAATGCGTCGTGTCATCAAAAGGAAGAGTGGATTTCTTGTCGCGCCATAGTCCAATGAATGGGGCTTGGATTCGCTGCATCCAGATAGCACGGCAAGTCCACATGACTTTCATCGTGATCGCGCGCAATTCCAGCTAGTCTGTTTGCCTTCCAGTTAACACCGTTCACTGCGTGTTGAACGGTGTTGCCCATCTAGATCCAGAACTCATGTCAAGTATTCGTTCGGCGGCGCACCGCTTCGCCATTCTATCTCTACTCGCGTTCGTATTCGGGTCGCTTGCAGCATGCGATAGCGGCACGACAACGTCGGCCGGGATTGACCTCGACCGCCTTTTTGCCGTACCGACTGCTTCGGAAATCCAGGCCGTTCAGAATGAATGGGATGCTCGTTCCAATCCTTCCCGTGATGCCGAGATCGTGGCGCAAACGCCGATGGCCGACGCGACGATCTATATCGTTTCGCACACCCAAATGTCGGCCGATGGTGCCGATTTCAAGCACTACGGTATAGTTCGGATTCCGAATGGTGCGGCGACGTGGCCTATTGTGATGTACCACCACAGTGGAGACAACGGCCTGTCGGTAAGTGGGACACTTGGGGTTTACGAACGCTTCCCGCAAATCGAGGCTAACACTGTGCTTGTCGCACCGGTCTTCCGTTCAGAAACTCTCGATGCCAACTTTGCTGGTCTCGATACGACGTTCGTTGCGGGTGGTATGGCAAGTCCATTGGATTACGACGTGGATGATTCAATTGGGCTTCTCAATGCCACGCTTGAACTTTTCCCGGCCGAGACGGACGCTGAGCGCATCGGCGTATTTGGCATTAGTCGCGGGGGTGCGACAGCCGTCCTCCATGCTCTACGCGACGACCGAGTTGACGTGATCACCGACTACTTCGGTCCGACGGATTTCTTCAACCTCGGCGCCCGTGTCCTTGCATTAAATGCCTTGTTGGGTACTCCTGCGGAACAGACTGCGGTCCGAAGCTTGCCTGGCGGAGATTATCTAGTTGATGAAATCCTGATACCACTCGACCAAGGCACGTACTCCTACGACGATGCGAGGCTCGAACTCGTTCGCCGCTCACCAGGCTTTTACGGTTCGATGCTTCCCAGCACGCAGCTCCACCATCATGTTCAGGACGGCGTTGTTTCGGTCCAGTTTTCGGAGGCATTTATTGCACTCATCGCCACCAATCCTGTGAACGGCACCTTCGAGGCATCCTTGTATGGAGAGGGCGGGGCAACAGGCGCTCAATACCATTCGCCAACTGCTATGCCCGAGAGCATCCCAGCGACCGACCAGTTCCTATACGACCACCTCTTCGTGCCGACCGCGTCCGCCGCCACTGCATTCTAGCATCCGAAGTACCGTGATCCAGTAGATTCGGCGGGCCTCCCATGACGGGCGGCTCGCCTTTTCTATTTCCACCCAGGACCAGAACGCTTTGAATGGCCGCGTCGCTGATCATCAGACGTGTTACGAATGCCCCCGACTGGGAGGTTGTCGTGCGAATTCGCTCGGTGGTATTCATTGATGAGCAGGCCTGCCCGCCAGCAGACGAGTGGGATGAGTTCGATGCCCCGGCCGCTCGCTTCTCGAGCTGCCATCATTTCATTGGCGAAGTGGCTGGTCAGGCCGTCGCGGTGGCGCGGTGGCATCCTGACAGCGTTGAAGGACGACCAGCGGCCAAACTTGAGCGATTTGCAGTACTTCCGGAAGCCCGGGGGAGTGGTTATGGACGGGCCTTGATTGCTCACCTGATCAACGACTCAAAAGCCTGTGGATTCAGTCTGCAGGTTCTCCACGCACAAGTGTACCTCGAAACTCTTTACACCAGTTTTGGCTTTGAACGGGTGGGAAACGTCTTCGACGAGGTCGGCATCCCCCACGTGAAAATGGTTTCAATCGACGGGCGTTAAGCGGGAGCCCCGTATATTCGCGGTCCTTCCTCCAGAAGTTGGAGGAAACCCCGCCGCGTTCGTCTAGGGGTCTAGGACGCTGGCCTCTCACGCCGGTAACACGGGTTCAAATCCCGTACGCGGTACCCTTCGGGACCGATCACCGGTTGAGGTGGTCGGTCCCTTCTGTTTTCGGCCTTCCTAGCCTCGAAGAGCTCGGTTACTGGGTTGACTTCCGTGGTTTGAAGTCAACCATTTTCATACATCAACGGCCCTGGAAACATTAAGCCGACGAGATCCCGCTTCGTCTCAAATGCCGCGTCAGCGTAGAAGCGTGGAAGGTCAACAAGCACGTCAAACGCGTGTTTTGCGTGCGTGCTCAGAAAAATCCGAGCGCCACCTCTGTTACAGAGGGTGGCGCTCGGCGTCAAGTGCGGACGAAAAGTCAGGACAAACGTTGCCACCACAGCCTAGTCCGCCTTTCCTGGTCTTCGAAGAACCCATAAACCCATACACAGTCTTCGGAGCGCCGCACTCTGGCTCCAAGCATATTGCTGGAACGGTCCAGGTTTGCTCGGGCTTGCTTTGACATAGATTTTCTAGATGGGCAGGGGAAGCCGACGAATGATTACCCGCCTGCTAGGCGCAGGGTACCGAATGGCTAGACGCCCGCGCCGTACCAGAATTCTGCTATTCCCGTCTGCTATTCCTCTGGAGGCTTTAATCGGCGAGATAACCGGGAGGGATCTGTTGTGCGCATTCCCCCCAGCGCCTATTGCAGACGGCCATACCCGTGCGAACATTCCTCGACCCACCTCCATATAGACAAAAGGGAGCCCCTCTCCCGGCTGAGGGTGGGGCCAGGGTGAAGGAGATTGGCTTGGCGCGTGATTCCGTCTTGCCATTGGCCTCACTCTGCAAAGGAGTAAGAGTCAGTTCGAAACCACGCTAAAAGAGCATTCTGCGATTCCCGCGTCCTCTAATGTGTGCCTGAACGGACCGATTTCAAGAGGTGAAGCTCCGCGAATAGTAGCGAATCCTTGGAAGAGGCTGGCGCAGATTGCGCTAGGGCGACCGTTCGCGAATGCTATCACCCCCCAGACCGTCCCTTCCCATTCGGAAGAAGAGGTTTTCGTTCCGAGAATCAGGTAGCAACGAGGCCTTCTCGGAGTTACGCTGCATGCTGCAACAGACTCGGAACTGGCGGCGACTCAGGTCTCGGGTTGGTCCTTACACCAGCGCACGGCGTAGCGCACCAACATCGGTGAGCTCTCGATGGCCAGCTTTTCTTTGATTCGTTGCCGATAAACTTCGACCGTGCTTACCGAGAGCGACAACTTCTCCGCTATGTGGCGGGGTGTGAAGCCCTGGCCCATCAGGAGAAAGACCTGGAACTCTCTGTCTGTGAGAGATTCGACGGGCGAAGGAGAGCCAGTATTCGAGTTCCTTGGCGTGTCGGATGTTCGGGCGCCTTTACCCCAATAGAGATGCCCCTGCCGGATCGTTCGTGCCGCGTCCAGCACGTCCGAGTCGGCATGCTGTTTCATTACGTATCCATGCGCGCCTGCATCGATGGCCCGTTGAGCGTACAACCAGTCCTCGTGCATTGAGACAACCAGAATCAACAGACCGGGGTGGTACCGGTGGATTCGCCTGATCAGATCCAACCCGCTTCTCCCCTCAAGAGTCAGGTCGGTCACCAGAAGGTCCGGGTTCAGAGCTTCTACGAGATCGAATGCCTCGGTCTCATTGCCTGCCTCCCCACACACGCTAAAATCCTCTTGGCGATCAAAAAGTTGTCGGAGGCCCCTTCGGACAATCGGATGATCGTCGACGATAACCAAGCCGGCAATGCCCGTCTGGGTAGCGTCCAAGGAGGAATGTGAAGCGTGGACCATCGGCGTCAGGTGTGATCGGGGGCTATGAAGTCCGCTGCTTTCGAGGTCATGAGATGCCGAATCGTCGGAGCGAGGCGCGCTGACAGACTACGTTTTGTGAGAAATGCCCTCGCGCCGGCGCGTTGGGCTCGCCACACAAAAACGGCATCCTCATGGGCGGAGATGACCATTGTGGGGAGATCCGGGCGCAGCCCGCGAATCTGGGTGACCAGAGTGATACCATCCATTCCGGGCAGGGAGAGGTCGGTAATCAGAACATCACATACCATATCGCCGAGCTCTTCTGCAGCGGATTCCGCATCCTCGGCCATGCCGCAAAGTTCGAGATCCGGCTCGCGGTTCAGCATCTGGGCATACGCCAGGCGCATGATCGGGTGATCCTCTACCAGGAAAATGCGATAAGGCATGCGGGATGGTGCTTCAGGTTCTGCCCAGCGGCAGCGGCCGTGTAGATTGATAAACTCGGAAGTTCAGCGGACGTTCGTGGCGTTCCTGTAAATAATCCGGATGGTGGTCTAGTTTTCGCCACTATGCGCTAGGACGCCTCGCAGGGTACGTCGCCGGTTCCTCGGTTGCCCTCGGAATGACGGTTGGTGCGCATCGTCAGGTTGCGGATGGATGCCATTTCTTCGCTCGAAAGGGTGCCCGGGGGGTCACGGTCGATTTCGCATAGATACCTTTGATTCTGCGGCCACAGTTGCCGGCTCACGGTCGGCATTCGTATTTGTCGCGGGCAGCGTGATGGTCACGCGGGTGCCCTTCCCCTGCGCTGACTCGAACTCGACATGTCCCCCCACCAGTTCGATTCGGTCGCGAAGGTGGGGGATGCCGAAGCTGTCTGTTTCGCCCGATGCGCGGTCCATAATCCCGATGTCGAATCCCAAACCGTCGTCCTCTACCATCACAATCACGCAATCGCCGTCCTCGCGCGCGCGGACCTGCACCTTCTTGGCACTCGCGTGCTTAGCAACGTTGAAGAGGAGCTCCCGCAGCGCGTGGTAGAGCAGGACCCGGATCTCATAAAGTGGAATTTCCAGGCCGTCCTCCACCTCGATTGCGATATCGAGGTCGTATCGTTTCCTTTTCCGCTCGGCAAGTGAAGTTAGGAGATCGTTGACGTTGAGACTGGCAAGCACGGGGGGACTTAGGTCCACCGCCAAAGAGCGCGTGAGCTTCGTGGCCGATTCGAGAATATCATCGGCCTGGTCGCGCAGGATGCGCGCTTCCTCGTCAGAGGACGGAGTGCGGAGGATCTGGAGTGTCATGCCGAGCCCGTAGAGCTGCTGCTGCAGGTCGTCGTGGAGGATCAGGGCAACGCGTTCGCGCTCTTCCTGCTCTGCCATCGTCAGGCGGGTGGCGAGCGCACGGGTTTGAGCCGCGAGCGCGGTGAGTGCTTCGACATCGGTAACCGTCCCGTACCAGCGAACCGTAGCACCGTCAGTCTTGGTCACAGGGCGCGCGCGTGTCAGGACGCTGCAGGCGCCATTTGGCGTAAGGACCCGATGGCGGATCTCAAACGTCTCCTGCCGTTCACAGGCCGCGCCCCACGCGGCGTTGGTGCGATCTCGGTCGTCGGGGTGGATGAGATTGGGCCACAAATTGGTGCCGAGAGCTTCCGAAGCTGGACACGCCGTTAGAGCCTGGAACTGGCCGCTGACGTAGTCGATCACACCCTCCGGGGTTGCGGTAAAGAGCACGTCGGGGACGGTTTCCGCAGTCTCGCGGAACCGTTCCTCGCTCTCGCGCAGGGAACTCTCGACGTGGGCGCGCTCGACGTTGGCCCACGTTCGCAGCGCGGTTTCCTCGATGAGACCCAGTTGGTCGCCCTTCCAGTCATGAACGGCGGAGTGGTGGACGGCGAACAGTGCCACGAGCCGGCCCTCCTTCACCAGTGGCACGAGGACAATCGCTCCTACGGGCAGTTCGGCAAGACTTGCCTTGGTCGACGCACTGATTCGAGCGTCAGCCTGAACGTCTGGGGAGACGAACGAGCGCCCCGAGCGAATTTCATCATACAGCGCCGCAAAATCGGCAACACGGTACCTCCCAGTCGCGTCTGGCACGCCGCGGGCATAATCCTGCACGACGACGCAGTGTTCGTCGTCGGCCTCCATTTCGGCATAGTGGACGCGGCTGGCGCCGAGGTGCTCGCCGAGCACTCGGGCGGCTGTGCCCTGAATCTCGACAGGATCGCTGAGGGGGCGGAGCGCGTCGGTGAGTATTACACGGAAGGCCGCGTTGGCCACACTGGTGCGAAGCCCCTTCTCGGCTTCGCGCTGGTCGTGTACATCCGCGTTCATGCCGACATAGCCGTAGAGGTGACTACTCTCGTCCCGCAGCGGAACAGCACGGACATGCATCCAGCGCCAGGTTTCGCTGGCCGCATGGTGGAGGCGGACCTCCGCCTCGAAGTCCTCTTGCGCCTGGACGGCAAGCCTCCAGCCCTCGACCGCGCCGGCCAGGTCGTCAGGATGGACGGCGTTCATCCAGCCTCCCTCCTTCGCCTCTTCGGGGGTCTGCCCGGTGAAGGCCCGCCACGACGGGGAGTCTCTCTGAATGTGGCCTCCGGCGTCGGCATGCCATACGATCTGCGCCGATGCCTCTACGAGCGCCCGGAACTGCTCGGCCGCCAGGCGTATCGAATTCTCATTGGCCGCGCGCTCGCTGATATCGACGAAGGTGATAACGACGCCCTCAATCCGGTCTGCTGCTGTGCGGTAGGGCCGGGCCTGAACGAGGAACCAGCGACCGTCGCTACTCCGGATCTCACGCTGCTGAACCTCCAGCCGCTCCAGGACGGCCTCCGCATCTTCTACGAGAAGGACGCCGCCGAACTTCTGCGCGAGGTCGGCGAGCGGGCGTCCGATATCGGACGCGAGCACGTGGAAGTGAACGCGGGCGGGCGGCGTGAAGCGCTTGATCTTGAGATTGCGGTCGAGGAAGAGCGTCGCGATCTCGGTCGATGCGATAAGGTTCTCGAGGTCGGCCTTCGCGCGGGCCGTCTCGTCCACCTTCTCCTTGAGCTCGTCGTTGACGGTGCGCAGCTCTTCGGACATCGACTGCGCTTCCTCCTTGGCCGTCTCGAGCTCCTCGGTCGTCGAGCGCAGTTCTTCGTTGATGGAGTGGAGTTCCTCGTTCTCGGCGCGGAGCTCCTCACGGATGGTCTCGAACTCTTCGACCGAAACCTGCAACTGCTGCCGGGTTTCCTGGAGCTCGGCCTGCAGCGCCGCATCCGCCTCCACAGCGGTGAACGGGTCGTTAGCGTCGCCTGGCGGCCGCAGCGCAAAGATCAGGTGCGAGAAGCCACCAGGCACCGGCCGTGCGTGTATGTCCACGCGCCGGTCCTGGCCATC
>JBBKWZ010000081.1:0-4804 GCA_037969195.1 Rubricoccaceae bacterium | reverse complement strand
TCGATGGATCGCGCCGGACCCGAAGGGCATGCCAAACGACAAAACAAATGACTATAGACGTTATGATGAACCACAACCCGATGCGAAATCCAGCGCCCGAAAACAGCGGAACGTCCGCGATCCCCTGTGCCACGCCAACGGTAAAGGGATTGAAGAACGCCGCTGCAAAGCCAGCGGCTGATCCGAGAAACGGAATGGCCGCTCCGGTTAGCGAATCATAGCCAAGCGCAAGAGCTAGAGGAACGAAAATCAGTATGAACGGAATGGTCTCCTCCGCCATTCCAAACACCGCACCTCCGAGCGAGAACAAAGCCATGAATAGCGGGACCAGCATCATTTCAATCAATTTCGACCGTTGCGAAGCCCTCACCATTCTGCGTAAGGAAGCCGTGACCGCACCAGTTTTTTCCAGAACGGCGAACGCGCCGCCGATAAAAATGACAAACGCGATGATCGGTGCGGCATCTTCGTCGATGAAACCAAGAATGGGCGCTTGAAAGATCATGCCCACCGAATGCCGGACACGCGGCCACACGCCAGCCTCGTCGCGCTCAAAGGTTTCGAACGTTCCGGGAACGACAACCTCTCGTATTCCGGCACCCTCCACTTCCATTTCGGCCTTTTGGTAGGCTCCAGGCGGCACTATCCATGTAAGGATTGCCGCCAGGATGATAATGGAGAAGATGATCAGGCTGGTATCCGGTGCTTTGAAACGCGAATTCTCGGTCGGTGGCGGCGAAGTTTCCGGGCTTTCCATAGAGGCAGAATTTGGTTGATGCGGCACATGGCCGTACGAAGCGGCCCTAACATACGTTTTCACTCTACTTCGCTTGGCATCTTTCAGGAGATCTCCCCAACTGCCTCTGAACGGTAGTGTTAACTTTTTAACATGTCCGGTTTCCGCCCGATTCTCTTCGTTTGCATTGTCGCCTCGCCTTTGCTTGGAGGGGGCGTGTTGGCACAAGGGTCGCTGCAAAATGTGAGTGATCCGGCGCCGCATGCCCAGGCAATGTTTGTGCGCGCACTTACTGAGGCCTATCTCGGCGATCACGAGCTGGCCGCGGCACTTCTCGGCAATGTGCTGACGACGGACCCCAATGAACCGACCGTACTCGCAGCGCTCGCAGAGTCCTACACGGCACTAGGCCAAACCGCAGAAGCACTTTATTACGCCGCGCAAGCGGTTGAGCATGGTCGCGAGGAGCCAACATTTTACGCGACTCTCGCCAAACTTCAGATCGCATCGAACCAGTCAGATGCGGCGATCTCCACCTACCGTGCGCTGCTCGCGTTACGACCACGCGACGAAGAGGCTCTGGCCGCGCTCGGGCAATTACAGGAACGAAGCGGGAGATTCGAGGAAGCTCTCGCCACATACGAGCGACTCATCGAAGTAGCAGGCGAGGGTGCCCCCCTTCGGCTTAGAATGGAGGCTATCCATACACGCCTCGGGCATTCCGAGGCTGCGTTGAGGATGTTGGAATTCGCGGCCGATGTGCACTGGAATGAACCGATGCTTCAGTTTCGATTGGCTATGGCCTACCGTGACGCGGGCCGAACCGACGACGCGATTCGGATCTTTGAGCGGTTCCTTGGCACTGACCCAGACAATATGGAGGGCACGCTGTCACTCGCGGCGCTTCTCGAAGATCGTGGCGATTTGGAACGAGCGCGCGTGCTTCGCGAATCGCTTTCGAATGGTTCACCCACCGAGGATGCGTTACACCGCGCCATTGCGCTGTACGAACGAGTTGACGACGATCCAGAGGCGGCCGCAGAAGCACTAGAAATTCTGAAGAGCCTGGCGGATGACGAGCACGCCTCGATAGACGTTTTGCTCATGCTTGGCGACCTCGCGTACCGCGACAAGCAGTTCGACATCGCAGCGGATGTCTTCGGAAGAGCCATCGAACAGGACCCGCGAAACCAGAAAGCGTGGGAGCAAGCTGCGGCGGCACGCCTCTACATAGGCAATAACGAGGGCGCCGTTGAATTGTCCGAGGAAGGAATCATCCTCTTCCCGGGGAGTGTCGCGCTCTACCGGGTCGCGGCGTACGCCTTCGCGCACATGGAGAGACCCCGCAAAGGCATCTCAATGATAGCTGAAGCGTTGGCAATCCTCGATGACGAACAGCCTGACAACGTACACGATCGAACAAAGCTGCTTTCGTTGAAGGGACTCCTGCACGACAAACTGGGGGAATACCGGCTGGCCGATGTGACGTTCGAAACAGCTCTCGGCCTCGATAGCGAGAATGCGCTCATCCTGAACAATTACGCCTACATCCTTTCTGAGCGTAACGAACGACTTCATGATGCGCTGGAAATGGCACTCCTGGCCAACGAATTGGATGCCAACAACCCGTATTTCCTTGACACGCTTGGATGGGTTTATTTCAAGCTGGGGCGGCTGAACGATGCAGCCGATGCGATTGAACTGGCAATAGCAGCAGATGATATGTTTGCCCTACTCTACGATCATCTTGGCGATGTTTATGAGGCGCAGGGAAATACCTTCGACGCTCAAGAGGCTTGGAGTCGCTCACTCGAACTGGATCCAGAGAACGAGGTCGTTCGAGCCAAAATGGATCGTCGGTAGCCTAACTGGTCGACGAAGTGGCCAGGGGCAAGAAGAAGTAGCTTGAACACGTTGGTTTACCGGTCCTCAATGCCCGCATCCTTTCTCAGACGTATCTCTATGCCCAGGATTCTGGCCGCACTTCTTTTGTTCTCGGCCGCAGGGTGCTCAGGGCCTCTCGTTCGAAATGCGCCCAATGCGGATGCCCCTGCCGACTTCCCAAATCACACAGTGGAACAGGTCGTCTATCGGCTCGCGGCCGGGACGGCAGGTATTCGGTCTTTTCGGAGCGAAGGTCGGTTAAATGTCGAAAGCCACAACATCTCTCAGGGCGTTGGCGTCAGTATTCGCGCATCCTTGGTGGATTCGCTCTATGCAAAACTGCGGGGGCCGCTGAACATCGAAGTTGCTGTCACGCTCATCACGGCCGACTCTATCCTCGCCCACGACAAGCTCAATCGAGACTTTTATTACGGCCCTCTTAGAGTGGCGGACAGGTACGTACCAGGGGCAGACAAGCCCGGACTTCTAGCACGAACGTTGCTGGGTCTGATCGTCCCGCTTGTTGACGAGAACACCAATCTTAACGCGGACGGACACTTTTACTACATAACCAAGCTTGATGAATCCGGACGAATTCGCGAACGCTGGGCGATAGACCCAGCAATCTGGCGGGTCACCCGGATGGAGGAATTTTCCGCCGATGGGACGGTAATCACGAGGCGGAGCTTCTCTTCGTTTGACACAGTGAACGCTGTCGTGCTTCCACGAACAGTGGAACTATCGAGCCCGGCACGAGGCATCACAATTTCAATCGAGCACCAGCAACTCACGTTGAATCCAATTCCTCTGACGTATCCGTTTTCACGTCCGCGCGATGTCGAGTTTATTCGACTAGAATAGACTCTGATTGTTTATTTTTCGCTATTCTGGTCGATACCAGCAGTCCGCCTCTCTGTCCCCCCAAATGCGGTCGCTTACCCCATTTCTCTTCCTATTGATAGCCATGCCTGCGGTTGCGCAGGATAGGTCTGCCACCGAGCAACGCCTCGCGACGTTGCGAAATCAGATTTCGGGTGTGGAAGCACAGGTTGTCCGGGCTCGTGGCGAAGAGCAGAGCGCATTGACGGCGCTTGAAGGCATGGAAACGGAGATCGCACTTAGGGAAGAGTTGGTCTCGAGCTACCGATCGCAATTGGAAAGCGTCCGCAACGAGACGGCCACGCTTCAACGATCCATCCAGCGTTTGGACGGCGAAATATCTCAAGCCCGCGCGTCCTATCGAGAGCGAGCGCGCCACGCATATATGCGCGGAAGTGCAAGCGACCTCTCGCTTATTCTCTCGTCTGGATCGATTCCGCAGATGATTGCTCGAGCGCGTTATCTGCGCCAGTTTGCTGATCGCCGCCGGAGGCAGGTTGCTAGAATTTCCGACCAGACGTTGGAGTTGAAAATGCGCGAGCACGACCTCATCAGATCATCGCTCGAAACCCAGCAACTGCTTACTACGAGCCAATTTGAACAAGGTGCAATTGCAGAACGCCGCCGTGAAAGACAGGATCTGGTTCGCGAGGTTCGCCGAGACCGATCGAATCTAGAAGCAGAGCTAGCCCAACGACAATCAGATGCACGATCACTGGAAGGCATCGTTGCCGAACTCGTCGCGCAGGAACGTCGACGGGAAGAGCAGCGACAGCTCGACGAGCAGCGGCGCATAGCGGAAGAGCAACGTCGAATCGAGGAAGCTTCGCGCCAGGCAGTCATGTCGCGGAGAGCACGCGAGGCTCAACAAGCTTCCGCACGCCGCGCGGAAGCGGCGACGGCGGCTTCTGCCGAGGCGCGTATTACAGTAGAGGAGCCAACTCCGGCGGTTGTTGAACCCTCGGCACCCGCACCTCCGGCCTCCGATCGCATCGTCTCACTGAGCGGGTCGTTCCGTCAGAATCGAGGTAGTCTCCCAAGGCCAGCAGATGGCCCTGTAACTGGCGCGTTCGGTACCCGAACCGACCCTGTTTATGGTACGCGCATCACATCTCCAGGCATCGACATTGCCACGCCGCCTGCTGCCGGAGTCCGCGCCGTATTCGAAGGAGTCGTCGAACGTGTGGGCGCCATGTCGACATTCGGCACGTACGTGATGATCTCTCATGGCAGCTACACAACGATTTATGGCAACCTCTCCTCGGTTGGCGTTAGTCAGGGGCAAACGGTCCGCGCAGGGCAACT
>JBBKWZ010000080.1:0-3763 GCA_037969195.1 Rubricoccaceae bacterium | reverse complement strand
GCCGGACTTCTCCCTCCCGCATCGGAAGAAGCGCACTCCAACGGACTCGCGCGCGCTTTAAAGGACGGCATCGACCTACCAACCATGGAAGAGGCGGAGCGGGCAATCATTAACGAGGCGCTCAACCGCTTCGAAGGAAATCGCCGACAGACGGCCGAGGCACTGGGTATTTCCGAGCGAACGCTATATCGAAAGATCAAGGAGCTGGAGGAAGATGAAACCGATGACTAAAGGTGGAAAGAAGAGACTGGACGCCCGGGAAAGTGGGTGGCGTGGCGTGTGGCGTTCGCTCCCCCTTATCGCCAGTGTTCTCCTGCTGTCTGTCTCCCAGACCGCGTGCGGCATCTATTCCTTCACGGGCGCGTCTATCCCTGAGCACCTTCAAACCGTCGCCATCCCGCTCGCTGAGATCCGCGCTTCGGGAGCTACGCTCGATCTGGACCGACAGTTAACCGATGCACTCATCGAGCGCTTCGTGGATCAAACGCGGCTCAGCTTTGAACCCAACGAAGACGAGGCGGATGTCGTCCTTAGCGCGACCATTCAGCGGTATTCCATCACTCCTGTAGCCGTAACCGGCGACGAAGTGGCCTCGCTGAACCGCGTGACACTTGCGGTTGACATCCGCTACCACGACGCAGTTGAGGACGAAGACCGGTTATCTCGCTCGTTCACGGCGTCGGCCGACTACGATCCTGCAGAAGGGCCAGCGGGCGAAGCCGCCGCCGCGACGCTCGCGTTGGAGCAGATCGCCGGCGACGTGTTTTCGGCGGCGACGTCGGACTGGTAGGTACCGGATCAGCCGACCGGTGGCTGAACAAACGCGGGCAGAGATGATGCAATCGTGAACGATGGCCGGTGCATTCACGATCTAAATTGGGCGCAACGATTTCTGACCTATCATAGCTATGCTTTTTATCGCCGTGCTCTATGCCGCGGCCACTGCGTTTCTCTTCGTTTTCGGATTGAATCAACTGTGGCTGACCCAGCGACATCGCGCACAGGGCGGATTGCGGCCGAATCCTGACGTTGCCGATCCTGCGGAATGGCCAGTCGTCACAGTGCAGCTCCCCTTGTACAACGAACGGTTCGTAGTGGAGCGCCTGATCGACGCCGTTGCGCGGTTCGACTACCCCTCCGACAAGTTGGAAATTCAAGTACTGGATGACTCGACAGATGAGACCCACCAGTTGGCCGCGGCCCGCGTCGCCCACTGGTCAGCTCGTGGTATTCAGATTGAACACGTGGCCCGAACAGATCGCACTGGGTACAAAGCGGGAGCTTTGGAGCACGGTCTCAAAACAGCGAAGGGGAAGTTCATCGCCATCTTCGACGCCGATTTTCTTCCCAACCCCGGTTTCCTCAAACAAACGGTTCCAGTCCTCGCGGCGGATATCAAACTCGGTTTAGTTCAGGCTCGATGGGGACACCTCAACGACACGTCTTCGATGCTGACGCGCATCCAATCGGCACTCCTTGACTCGCATTTCGTGATCGAGCAGGAGGTGCGAAACGCCTCGGGCCTGTTCATCAACTTCAACGGAACCGCAGGTGTTTGGCGTAAAACCTGTATTGAGGATGCGGGGGGCTGGCAGCACGATACGCTTACCGAAGATCTGGACCTGAGTTACCGCGCGCAGATGCTCGGCTGGAAATTTCGTTACCTCGCCCACACCGTCGCACCAGCCGAACTGCCCGAGTCAGTTTCCGTCTGGCGGCAGCAACAATTTCGTTGGACAAAAGGCACGGTGGAATCCGCTTTCAAGCTGCTTCCCTCTTTATGGAAAAGCCCGCTTCGCTTTGGAATCAAAGTGCAGGGTACGTTTCACCTGAGTGGATTTTTCGTCTTCCCTGCCATCCTGATTGCCGTTCTTCTCCACGCACCGCTCCTTGTTGCACGCGAGGCTGGCCTTGCGCCAAGCGACGCATACTTCGCGACACTCGGGCTCGGCATCATCGCTTTTGCAGGAGTTGTGTTCGCACATATTTCTGCTCAGCGGGCGCTCTACCCCGATTGGAAGAAGCGAATCCGCTATGAACCGGCATTGCTTGCAGCGGCGCTCGGCCTTGCCGTGAACAATACACGGGGCTTGCTGGAAGCCGTTGTCCGGCACAGAACCCCGTTCGTCCGAACGCCAAAATCGGGCAACGAGGGTGGGCACTCTTTCTACTCGAAGCGTCCGGACATCGTGGTTCTGTGGCTCGAAAGAGCGTTTGCGGTATACAGTCTGGCTGGCCTTGTCGCTCTACTGGTTGCAGGTGCCTGGGCTGGCGTTGCATTCCAGACGATGTTTGTCGCGGGTTTCGGAATCCTCGGTTTTTATGATTTGGTCAAGCGCGATTCAACTGTTCGGCGGCCAGAAAGACGGCCCCATGTGGTAGCGATGGCACGAGAGGATGAGCACGAGGAGCCCGTTCGCGACAATATGCTCCCGAGTGCACTAGCGGCGTAAATCATAGGCAGGCACAGGGATGTCGGAATAAGGACCGTTGGCGCTTTTCAGGCCAACAGGGGAATACTACCTTATGGCAACACTCATGGTTGTCATGCCCCCGTCCGAGTTCACACCATCGTCCGAATCAGCGGCTCCATTGGCCGAGATACAGATAGCTGCGCGATTGCTTTCGGATGGAGACGTGATCGAGGCCTTGCAGCGTCTGGAGGCGCTTTCGGCGGCTGTTCCGGCCTACGCCACAAGTCAGGTTCTGCTCGCTAAAGCCTACGAGGCTGTGGAGCGCTGGGACGAAGCCCTGGACGCATGGCATCGCGCTCATTTCCTTGCGCCTGGTAGTCCTCTCGTTCAGCGAGAACGTCGTCGGCTGATGGACGCGCAATTCGTAAACGTTGGTTATGAATCGCCGCCCGTGATTCCTCCCGTTCCCGTGGATGAGTGGGGCGACGAGGAAGCCATGGAAGAAGTATTCGGAATCGAGGTGGGCGAGGACGATCCGATGAACGAACCCCTGGAGGATGCAGTCAAGCCACAGCCAATTGCGGAAGACACGTTGGTCGCCGAACCATTCTCACCTGATGAATTGATCGACGTCGTGAAAGATTCTGAAGTCCATGACGACGAGTTTCTGGACGTGTTCGTTGATGAGTCCGAGCCCGTATCGGATGCACTGGGCGTGCCGATCGTCGAGGAGACGTGGGATGACGAAGTTGTCGATGCGGACGAAACGAGTGTCAAAGAGACGCTGGTTGCTTCGCCGGAGGCGGGCTCGGATGTCGGCGAACCGCTAGAATCGGATTCGGATGGCGATGTCGCCTGGTGGAAGCGGTCCACTGACGCTCCGAAGAATGCCTCGGAGGACGACGTAGAGGCGGGTTGGACGGTTCTTTCGGAGATGGAAACGGAGGACGTGCGACCCAACATTGTGGAGGGACAAATCGTGCCTCCTATTGAAGGGCCACATTCGAATCATCCAAAAGGGAAGGGAATAGATGGCAGTCCCGATGCCAATCTCGCCGAGGATTTGGATGCGTTGATCCGCCAGCTTGAAGACGCGCCCCGAATTCGGCCCGACCCTGACTTTGGAAGCGCAGAGAAAGACGTCGACGCGCACGCTGACGAGGATGATGCCGACAACATCGTGTCCGAAACGCTTGCCCGCATATACGTTGCTCAAGGGCAGTTTGGGGAGGCGGCGAGCGTCTACGAGAAACTCGCGGAGCAACATCCGGAGCTGGCCGTGGAGTTTGGCGAGAAAGCCTCCGAATTGCACGCCCGCGTCGGCGGATCAGGCTGAATTGGGCCCGATG
>JBBKWZ010000079.1:0-4695 GCA_037969195.1 Rubricoccaceae bacterium | reverse complement strand
TCCTGCGAATCCTGCCACACCGATGAGTTAGACGGCGCGTTTGGCCCGCTAGACCCGTCGTGTATTTCCTGCCATGGGGCCGACTACGAATCCACCGCGAACGGCACGGTCGACCATGTCGCGGCGGGCTTCCCTACCACGTGCGACGCGTGCCACAACACGCTTTCGTTTTCCAATGGCGTTCTGTTCGACCACGCACAAGTATCGAATGGGTTCGATCTCGTCGGCGCGCATAGCACGCTCGATTGTTCGTCCTGCCACAATCCGGGAAACCTCGAACCACTCTTCGACCCCGCCGATCAAAACGATTGTTTTACCTGTCACGAGACAGATTACAATGAAACCGCGACAACCAGCATTTTGGACCATGCTGCTTCCAATCTTCCTACCGACTGCCTGCAATGCCACACCGTAGACAGTTGGTTGGGCGCCGACTTTGATCACCCAGCCGTGTCGAACGGGTTTGCACTGGTCGGGGCGCACATGAACCTGGATTGTGCCTCCTGCCACAGCAATCCCGATTTCTCAGTTCCGTTCGATCCTGCGTCCCAGAATGACTGCGTGGCCTGCCATGAGGCCGACCACCAGGACGCGCACCCCGACTTCCCCACAACGTGCCTCGACTGCCACGGCATTGATTCGTGGGATGCTGATGCTTTCGATCACAGCGTAACCGGGTTTGCGCTCGTCGGCGCCCACATCAACCTAGATTGTGCCTCGTGCCATGTTGGGCCCGACAATACACCCATCTGGATTCCATCTAGTCAGGATGATTGCCTGACGTGCCACGAGCCGGATCATCAGGATGCCCACCCGGAATTCCCGACGACCTGCATCGATTGCCATACCACTGGCTCGTGGGAGGGCGCGGCATTCGACCACGGCACGACAACAGGCTTCCCGCTCCACGGCGCGCACTTGCCCCTGGATTGTGCTTCGTGTCACCTCCTGCCCGGCTTTGAACTGATCTGGGAGCCGTCCGGACCAAACGACTGCTTCACCTGCCACGAGCCGGATCATCAGGATGCCCACCCGGAATTCCCGACGACCTGCATCGATTGCCATACCACTGGCTCGTGGGAGGGCGCTGCGTTCGATCACGGAGCGCAGACAGGATTCCCGCTCCTCGGCGCACACCTTCCACTCGATTGTTCATCGTGCCACCTGCTGCCTGGCTTTGAGCTGATCTGGGAGCCATCCGGGCCAAACGACTGCTTTACGTGCCATCAGGAGGACGCACAACAAGCTCACAGTGGTTTCCCACCGACGTGCCTCGATTGCCACACCACGGATTCCTGGGCTTCCACGTTCGATCACGATCCCATCTTCCCCATCTACTCAGGAAGACATGAAGGCGAGTGGCCAAACTGCCAGACATGCCATACGAATCCGAGCAACTTCATGGTGTTTACCTGTTTGACATGCCATGAGCACAGGCAGGAGGAGATGGACAATAAGCACGACGAAGTGGGCGGCTATGTCTATGAAAGCAATGCATGCTATTCGTGCCACCCTGATGGCGAGCGAAATTTAGGCAGGCGCCGCTGATGGGACGGTATATAGTATTGTTTATTTCGCTGTTCAGTCTTTCTGCCGCAGCGCAAGAGGTCACGACCGCGGAAACGCAGGTCACCTTCATCGCCGGATCGACGGTTTTCGTTTCTTCTGGGGCAGATGACGGCTTGATCGCTGGAGACACGCTGGATGTCTACCGTGATGGAAGCAGACTTGGTTCAATGGCAATCGTTAGTGCCACTGCAGATCGAGCAGTCCTCGGGTTTGTGGATGACGTCTTTGCGATCACGATGGGCGATCATCTGACGCTGAGTTTCTCAGTGGTGGAGCCAGATCCGGTAATAGTGCCCGTGCCAGATGCAGAAGTCGATCGCCCGTCGATTCTCACACAGGGCGCCGACGACGCGCCTCAACAAAACTATAGCGCACCGCGTGTATCGGGCAGGATTCAGCTCGGCGTCAATGGCCTGATGTCGAGCACATCGGCGGGCGATGGACCGCAGATCGACCGCACCTATGCGACGCCGTTCGCACTTCTACGAACCGAAGTGACCAACCTGCCGGGTGGCCTGAAATTCAGCACTCGGCTTCGCACGGCCTATCGCTATGCCGACCCAACTCCGGCCTCCGAAGAGATCGACGTACGCGTGTACGATCTGAGCCTTGAGAAGACCTTTTCCAGTCTTCCACTTGAGATCAGCGCTGGCCGTATCTACAATTCCTACGACCGCTTCAGCGGCTACATGGATGGGGTTAACGTCCACGTGGGCAACATAGAGCGGGGAGTCGGCGTATCGGCCGGTTTTCAGCCGGAGGCAGGTAATGAGTTGCCAGTCGGAAATCTGCCGAAGTACACAGTTTTCGGCCACGCGGCCTACGAAACCGAGGGCATTCGATTTGATGGGACCAGTCTTGGCGGCCAGATTCTACCTACGACGGCCGGTTTGAGCACGCTGACATTCGCGGGCATTGATCAACGTGTGTTTGCGAAAAACTTCCGAGCGTCCGCCGAAGCTCTCGTCGATCAGGACCCGGAGACCGGCGAGTGGGTGTTCTCGCGCCTTAGTAGTCAGGTCACAGTAACCGCCACGAACAGCATCCGGTTACGCGGCTTTGCAAGCAGTAGGCGCTCTTACATTTTGTATGGCGATTGGCAGAGCCTCCTTCCGCGCACGACGCGCGTTGGTGGAGGCGCAACGGTTGTTGTCAGAGGCGGCCCGCTTCCTGGCGTTTCGTTTCGCGCAGACTTTACGAACGCCAAGACGGAAGGACAGCCTAACACAGTAACCGTTGGTGGTGGAATTAGCGCACCCCGTATCTCATCCGCCGGTATTGGCTTTTCGATAGACGGCACGATGTGGCAGAACGAAAGCCTCGGCGAGAAACGCCGCGGTATCTACGGAGGCGCCGGACTAACGCGAAGCTTCGGATCGACGTACGCTCGGTTGGGATATCGTTACCAGCAGTCGCCGTTGCTTGGTCTCTCCGACCTCATCTCGCACGGTGTCGATTTGATGTTCCAGATCCCACTCAGGTCAGGAGTGGCACTTACACTTCAGGCGAATACCCAATTGAGCGACCTGGCGTCGAGTACAAGCTTGTACTCGGCTATCTGGTATCGATTCTGATGGATACACTCATCATCTGGGGCGTCGGTCTCTTCCTCGCCTTAATAGCGACCGTTCCGTTTCTCCTGAAGCGAAAGCGAATGGAGTGGAGGGCGATAGTTGCAAAGGAGCAAGCCGAATCGTACGGCCTTCACGAGCCCGTCTCCATCTATCCGGTGGTCGATCCGGGGCTTTGCTCCGGCTGCGCTGCCTGTGTCTCCGTTTGTCCCGAAGGTGACGTGCTGGCGATGATAAACGGCCAAGCCGAGGCCATTGCCCCTGGACGTTGCGTGGGCCATGGGATGTGCGAACGCGCCTGCCCGACGGACGCCATCTCGCTGGTTTTCGGAACGGCTGTCCGGGGAGTTGACCTGCCGCGCGTCAAAGAGAACTACGAAACAAACGTGTCCGGCATGTACATCGTAGGCGAATTGGGTGGAATGGGACTTGTGCGAAATGCGTTTGAGCAGGCTCGACAGTGTGTTGAAGGGATAGTTAAAGAGAAGAAACCACCCACCACTGGTATGCTGGACGCGGTAATCGTCGGGGCAGGACCAGCCGGGTTATCGGCCGCAGTTAACGCCAAACTGCACGGTCTTGACGTCGTCACTTTGGAGAAAGAGGCGGACATGGGGGGCACCGTCCGCCACTACCCGCGCCGGAAACTCGTTATGAACCGGCCCTTTGACGTTCCGGGCTATGGAAGGCTCGACTTCACCGAGATCGAAAAGGAGGGTCTCATCGAACACAAGCGAGACATCATCGAAAAGACGGGCGTCGAGATATCCACCGGAGAGAGTGTTACGCGGATCGCTCCCCCCGTGAACAGCGGCGATGGGTTCGTCGTCCATACGAAAGAAGGCCCAACCTATGCGACACAGCGCGTCATCCTGGCTATCGGTCGGCGAGGATCGCCCCGCAAGCTGGGCATTCCCGGCGAAGACCGAGACGGCGTCTACTACAGCCTGATGGAACCCGAACACTTTGCCGGTCGGCGTGTCATCGTCGTTGGCGGAGGTGATTCGGCGGTTGAAGCTGCGATGATGCTTGCCGATCAGCCGGGATCAACAGTCCACCTCTCCTATCGCAATGACGCCTTCTCGCGCATCAAACAGGGTAACCGAGAACGGTTTGACGCCGCAGTGGCGGATGGGAAAATCGAACCCCTTTGGTCCACCAACCTGACTCGCATCGAAACAGACGTCGTCCACTACTCCGACGCTTCGGGAGTTGAACACGCCCTTGCCAACGACGAGGTGTTCATCTTTGCGGGCGGCGAACTCCCGACCAAGTTCCTGCAAGAGTGCGGTATCGAGATGGACACGCACTTCGGAACGCCGAGATAAGTTGACACGCGACGACCTTCAGCAAATTGTCGCATTGGAAAGATCATCTTTCGTACTGCCGGTAGGATTCAAACCCACGGTTCTTTGATTGTGAGCCGGCTACCAGTCGAGGCTGCCCATTCATCAACGTGCGTGAGATCGCGTTAATTCCTCTGCACACAATGACAAGTTGGTTCAAAAACTTGTCCCCTTTGGAGTACCAAATAACCTTGCCCGTAGTGTTGTGA
>JBBKWZ010000078.1:0-5120 GCA_037969195.1 Rubricoccaceae bacterium | reverse complement strand
GGGTAGGGGCCCTCTGGCTCTCCGGGTGGGCTTAGCGTCGGGGTTGGCCAAGACAAGTCGACCTGCTGGCCGGGAACGGCTACGGATTGGTCAGTGTCAATCGGAAAGTGAAAGGCTCTTCGCCCGCTGTCGAGCAGATAGGTGGATGACGTGGTTAGGGCGTGCGGATTTGGTCCTAGGCCGATTGCCAAATCGTTGCTTCCCTGCGAAATCTCGGCAACTCCCTCAGCCGATCGTAACAGTTTGAAAAAGGTCGTATCGGCCCGAAAGCGAGGCGCAAACTTGTCGAATCCTTGAGAGAAGTGCTGCCCCGCCGCTTGGACGGCAAGGTCCGTGCAGTCGTATGCGGCTTGGAGAACTCGGGTGGGGCAGGGATCACCTACCGGCACAGCCACATCGGGATCATCAGGACTCCTCCATTGCCTCAGGAAGAGCCGTTTCGGCTGCCAGAGATCCACGCCGTGCTCCTCCAAATGCTCTGGATGGAACGATGCATCAGCGGCCAGCGCAAAGGCGTCGTACGCCGAGATTCCTACAGCCTGATGGTGCCCGTGCTGCGTGTTTGTGCCGACCGTTAGCGTGTCGTGGTTGGTGAAAATGACATCAGGCTTGAGCTTCCGGATGATGTAGACGAGTCGTGCGGTCACACGTTCTCGCCCTTCCTCAACGCCAACGATCGGATCGTCCATATCCCAGAAACCGCGCCGGTCGCGGCTCCATTCTGCAAATGTCTCATCGGCGCTTTTGGAGTAGCCGAAATCGTAGAAGTTGAGGAAGAAAACCTGCGTACCAAGAATCCTCGCGGCCGCCTCCGTTTCCGCCGTTCGGACTGCACCGAGGCGTTCATAGAGTTCTGGCCCGGCCTCGTTCTGTCCTCCTTCACCACGTGTATAGATCACCGAATAGGCAACGGCGTTTTCGTGATGACGGTAGTAGGCTAACGTGTTGCCGTCTTCATCGTCGGGGTGCGCAGCGAGGTTCATCACCACGAGTTGGCGGGGTTCCTGAACGTGTGTTTGTGTCTGGCCACACGCAAAGATGGGGGAGATAAAGAGGGCGAAAAGAAGGAGGAAGCGCATCGGGCGAGGTTTAGAGATGAGCCTCGTACGTGCGATGGGGAAGTCCGATCCGATGCGACTAACTTCGCTGCCTAACCTTCGCAACCCGACTTTTCCATGACCAAAGCCGACCGCGCCTTCCTCTTTGACCTTCTGAACACTCCTAGCCCGACCGGATTCGAATCACCCGGTCAACGAGTGTGGGCGACGCACGTAAAAGACAATGCCGATGCCGTCCAGGCGGACGCTTACGGCAATGTTTGGGCAACGCTGGAGGGATCCGACCCGGACGCGCCGAGCATTATGCTGGAAGCGCACGCCGACGAAATTGGCTTCATGGTGAAGTACATCACCGATGAAGGCTTTCTCCGTGTAGATAGGATCGGCGGTTCAGATCACGCCATCGCACGAGGCAAGCGGGTTGTTTTGCTCGGCGACAAGGGAGATGTAATGGGCGTGATTGGAAATACGGCCATCCATCTGCGCCCGCGCAATGGCGATGACAAGCTGCCCAAGTTGGAGGAACTGTTCATCGACATCGGCGCTTCGAGTAAGGACGAGGTCGAGAAGCGTGGAATTCGCGTGGGACATCCGGCGGTGTACACAGAGTCGGTAGAGGAACTCACAAAAAAGCGCCTCATCGGGCGTGCGCTGGACAACAGATTGGGTGGCTTCGTCATCGCGCAGGTGATGAAGGCTCTGGCGAAGGGCAAGCGACAGGCAGCGACTGTTCACGCCGTAAACGCCGTACAAGAGGAGATCGGAGGCAACGGCGCACGGATGATGGCATACCGCCTCGAACCTGATCTCGCGTTGGTTCTGGATGTGACGCATGCCACAGATTCGCCGGGGATCGAGAAAGCCAAATACGGCGAGGTCAAGCTGGGGGGTGGGCCATCCATTTCGCACGGCACGGTCAATCATCCCAAGATGGTTGAACGGCTCATGGAGGTAGCTGGGAAAGGCAAGATTCCGCTTCAGCACGAATCCAGCAGCCGCTTCTCAGGCACGGACACCGACGTCATCTTCTTTTCGAAGACGGGCATCCCGAGCGCGCTCACGTCCATCCCGATGCGCTACATGCATTCCACGATCGAAACAGTGGACCTGGATGATGTGGATTCGATGATCAAATTGATGACCGGGTTTGTCCAATCGATATCCGCGACGGATTCGTTCACGGCGTCTATCCTGTAGAACTTTTTGTTTTTCAATGTGCTGGTTTCTAAGCTTGGGCTGTTTCACTCACTCGCCCGGCACCATGCGTCTATCCAAGCCGCTCCTCCTCTTTGCCTTTCTACTGGTCTGCAGTATCCCCGCGTGTAACTGTGGTGACCCCTACATCACGTCTCCGGACGCGGATGTGACGTCAACAGAGAATGCTCCCACACCAGACGCCGTCGAGTAGCTTCTTCGTTTCACGTGTTTTCCCCGGCCGGTACCTTGGCGCTCGCGCCGAGATCAGCGTAGGTTTCTGCTCTAGCGCCAATGTAGCTCAGTTGGTAGAGCAGTTCATTCGTAATGAACAGGTCACCGGTTCGAGTCCGGTCATTGGCTCAATGTGAAGCCCCGGAAGCAAGCGCCTTCGGGGCTTTCGCTTAGCCGGAATTCCGAACCTGGAGGAATGAGTACGCTAATTCAATGGCTTCCAGAGATACAGGGCGCGACGGCGGTTGCGGGGTTGGCGATGTTGCTCTTGCTGGAACACGCTCACCCGTTCTTTGAGCAGTTCCGTGGCGCGCGCAAATCGTGGTCCCGGCATCTGGCGAGAAACCTCGCCCTTTCGTTGGCCAACGGCTTCATCGTCGCTGTCGCGTTTGCCGGGTTATGGGTGATTGCTTCTGAGTGGGCCGCCGAGAGAGGATTTGGGTTGATGAATGTGCTTGCTCCCTCAGCTGGCAAATCCTCCCTGTTGCATGCTTTCGGTGCCATTCTGCTCCTTGACGCCTGGACATACACGTGGCATCGACTCAATCATCGGATTCCTTTTCTTTGGCGATTCCATCGCGTCCATCACTCCGATGCGCATATGGATGTGACCACGGCGGGGCGCTTTCACGTTGGCGAGATCGTGCTGTCATCAGCATTGAGAATTGGACTTATCGCGCTCGTAGGAGCGTACGCGTGGGAACTCATCCTCTATGAGACGATGATGTTTGCGGTGGTCCAGTTTCACCACGCCAACGTTGCACTTCCGCCTCGACTCGACCGCGTAATTCGGTGTGTAATAGTCACACCTGCGATGCACAAGGTTCATCACTCCCGGCTTCGACACGAAACGGATTCCAACTACAGCGCTTTCCTTTCGATTTGGGATCGGCTCTTTCGAAGCTTTCGATTGCGTGAGAAGCTCAACGAAATCGAGTTCGGATTAGATGAGTTCGACGCACCCGAGGATGAAACGATGAAGGGGCTGCTTCGAATGCCACTCTCATAGGCTGATGCATAGCGACATGTCATTGCGAGCGAAGCGAAGCAATCTCATGGAATAAGTGCAGAATGGGCGAGATTGCCACGTCGCGGAGCCTGTCCTGAGCGCAGTCGAATGGACTCCTCGCAATGACGCTCTGTGTGTAGTGCAAAAGCCTCTTTTGGAGGTACGACGTTGGGTTGCCCCTGCGCCTCTTCAACTTGAGTGATCGTGGATGACCCTCCATCCATGCTCGGTACGTTCCCAGATGGTGGTAAACCAACCCGTGTTGTCGTCCATTCCGCCGCCGCTAAGGATGAAATTGCCGACAGCAATGGCGTGGTCATTGCCAAGCATCTGAACGGTCAAATGCTCGAAACGCAACTGTTGAGAAGGAGCCCCATCTTGGAAATATGCGCGCTCAAGGAGTTCTGCAGTGCGCTCGCGTCCGATCGCTGGACCGTTGTTCGTCATGAATGCCGCAGAATCGGCATAGATCGCGACATGACCATTGATGTCGCCATGGTTCCACGCATCGGCGGAAGCCCCTAATGCTGCGGCGATAATTTCCTCCGCCGCCTCATCTTGGGCGACTGCCGGATGAAGTGCAAGAACGATGGCAAACAGGAGGAGTGGCAGGAGTCGTTGCATCAGAATTCGAACGGTTTGGGAAAGAGTGATGGTGAAGGTAGAGGTCGCAGACGCAACTGGTCGAGCAATAGGATATTATCCAAGGCGTTCTCCCATACAGATTCACCTACCCGATTGTCTAATGGCCCAATCCGCTACGCTTGCCAAGTCACTCTCAGTTGCCACCTACATCGGTTTCCTCTCACTTTCGATCCTGACCACGTCGCGTGCATCCGCCCAGCCCAGCGGTGAATCGCCCGAAATGAGAGCAGTGCAAGCGGTGGAGGCCGTTCTCCAGACGCGGGATGAAGCCGTACGACGAGCCTTCATAACTGATCACCTTGACGGCGACTATGTGGCGTCGATGGGTGAGGTTGCCATGCTGGAACATCTCGCAGATCTCGGTCGCGTCGTTGAGAACTCAGACGGTCTGGACGTGGAACGCGCTCCGGGCGGCGTGCGCATGACTTTTGTCGGGGCTACGTCCACAACCATCGGAGTTGAGCTCTCGGAGCGAGATCCGAGTCGGATCGCTTCGCTGACCATTCTATCTCAGCGTACGGGTGGTCCAGGTCCCGGAATAGAACGGCGCGTTCAGGCGGTGGAGGGCCTCGGTCGGGTCACCGGCGATGAAGCGTTAATGGCATTTGCCGAAGAACATCTGGCCCCCAACTTCAGAGCATCGCTCAGGCCTGATCAACTCGTGCAGCTTCTTCGCGATGTCCACGTCTATGCTGCGACGGCTGGCGGAATCTCGATTGAGGGTTCACCTGAAGGCATCCGCATCGGCTTTCGCGGCCCGCAAGGTGCGGATGTGCTCGTGCAAGTCGATAATCAGCCTCCGCACTTGATTACGAGCCTGAAACTGCAGACGGATGTCCAGGAGGAGCCAGGCGCCCAGCTCGCCCCGATCAGCTGGGAGAACCTCGAACAACGCCTCGCCGAAGAAGAGGCGGAAGGTTTTGCTGGGTCGGTTCTCATAATGCGCGATGGCGAAATATTTCTGGATCACGGATACGGCC
>JBBKWZ010000077.1:0-5842 GCA_037969195.1 Rubricoccaceae bacterium | reverse complement strand
TTCGACCAGAACGCGAACAGCATTCCTGAAGTCGGCGAATTTGCGGACGGTGGTTCTGAACTCGACTTCGATTTCCCGCTGGATTTAGAGAATCCACCGTTTGCGTCATCTGATGCCGTGTTGACCAATTTTTTCTACTGGACGAACGCCTTTCACGATGTGCTCTATCAGTATGGATTCGACGAGGCGGCTGGGAATGCGCAGCAAAACAACTATGCTCGCGGAGGGGGTGAAGGTGATCCTGTTCTCCTTGCGGGCCGGGACAACTCCAGCGGCGCGACGGTGAGTGTCCCACCAGAGAGTTCGAGCCCAAGGGTGATTATTTCGTTGCTCGACTCTCCCCCTTTCGGGGCTCTCGCACTCGACAACTGGACAACAGTCCATTTGCTCGCCCACACAGCAACGTCGAGGCTTACGGGCGGCCCGGCGAATCCTTCCTGCCTTGGGAATGCGGAACAACCCGGCGAGGGCTGGGCCGACTGGTACGGCCTGATGTTCACGATGCGCGATGATGACACACGTACGACTCTCCGGCGTGACAATAATTTCCGGCCAACAGCCTACACAACCGATTTCTCCGTTAACGATCGTACGTACGGCGATTCACAAACCGAAGCCGTACCGTTTGGGACTGGCTACGTCTGGGCAACCATTCTTTGGGAGATGACGTGGGATCTTATTGACGCGAACGGCTTCGACCCCAACCTGCACAATGCGGATGGCACGGCAGGTAATAATGTTGCGCTGCGCCTCGTCACGGAGGCAATGAAGCTCCAACCGTGCCTTCCCGGTTTTGTGGATGCACGGGACGCCATTCTCGCGGCTGATCAGGTGCTCTACGGTGGTGACTACGAAGAGCTTTTGTGGAACGCTTTTGCGCGGCGCGGCCTTGGCGCAAGCGCGAGTCAGGGCACGTCGAACTCAAACGCCGACAACGTGGAAGCTTTTGACTCGCCATTTCCAACGTCCGTTGAGGAGCCCACCGCCGCGAGCGCACTCTCTATCGAATCAGTGGCTCCTAATCCAGCGTCACAATCGACTCGGGTAACGTTCCGCATGGGCCGCACGGACGATGTCCGCCTTTCGATTTACGACATGCGCGGACGTAGAATTGCCGTCGCCTCGGATGGAATCCGACAAGAGGGCGGGCACGTTATCCAGGTAGATACGGGCGACCTCGCCCCGGGCGTCTACGCGATCCGCCTCGAAACCGACGAGGCGACCGTCATGCAACGGGTCGTTGTTGCCCGCTAGCGTACTTCGCGATCTGACTGACGAAAACGGGAAAGCCCTGAATCAAACTCCGGCGATTCGGAGACAATCCAGGGCTCTTAACTCGTATTCCGCTGACACGGAAGATGACTTCCTCTAGTTGACGGCGGCTGTAAACGTGCCTCGTTCTGTGTAGCCAGCGAACGTAATGTCGCCCCATGTTCCGGAGAAACCAGAAGCCGAATAATCGGCATTGAATTGCAGGCCAGTATCCGACATGTTCGGCTCCACGATGTCAACCTGAATCTTGCCGTCCGTCGACATGGAGGTTGTCAACGCGCCACTTGTTGACGTCATTGGCGAAAGAGGGTCGTTTGTTGGAGTGATAAGCGAATACGATCCCGTCGTGCTTGATCCTGCGCCGGGGGGCACAAACGAGAACTCACCTGCCGCTACGGTTGCGCCGTCCTCGACGACAGTAATCTGAAACTGCCGCGCAGTCGAACTCAAAGTGTCTGCGCTATCGCACGCTGCGATCACAAAGATTGACAACAGAAGGGCAAAAAATGGCTTAAACATGGTTCGGGGGGAAGGTTGTGGAAGAAGTGTCTCGCCAGACCCATTAAGGCACGAACCACGCCGTATTGCCAAAAGAGACGCAAAAGTGCCCTTCTTTGCGGGGCCTTCGCCGAATCTTGCTCAAGGCCGGTTTCAGGCTAATCCGAGACCGAAATCGCTCTCACCAAATAGTAACCGGCAAATGCAGCCCCAAGCCCATAGGCTATCAGCCCTGGCTCTGAGCCCGTCTGAATACCTATCGCCAGACCGGGGTCGCCTCGCCCAAAGTCGTGCGTGGCGTTTACCCAGACGCCAACTCTGTCTCCGTACATCATCGCCACATGGAGCTCCACAATCTCTATGCGGCCTGGCTCCCATGCAGCAGAAAGCCCTATGTCAAGAGCGGCTGCATCAGTCAGCCATCGACGGTACCGGGGCCCCAGGGTGATGTAAAGGTTATTGGCTCCAACCGCGCCACCAATCGCGTTGTGGGAATCCAGGTTGCGCATCCATCCAACGTCCCCGCCGAGGACAATCCCGTGCAAGTCGCCACCAAACCCGCTGTCTACAAATCGATAGCCGACCTGGGCCTCTGTGATGAAGAACGAGCGGCATTCCGCAAGCGGGTGCCCCCGGAAGCACAAGGCTCTCTCTTCGGCAGAATTGAGCGCATGCGGCTCCTGCGCCTGAGCCGACCACGTCAGCAGCAACGACGCGAGAACAATCAGCCTCATCCCTCGACCAGCTCCTTTTCTTTCTTCTCCACAACATCCGGCATATCATTTCCACGTGGCGTGAACGACTGGATGCCGGTTATCTCACGGCCGAGGATGAGACCGTGGATGTCGTACGTACCCTCATAAGTGTTCACGGATTCAAGATTGACCATGTGGTGCACAACGCGGTACTCACCGGTAATGCCGTTGCCCCCTAGCATGTCGCGGGCGATGCGGGCGATGTCGAGCGCTTTGCCACAGTTGTTGCGCTTGGCGAGTGAGACCATTGCCGGAGCAAGTTGGCCGGCGTCGTTAAGCTGTCCTAGGCGCCAAGCAAGAAGCTGCATCTGCGTGATGTCGGTCAGCATGTTGGCGAGTTTCGTTTGGATGAGCTGCATCGCCCCGAGCGGGTAGCCGAACTGCTTGCGCTCCATCACGTACTGGCGCGCGCGCTGGTAACAGTCCTCAGCAGCGCCAACGGATCCCCAGGCGATGCCGTAGCGGGCGCTGTTCAGGCAGGAGAACGGGCCTTTCAAGCCCCGGACTTCTGGGAAAACGTTGGCGTCGGGCACAAAGCATTCATCAAGCACGATCTCGCCAGTAATCGAGGCGCGCAGCGACATTTTATTGTGCGTCTTAGGTGCGGAGTAGCCGTCGAATTCCTTCTCAACGATGAACCCACGGATGTCGCCTTCTTCATCGCGGCGCTCCTTGGCTTTCGCCCACACGATCGCAACATCGGCAAAAGGAGAGTTTGTGATCCACCTCTTGGCGCCGTTCAGGATCCAACCGCCGTCGACCTTAAGGGCGGTGGTTTCCATCGAACCAGGATCCGAGCCGTGGTTGGGCTCCGTGAGACCGAAACAGCCAATCAATTCGGCGCTCGCGAGGCGAGGAAGGAAGCGCTGGCGCTGCTCCTCTGTGCCCCACTTGAAGATCGGAAACATCACCAGCGACGACTGCACGGACGCAAACGACCGATAGCCCGAGTCCACGCGTTCCAGTTCGCGGGCGATAAGACCGTAGGCTGTGTAGCTCGCGCCGAGGCCGCCATACTCTTCCGGGAACGTCGCCCCGAGAAGTCCCATCTCGGCCATTTCTTTCGGGATCTCGGCGTGGAAGACCTCGTCCTGGTTGCCCTCAAGGGCGCGCGGCTCAAGGTTCGCTTGCGCGTAGTCCCGCGCCGATTGCATGATCAGACGGTCTTCTTCGCTGAGCATTTGCTCGAAATTGAAGGCGTCGTCGATGTTGAAGGGATTACTGGCCATGTGGGTTCTATTGGGCGACTGGCACAACCATGTCGCGTTTGTGTATTTGATGACCTGAAACTACCGAATTGTCATCCTGAGGGAGCTTCGCAATCAAAGCATCTCTGATCCCACGTTAACTTGCTATTCGGACTTGCGTGATTCAGCCAGCTTGACTAAAACACAACAGAGAGCTTACGAGCATCTTCTTGAGTTAATAGAAGAGTCACCGGCAATCGCTGCAACTAGTCCAGCGGCGCTGAAATTTGGCGAGTGGAAGTTTGCGGTCTCTGCAGCCCTTGCCAAGATGTTCGGAGGTAGCAGCGCTTCGTTTCTTCGATTCAATCAGATCAGATGGACTTATTCAGGAGCAAACTTTGCCGACAATGTTGCGAGGGCTGTCTCGATTATGACATCTGCCACTAGTGAATTTGAAAGGTATCAGTTGGAGGATGGCGAATCGACTCCACCCAATCAAGAATCAAAAAGGGGTCTGGTTCCCGTGAGCAAGAAGGTGTTCGTTGTTCACGGCCACGATGATGAAATGAAGCTGGACATAGCCCGCTTCCTAGAGCGCTTGGAGTTAGAGCCAATAATCCTTCACGAACAGCCCAACAGGGGCGCAACAATAATTGAAAAGTTCGAGGCCAACACAGATGTTTCGTTTGCCGTCGTTCTACTAAGTCCAGACGACCTGTGTCGCAACAGAGACATTCACGACGAGCTACCCTTAAAAGGTCGTACTCGCCAAAACGTTATTCTCGAGCTAGGCTACTTTATCGGTCGACTTGGTAGAGACAGAGTGTGCCCCATCGTTCGCGGTAACGTAGATAAACCATCGGACATCCATGGAATAGTCTACCTCACTTATGACGATAGGAGTTGGCGCTCAGATCTAATAGTTGAGCTCAAGGCTGCTGGCTTAGACGTTGACGCAAATAAAGCATTCTGAGCCTGAATGGAGATAATTGTCAAAAGACGGTTTCAACCCAGATTCCAGCTCACACCGCGCCCAATCTCAGGATCCGGGTAGCTCCACGACACCGCGCTCTGGTCGGTCAGAGCCACAGTAGGGCGATCATCGTGAGTGCAACGATGCCGACGAGCAGATTCACGATGAGCCCGGTCCTGAAGAAGTCGGCGAAGCGGTAGCCGCCAGGCGCCATCACCATCATGTTGGTCTGGTAACCGATGGGCGTGAGGAAACTTGCAGAAGCAGCCACTGCTACCGCCACAGCAAACGCTTCGGGAGGCGCTCCCACTTGCGCCGACGCAGCCAGCCCGACACCCACCATAAGGGCCGCGGCGGCGTTATTCGTGATAATCTCGGTCAGCAAGCTCGTCGTGATGTAGACCGCGGCGATCACGCCTAGTGGCCCGAACGCTGAGGCCGGCCCCGTGATGGCACTAGCGCCGAACTCGGCCAGACCCGTCCCTTCGATGGCGCGCCCTAACCCCAACGCTGCCGCGATCACAACGAGCACAGGGAGGTCCACCGACCGGCTTGCATCGCGCGACGACAGACAGCCCGTCGCCATCATGGCAAGGGCACCGACGAACGATGTCGTGACGATTGACGCGAGGTCGAGAGCGGCGACGGCCACCACGCCGACGAGGATCCCTAGGGCGAGTCCAGCCTTCCCGGACGACGCACGCGGACGTGCGTCACGACGTGGCGCCACGAGGTAAAACTCATCGCGGCGCTGATTCCAGCGTCGGTCAAATCCTGGCGTCGCCTCAACCAGTAGCAGGTCACCCGCCAAAAGGGGCGTTCGTCCAAGTGCCCCGTCGAGCGCTGTGTCCTGCCGGCGCACGGCGAGCACGACGCCCTGGTACCGCTCGCGGAAATCGATCTCCTTTAGCGTGCGCCCCACGAGGGCCGACGACGGCGCGATTACGGCTTCATAGAGTGGAAGCGTCGCCGTGGTTTCGGCCGTCACCGGTGCAACGGCCCGCTCCAGCCCAGGCTGCGCGAGGAGCCGATCAAGCGCAACGCTGCGACCCGTGAACGTGAGACGGTCGCCCTTTCGGATAACCGTCTCTGGCGTGGCCGGGCGCACGTCATCGCCGTGTCGGAGGTGAACGAGGTAAGCGTCACCAAGCGCCCTG
>JBBKWZ010000076.1:0-6849 GCA_037969195.1 Rubricoccaceae bacterium | reverse complement strand
TTGTTCTTGTGCCGGAATCAACGTAGCGGCTGGTTCTAATTGGGTACGTTGTCAGTTTCGCCCGAAAGCATCAAAGATTAAACCGCCTGGCGGCGACTATTCGCCAGAAATCCCGCTTGCCTTCGCTTCTCCAGAAAATGAAAAACCCCGAGCAGCCCGAAGGCCACCCGAGGTTTGTGGTGATCAGATGCGTGGCCGAAACGCCTGGCAACCGCCCTGCGATACTGGCGTCTAGATAATCATGCCGTGGCTTCTTTCGAACCCTCGCCAACACCTTCGGCCATTTCCGGCCCCGCTTCGTGCAGGCCGAAATAAGCACCGTGAGCATCCAGGCAAACGGCAACTCGTGAGCCGCCGGGGACTTCCATCGGGCCGTTCAGAATTTGCCCGCCGCCCGCTTTAACGCGATCGCAAGCGGCGTCGAGGCCGTCCGTCATGATGTACGCGCACCACGACGGCTTCATTTCCATCGGCATGTCCATGCCCGAGGGGATCGTGTACGCGCCGCCGAATGGCATCGCGCCAGCACCGAACATGTAGTAAATCATGCCGTCGCCCATGTCATGCGAACCCGCATCTCCCCATCCGAACACCGAACGGTAGAATGCGAGGCCAGCGTCAACGTCTGTGGATGCGAGCTCGTGCCAAGACATGAACATCGGTTTAGGTGGTCCCGGTTGGCCGGGCATGTCTTCAAGAGGTGTGAACACCGCGAAGACCGCACCCTGTGGATCAGTGCACATGGCAAACCGGCCTACCGTTGGGATGTCCTCGGGGCCATGCATGACTTGGCCACCGTTGTTCTTGATGTCCTCTACCGTCTTGTCCACATTGTTTGCGCCGATGTAAAGAAGCCAGTGGGGTGGAATGTTCTGTCCTTCAGTCAACGGTACGACACCGCCAATGGACGAATCACCGGCATTCCACATGGTGTATGGTGGCATTTCTGGAACGGGTTGGAATGGTTCTGTCGTCCAACCAGCGACGCTGCTGTAAAAGGTCTTAGAGGCCTCTACATTTGGCGACATCAGATCGTACCAGACAAAGCGGCCGTGTAGTTTAGCGGCTTCCATGATTACAAGGGTTTAGTAGTGGGGAAAGGCGGAATGTGCTAAAAGAATAGCGCACCCAAAGTTCCCGGGCAACTAAGGATGACCGAACGGGCTAATTCCCCAATTCGATGCTGATCCGCACCGGCCACCGTGAGGGATTTATCGGATTCTTCCACAAAGCTCAGCGCGGAAGTAAGAAGCTCTGGGCACCTGTATGGCGCCCACAGCTTCATCATAATCCGTGATTACATCGCACGCTTTCTACTTGACCAACATTAGGCGTCCTGTGTGTAATTGTCCCATCGTACGCAGTGTATAGACGTAGATACCGCTCGGGAGAGATGATGCGTCAAACAGTACCTCGTGAAGTCCGGTCTCCTCAACACCGCTTACCAGCAAGGCCACGCGTTGTCCCAGCGTGTTGTGGACAGCCAATTCAACCTGTCCACGTTCGGCAAGTGCATACCGAATAGTTGATGATGGGTTGAAGGGGTTTGGATAGGCGCCGAGAACGGTCGTCTCCACCGGTACACCCAGAGCTGATGCCGGATGTCCGTTGCCAACGAGATAAGACACATTAACTACGTTTGAGCATGCGCTGTCTTCGTTGTCACAGACCTGATAGGAAAAGCTCCCGCTCGGGCTTCGTCCAACCCGGTACGAATACGAACCGTCGTCAGTCGTTTGAGTGACCGAGCCTCCATTAACAAAGACGTTCATGAGGCCGCCATCCGACTCTGTCCAGACTAGGTCTGCGTAAGTCCAAGGACCCTGCGTTCGCGTCGTCACGGAAAGGACGATCGGGTTGCCGCCCGTCGTGCTTACGGTCACGTTCTGCGAGGCTGCGTCCGTTGCCCCTCCGTTGTCGGTTACAGTCAGTGACACTATGTAGGTCCCGCTCGCGCCATAAGCGTGGCTTGGATTAGTCACGGTCGACGCTCCACCGTCACCGAAGGTCCATGCACGGCTGACGATGGAGCCGTCGGAATCCGAGGACGTGTCTGTGAACGAGCAAGAGAGAAGCGTGCAGGAATAGCTGAAGCTGGCGTTCGGAGAGGCGTTTCCGCCTGGCCATAGGTCAAAGGCTTCGTTGTTATCACGATTGCGGTTTGTAGAGCCTTCACTCGCTGAGTAACCGAGCCCACGTCGTGCGAAAGCAGCTTGCACGGCAGACGCATAGGTGCCGCCATAAATCGCCTGTTCCGCAGCGAGGATGCCGTCGCGACCGGAAACAAAGCCCGGACTGCAGGGCTGATATTTCATTCCCTCAGTCACGAGCCGAAACACAATCTGGTTGCCGGCCGTGCCGGCAGCGTTGTAGAGATCCGGATCGAAGCCGTACGCATCAACCATGTCCCACATGACTTCCCAGAGAATGGTTGCCCACACAAACCCTACTTGGTGGACCGCGCGCATTGGCTTTGTGTCGCCATACGTGTAGGAGTTCACACCGAAGTTTGTTGAGTACGGCGCAAGGCGGATGCCGCCGCCGTTAGCACCGTAGCCGAAGAGATAGTTACCCATTCCCCGCGAGTCGTTTCGAGAGTCGCCTGCCTTCATCGTCATCATCATGGCGTATATATCACCCCACCCTTCGCCCATCTGTTCGCTGTTAGCGAGGCAGCTTGCGGCACTGGGCCCTCCTGTTAGGCGGTTTGAAATGCCGTGACCAAACTCATGTACAATCACACCATTGTCGAAGTCGCCATCGACATCCGGATTGGGGCTCGTACCAACGAACATCTGCATGCGCGGTCGGCTACCGTCTGCGGGCGTGAAGAAGTTGGCATTGTTGGTGCCGGAGCCGTCCTGTGCTTCGGCGCGTACATCGTCGTTGCCTAGGCCGCCATTTCCGTAGTTATTGACCTGAAAATTCCCGCTCGTTTCGTCAAAACCGTGGTGGTATAGCACATCGTGGATGACGTTGTTCCAATAGAAAAGGTTGGTGACAGCTGCTGGGCGGTATGCGCTAGGTGGTTGGTTCAGGTCTAGCGGGAAATTGAAGACGAGGCTGCCGCCGCCATTAGGCGAGCTTCCGGCATCGGGGCTGTTATTGGCGTCAAGGTCGGTATAAGCGTGGACGTTGTTGCCCTGAGTCGTCGTGAACTCAGCCCCGGAAACGCCATTCGTGTCGTGCCAGCCAAATGGGGAGGCTGTGACGTCGTCTGGGTTTGCGACGATCGTGCGACCGTCCGTGGGCGGTAGCACCGGCGCATAAATCGGTGCCTCAATTGGCATCGGGTATACTTTATAGGAACCAACCATGGCGCTCATCATCGGGTTCAAATTTGCATCCTTGATGGGGGCAAACGATGGGCTGGCCATATCTGCATTGGCGGGACCGAAAGTGTCGCTAACAACGAGATCAGATTGTGCCAGAACAACGCCTGTTTGTGCGTCCACGTAGCCATGCCAGTAGTGTTGGGCATTTGTCTCATATATACCGACTTCCCAGGCGAGGCGGAGCGTTCGGTTTTCATTCTCGTGCCAGACGAGTCGTGTGCGAATGGGCTCCAATGAGACGCCACCGGCAGATAGCATGACACGACGGTCAACTCCAGCTTTGTTTTCAAGAACGCGGAAGGATGTCGTTGGGGTAAGTCGGTTGTGTCTCGCAAGTGCATCAGCCGAGGCGGCGGCAGAAATCTCTGGGCTTGCGATCTCCACACCTGTGCCTACGAGACGGTCAATACCAGCCATATGCAAAACGCGTCCCGACGCATCAATACTAACCGTAATTTCGGTTCCTATGACTTCGATGCCATTGATAGATTGGCGAACGTAAATGTGCGTCACACCGCTTCGACGACTTAGATAGGCATCGGTCACGACCAGTTCAGCAACATCTGCGGACGAGATACCATTAGCGTGAGCGTGCTGCTGTATGTGATTGATCGCCGTCTGGACGTGAGCCTGCTGTGCAGACACGGCTAGGGGCGCAAAGAGGGAGAGCGCAAAGAGTAAACGAAGTGAGCGCATGATGACCTCGAACGGAAGAAACGAGTGTGAGAGAAGTAAACCATTTATGAATAATACGTCTCTCAAAACAATTGTCCGAATCGTTCTCACGGCCACAAATTTGAAGCGGATGGAGTTGTCGCCGCCGAACCACGTTTGCTTCCTGTTCCTGCCAGTGCGAAGCGGATCGAAAGGCCCCCACAGGCCGTGTGCCTCCACCCCTCAACTTCGCCGTATTACAGGGTACAATCGCGGAACATAGCGGAGTCGAATCGCTGACCTCTACAATGCCATTGTGACAGCCTGCGGGCGGAGTACAAGTAGCATAGAATCAGTGTTATACACCGGAAAGCCGAATCAAGGCACGAATCCGCTACGCCGACTCCGTCTGCTGCAATGGCTTGTTAGGCCGCTGCGCATCACTTCTTGGCCTGCAACGCTATCCAAACACCGACCGGGTCTCGAACGACGGCGTGTCCGGCGTCGGTCGATCCCTTGATAATCTCACCGCCGCCCTCGCGAACGAGTCGAAGACTCTCCTCGAAGTCATCGACAGGCAGACTGAGTATCCAGACGGGTGGGATACCCTCGTTATTACCGCCCGCACGGCAGATTGCCGCCGCAGACACACCGTCGGGTCGCAGCATTTCGAAGTCGCCGGCGACGTCGGCAGAGGCTGTCGACCATCCGACGACCTGTTCGTAGAATTCGCACGTAGACGAGACGTCCGAAACCACAAGCATCAGCCAAGAAATACGACCAACACTTTCAGGTTGGTCTGCGGCCTCCGATTCGTCGCCAACGACGGGGATTACGCCGAATGCAGCACCCATAGGGTCTACGAGAACGGCCCATTGACTTTGACCGTCCTCGCTCTTGCCGTGCATTAGCTCGCTGCCACCAAGTTCGAGGGCGCGCGCCGCGCTGGCACCAACGTCTAAAACCTGGAAGTGCGGCATCCATTGCAAGGGGAGGGCCTCGTATTCAGGGGAGCGTGCCCCCAAGCCGATGACCGGTGTGCCGCGATTGTTCGTCAGATCGTCACGCCAAAGGGGGGCGCTCCCAGTGGTTAGGATCTGTGAGTAGAAGCTGAGTTCCCGCTCATGCTCCGGCACCGCAATATCTGCGCTGAGGACTCCGCCGACGCCGGGGGAAAATGGATTTCGCATGACCACCTCACTTAAATCGAGTGCGCAAGAAGTTAAACGGGGCCAATCAACAACCACAACCCAGTCGGCCTTACTAAGTACTATGCGTCACCGTTACAGATAACACGCATTACCTAACGGATGCAAGAGTGCTCCCAAGATAAAAAAGCGTTCCGAAGGGTTCGCCATGAAGCACGGACGGCTGCTGGTTTCACAGCCAAGTTCGACATTAATGCGTCTTGTGGTGTAGGCCGTTGAAACCCTAGGACGGTTGTAGGCTAGCCCCAATGCCGGAGTCCCTAGTCAGACTCACTAGGGTCGTAAGCTTGTGACGCACCGACTATCACCGTCCGGCTTCCGGGCCAAGTGATACAGTAGTGATACAGTTTCAGTCTATCCCTGTCCACTCCATTCTACTCGAGCCTCATTTGGCTCAAACCATTGTCGACCGAAAAGGCAGGGGAACGCCGTTTTGAGCCGATTTCGGGTGTGGAGCATAGCGGAGTCGAACCGCTGACCTCTACAATGCCATTGTAGCGCTCTACCAGCTGAGCTAATGCCCCGGAAGGGCGCGAAAACTAAGGCTGTGGCGGAAGGGGAGTCAATTGAGTGCGTGCAAAGAAGCCGAGGACACCGTCAGTTCGAAGGAGTTGGCTGCGCGCCCGCGAATCGCGACAGCCCACTTGGCACTCTTGATCCTGGCCCAATAGATACCCGCTACGCGCTATTAGGTGATGTGTCGAAGTCAGTATAAAACGCGCCTCAACATCAATAGTTATGACGTTGGTTTGGCGGCGAGGGCCTGAACTGCGGAGATGCGGAATTGGATATGTACTGCATACACAATACCTTCACAGTAGCACTTCCCTTTTTCGTAACTCCGTTATGCTTCGTTGTTCCTCCTACGTTTCCCTGTTCTTGGTCACGCTATTCACTGCTCTATCTGCCGCAGGACAGGTGCAGGATCAGGTTAAAGTCACGGAGGGCGTCAATGGCTTTAGCGGTGTCCTCGATTCCATCGATTGGTTTGGACGTTCGTCTTCCGGAATAGGGGACTTGGATGGAGACGGCATCCCCGAACTTGCCGTAGGGGCGATTCGTGACGATGACGGTGGAGTTGATAGAGGCGCCATCTACATCCTCTTTCTCAATCGCGACGGCACTGTCCGTCACCACCAAAAGATTAGCGATAAAGAGGGCAACTTAGGAGCAGAGCTGCATGACGAAGACCGTTTTGGTTCGTCCATCGCCGACATCGGTGACTTTGATTTGGATGGCGTTCCAGATATTGCCGTAGGTGCCTACTGGGACGACGATAGTTGCCAACCTTCCAATCCCCTCTGTGGAAGAGGAGCCGTGTACATCATGTTGCTCAACGCCGACGGTACCATGAAGTCGTGTGCAAAGATCAGCGCTTCCTCGGGTGGCTTCGAGGGCGACCTCGATAACCAGGATTGGTTTGGAGGCTCCGTAGAGCACGTCGGCGACCTGGATGGAGACGGTGTACAGGATATCGCCGTTGGGGCATATAAGGACGATGACGGCGGGCGCAACTCTGGTGCCTTCTATGTGCTTTTCCTTAACCGCGATCTCACCGTTAAGGGCCACCAGAAGATTAGCGCCAGAACGGGCTTGAGCGAAGGGGGCGGATTGCCGCTGAACGTCGATGGCCAGTTTGGCTACGAGATTAC
>JBBKWZ010000075.1:0-3799 GCA_037969195.1 Rubricoccaceae bacterium | reverse complement strand
TCTGGGCCGCGCCCGTCACCCTGTTCTTGACGTAGTCGGCGTGGCCTGGGCAGTCGACGTGGGCATAGTGGCGCGCTTCCGTCTCGTACTCGACGTGGGCTGTCGCGATCGTGATGCCGCAGACGCGCGAGCACATCCTGCTCGCCCGCCAGGTTGGCGTGCCGTACCTGGTTGTCTTCATGAACAAAGCCGACCTCGTTGACGACGAGGAGCTTCTTGAGCTCGTCGAAATGGAAGTTCGCGAGCTCCTGAGCGTGTACGAATTCCCCGGCGACGACATCCCGGTCATCCAGGGCTCTGCCCTCGGCGCTCTCAACGGCGAAGATCAGTGGGTTGCGAAGGTGGATGAGTTGATGGCCGCCGTCGATGACTACATCCCGACGCCGGCCCGCGAAGTGGACAGGCCGTTCCTGATGCCAGTCGAGGACGTGTTCTCGATCACAGGCCGCGGCACGGTGGTTACGGGCCGCGTAGAACGCGGTCAGATCAAGGTTGGCGAGCCGGTGGACATCATCGGAATGCAGGAAGAGAAGCAAAGCTCGACGGTAACCGGCGTAGAGATGTTCAGGAAGCTTCTGGACTCGGCGCAGGCAGGCGACAACGCAGGCATACTGCTTCGCGGAATCGATAAGGAAGCCGTAGAGCGCGGGATGGTATTGATCAAGCCCGGCAGCGTGACCCCACACAAGGAATTCGAGTGCGAGGTCTACATCCTAAGTAAGGACGAAGGCGGCCGTCACACCCCGTTCTTCAAGGGCTACCGTCCACAGTTCTACTTCCGGACGACGGACGTGACGGGCGACATAGAGTTGAACGAAGGCGTAGAGATGATCATGCCCGGCGACAACACACAGTTCAAGGTGAAGCTAATCCAGCCTGTTGCGATGGAGGACGGTCTCCGCTTCGCGATTCGCGAGGGTGGCCGCACTGTCGGTGCAGGCGTCGTCTCTAAAATCCTCGACTAAAGACTTTGCGATGGGAGAGGCGTGATATGACGCATCTCCACCGCATTACCAAGCGAAACGATGTCCAACCAGAAAATTCGAATCAAACTTAAGTCGTACGACCACACGTTGGTCGACAAGAGCGCTGAAAAAATCATCCGTACGGTGAAGTCCACCGGTGCGGTGGTTAGCGGCCCCATCCCGCTTCCGACGCGCAAGCAGATTTTTACGGTACTCCGTGGGCCACACGTTGACAAGAAAGCGCGCGAGCAATTCGAAACACGCTCCCACAAGCGGCTGATTGACATCCTTTCTACCTCTTCAAAAACTGTCGACGCGTTAATGAAGCTTGAGCTTCCTAGCGGTGTCGATGTTGAGATAAAGGTCTGAGTTGAAGGCTTTTCCCTCCATACAAATGCGAGTCCTTCGCCTTCCTACAGTTGGATTGATCGCCATTGCATCCGTCTTTATGGGCGGATGTGATTCGGCAACTACGACGATGTCGGACTCCGCTTTGATCGTGGGTTCCTGGCAGGGAACGGACCTCAATGCGAAGATAATCGGAGGGCTTTCAGTCTCGATTCCGAGCGTTGATCCTTCTGTAGCCTCTGTGACATTCGGCTCTGGTGGCTCTTTTTCGTTGTTGTTTGATCCTGCGGATGGCTCCACACTCGGCATCCCCAACACAAGTATCAGTGTGCCGCTCCCCAATCAGGTTTCGATTACGGGAACGTATACCATTAGTGAATCAGCGAAGACGATCTCTGTTGCAAGGCCGGGCATTCCGGCTGCACTTGAGCTGGGATACCAGTTTCGAGGAGATAATGACCTCGAATTGATCGCGAACTCCCCTGACGCCTTTGCGGAATTGCTTGGCCTCGCATCCGCGGATGCAGCCGTCGTAGCGACCGTTGTTACGGGCGGATCCATCCGTTTCGATCGTCAATAACCCATCCACGCTTAACTTAATCTACAGATTACAATGAGCGGAATCCTTGGCCGAAAGGTCGGCATGACAAGTGTTTTCGACGACGGGGGCCGCTCAGTGGTCTGTACCGTCATCGAAGCCGGTCCCTGCGCTGTTACGCAAGTCAAAACTGAAGAGGTGGACGGTTACAGCGCCGTACAACTCGCGTTCGGCGACAAGAAAGCGAAGCGAACGACCAAGGCATTAAAAGGCCACTTTGAAAAAGCAGGTCTCGATCAACGTCGGCATCTGGTCGAGTTCCGCGACTTCGTTTCCGAAGAGCCCGTTGAGCTCGGCCAGAATTTGACCATTGCCGACGTGTTTACCGAAGGCGAGACGGTTGATGTTGTTGGAACGAGCAAGGGCAAGGGCTTTCAAGGCGTTGTAAAGCGCCACGGTTTTGCAGGTGTGAACGACGCGACGCACGGCCAGCACAACCGTCAACGGGCTCCCGGATCTATCGGGCAGGCGTCTTACCCAGGAAAGGTGCTTAAGGGTACGAAGATGGGTGGGCGAACAGGCGGTGACCGCGTGACCGTGATGAACCTAAACGTTGTTCGCATACTCGCCGACCAGCATTTGATGTTGGTTAAAGGCGCTGTGCCAGGACCTACCAACGGCCTCCTTGAGATCCGAAAAGTCTGAGTGATCGCGTAACAACGCGGCTTACGTACGAAGAGCTACCATGAAACTTTCTATTTACAACCGTGACGGCAACAAGACGAAGCGCACCGTCGAACTCGACGATGCAGTCTTCGGTGTTGAACCGAACGACCACGTAATCTGGCTGGATGTGCGTGCTATTCAGGCGCATGGCCGACAGGGAACGCACAAGACCAAAGAGCGAAGCGAAGTCGCCAAGTCTCGGCGGAAGCTTTACCGTCAGAAGGGTACCGGAAACTCCCGTGCCGGCGATGCCAAGAGCCCTCTTCGTAAAGGTGGTGGGACAATCTTTGGCCCCAAGCCGCACGAGTATCGCTTGGGCGTAAACCGTAAGACCAGGCAGCTTGCTCGGCGCTCGGCGCTGGCGTACAAGATGGCGGCCGAGAATTTACGAGTAGTCGAAGACTTTACGATAGACGTACCTAAGACGAGCGAGGTTGCCTCGATTTTGTCTGCTCTCGAGCTCACTGGCCGGAAGGTGCTGCTGCTTACGGCAGAGGCCAACGAGATGATCTATCGCTCAGGTCGCAATATCCCCAAGTTCGCCGTGTGCCCCGCCACTCAGGCGTCAACACTTGACATCATGGAAGCACACATTGTGCTTGTTATGGAAGGCGCTGTTGAATCTCTGACCGAGACTCTTCGGCCTGCCGGGAAGGCGACAGTCAACCAAGCTCCTACCCCTGAAGCCGAAGCTGCTGACGTAGCCTAAGGCCCCGCTGAACTGAACGAATCATGGCGAAGTCAATCATCATCAAGCCCATCGTCACTGAGAAGATGACGCGCCTCACCGAGGAAGGGCGGCACTATGCTTTCCAAGTTGCGAAGGAATCCAACAAAATCGAAATCCGCAAAGCCGTTGAAGCTCGTTATCCAGGCGTGGATATCAAGGAAGTGCGGACGATGATTGTTCGTGGCAAGCGCAAGCGTCAGATGACAAGGCGGGGTGCTGTCGAAGGCCGAAAAGCCGCTTACAAAAAAGCCATCGTCACTTTGAACTCTGGCGAAATCGACTTCTTCGAGAGCATTTAGTCGCCCACGAAATACGCATTACGCATTAGAACCATGGCAATACGCAAGCTCAAGCCGATGACGCCCGCGCAGCGGCAGCAGTCCGTCTCGGCGTTCGACACGATTACAAAGTCGACGCCAGAGAAGAGCCTGCTTGCACCCCTCACAAGAAAGGGTGGCCGCAATAACACAGGACGCATCACTTCTCGCCACC
>JBBKWZ010000074.1:0-7134 GCA_037969195.1 Rubricoccaceae bacterium | reverse complement strand
ACGGAGGATTGTCGAGAAGCAACGCGAGGTAATCATCTTTGGCGAATCACACAAGCTGAAAGCCGAAGTGGTTGTGTTGAACTACTTCTCCGCCCACGCCGACGAACCTGGCATCCTGGATTTCACTTCGAAGCTGGACCAGGAGCGCCTGCAAACCATCTTCCTCGTCCACGTCGATCTTGCCCGACAGGAACTCCTGGGGAGCGCGATGCATGGCGCGGGATACAAAGATGTTCGAATGCCTAAGCGGGGAGAGACGGTTCATCTCTAGCCAGCCGGATTTGCGGGAGCGGAGATGATCAAACCCTCGTTTCGACGCCCGTGCCTAACTTCGCCCAACCCAAACTGATGATTTCACCCGAGCCTCGTGTCTGAAACGCCTTCCTCGCCGCTAGCCAAAGACGAAGGCGCAATCCCCGAACCCTATATCTCGGCAGCCGAGTCCCCGGCCGAGGCAACGCTAAAAGCGTTGGTTGCCGGCGTCATTTTTGGGATTTTATTTGGAGCGGCGAACGCTTACCTAGGGCTACGGGCTGGGCTGACGATCTCGACATCGATCCCCGTCGCGGTGATGACGGTGGCGCTTTTCCGGGCGCTGCGTGCTGCAGGAGTGAAGAGCAGCATCCTTGAAGCCAACATGTCGCAGACGGTGGGCTCGGCATCGAGCTCCGTGGCGAGTGGTGTCATCTTTACCCTGCCGGCACTGTTCCTCTGGGGATTCGACACGAACGTCGTTCAGATCACGCTGCTGGCAATGTGCGGCGGGCTGCTGGGTGTTTTGTTCATGATTCCGCTACGACGCTACCTCATCGTCAAGGAGCATCCGAACCTTCCGTACCCCGAAGGAACAGCATGCGCTGAGGTTCTTAAAGCAAGCGAATCGGGTGGCGCAGGCGCGAAGAATGTATTCCTGGGCCTGGGCGTCGGTGCAGTATTAAAGGGCTTGACTGGCTGGCTCAGAGCTGTCCCGGATGAGCTGGAAGTCCACATACCGTTTCTCAAGAAAGGGCAGCTTGGCAGCGATGTTAGTGCCGCGCTCTTTGGCGTCGGTTACATCCTTGGGCCGCGGATTGCCACGATCATGGTAGGCGGCGGACTGCTTTCGTGGCTGGTCATTATTCCCATAATCGCGACGTGGGGTGAAGGGAGAGTTGATCCGCTCTTCCCGGAGACTGTGAAGACGATCGCCGAGATGTCCGCGAGCGAGATCTGGACTCGCTATGTCCGCTACATAGGTGCGGGCGCCGTCGCGGCGGGTGGATTGATAACGCTGATCAAGAGCATTCCGACGATGATCGAGAGCTTCCGGATCGGTACCAAGCAAATCCGCGAGCGCATGGGCGTGGACGGCGACCAACCAGCCATCCCGCGTACCCAGCAAGATCTTCCGCTCAAAGTTGTCGCCATCGGCGCGGTGGTGATCTTTCTGGTCCTCACACTTGTGCCACAAGCGTTCAGCACTATCGAAATGCCCCTTGGCCGTGCGCTGGCGGCGCTGCTGGTTATTGTCTTCGCGTTTTTCTTTGTCACGGTCAGTTCCAGAATCGTTGGCCTTGTCGGCGTGACCTCCAATCCCACGAGTGGGATGACGATTGCGACTCTTCTCGGAACAGCATCCGTTTTCCTCCTTCTCGGCTGGACGGATGATGCGGGCAAGGTGGCGGCCTTGACGGTCGGTGCGGTCGTAGCCATCGCGGCCTCCATCGCAGGCGATACATCACAAGACCTCAAGACAGGCTTTCTGTTAGGAGCCACGCCTCGAAGGCAGCAGGTTGGAGAGTTGGCCGGCGTGCTCACGTCGGCAGCGTTCGTGGCGCTCACGGTGTTACTGCTCGGAAACGCCTACGGCTTCGGCGGCGAAGAACTTCCCGCTCCACAGGCCACGCTCATGCAGCTCGTCATCGACGGCGTTCTTGCTCAGTCACTGCCATGGACATTGGTGGCCATTGGTGCGGGAATCGCGGTGGTCGCGGAGATCTTCCGTATCCCGTCATTGCCGTTTGCCGTCGGCGTTTATCTGCCGGTCTCCACCATGTTTCCTGTGTTCCTCGGCGGGTTGCTGCGCCTCACGCTGAAGGGTCGGGCATCCTCAGAGGAAGAGAAAACCGCCCGCCGCGACCGGGGCATCCTCTTCGGCTCGGGGCTTGTCGGCGGCGAGGGACTTATTGGCGTGGTCATCGCCGGAGCTGCAGGCTATGCGGTCTCGCGTGGCCAAACTCCGTGGACGATTGGCTACGAATGGGCCGGTGCCTTAGGGCCGTGGTTGGCATTCGCACTGTTCGTTGGGCTGATTGCGTACTTCGCACGGTTGGTCGTGAAGAAGCCGTCGCCTTGACTTAGGTGACTTCTTCGTTTGCGGAATCCACCCTAGTCGCTACATTCTGACTCGTTCTCTCTCATACGCCTCTGGTCCCGAGCATTTCGGGATAAAAGGGAATCCGGTCACGGAATGGCCAATGTGAAATGGAAAATGGTTGATGGAACAATCCATCTGCCATTTGACATCATCCATTAACCATCCCCAACTCCGGAGCTGTACCCGCAACTGTAGGCGGCTTGTCTGATGCCGACGAAGCACCGCGCCACTTCCCACGCTTGGGAGGGAAGGCGCGTGCCGAGGCGTCCGACCGATAGCCGCGAGCCAGGAGACCTGCCCGACGTGTTTTCACCACGACCTCCGGGATCAGAGGGCCAAGGTGCTGCGCGTTCTTCTGATCGTGTCGGCTACCCGGTTCTCGCTTTGAGGATCGGGTTTTTTGTTGCGCCTCCTTCTCATTCTGCTCCTTGCCGCGCCCGTCGCGGCTCAGACCACCGACACGCCGGTGGCCGCGGATACGACACTGCCCGTCGTAACAGTGACGGCATCGCGGTTGCCGGTTTCTTCGCGTGATGCACCGGCGCGAGTGACAGTGCTGAATGCAGACATCATCGACGCGACTAATGCATCAAACGTAGCAGATTTGCTGGTAGCGCGAGGTCCACTGTTCGTCCGCCGCTATGGTTCGAGTGGACTAGCCTCGATGTCACTACGTGGCTCCACCGCCTCGCAGGCTTTGGTTTTGTTGGATGGAAGACGATTGGCCGATCCGCAACTTGGCCAGATGGACGTCTCGCTGCTCCCGACTGTGATGCTGGAATCGGTCGAGATTCTGCATGGCGGTGGCTCGGCGCTATACGGAACAGATGCGCTCGGCGGCGTGGTTCATCTGCGCTCCGTGCGACCTACCGAGAGTTTTTCAACACGGTTGAGTTCGGAATTCGGCGCGTGGGGCCAGCGACGAATCGCGGGTATGGCTTCAGGCCAAACAGGCCGATGGAGCGCTGTCGTGGCCGCCGAAAACGAAATCGCCCAAGAAGACTTTTCTTTCCGCGACCGCTCGCTGATTGACGAACCGATGGTCCGCAATGCGGGGTGGGACCGCAACCGCCTCGCGAGTTACGGAGCGTTGAGCTATTCGACTGGCCCAACATCTCTGAACGGTACACTGCTGCACACTGATGCTGAACGCGGTCTCGGAGGCACCGACTCCGTCGGAGCAAGGCAATGGGACACGACGACTCGACTCTGGCTGGATGGCTCAAAAAACACATCGTGGGGCCGCATCGAATCCGGTGGTTACGTCCAACGATCCAGCTTGCGGTACGCGAGCCCGTTTCCATCCACGCGTCAAGATGCGATTGACGACACAGGTCGGACAACAACGTCGTCGATTAATCTCCGCGCCCACCTAACCCAGTTTTCTGGCTGGCACATTACCGGTGGTGCGACTGTTGGTAAGGGCAGGGCTGAGCATCCGAGTCTGGCTAGCGATGCCTCCGATTCATACGGAGCGGTGTCGTTCTCAGCCGCGCAGACGTCCGGGCGATTGCGGTTCTATCCAGCGCTTCGTCTGGATGGCTATGCACCATCAGGCGGTGATCAGCAACTAGCCGTCAGTCCGCAGCTTGGATTGAACTGGCAACCGCTCGTTTCAGAGGCATTCAGGGTGAAGGCCAGTGCGGGTCGATCGTTTCGGATGCCCACTTTTAATGACCGTTTCTGGCAGCCGGGAGGCAACCCTGATCTCCTCCCGGAAACAGGCTGGACGGGTGATTTGGGGTTCCTGTCCTCTTCAAACCGCACGAACGCCGAGATCACATTCTTTGCTGCCACGGCACGTGATCAAATCGTCTGGTCGCCTACCTTGGAGGGTTTCTACGCTCCAGAGAACGTAGCCGAAACCCGCAGTCTCGGTGTGGAGGCTTCGCTTAATCGAACATGGCTGCTCCCTCGCGGCACATTTCTGGAAGTCGGTGCCGTTGGAATGTTCACAGACGCGCGCGATCGCTCGGACCGAGAGTCATCAAGCTATAACCGGCAACTGCGGTACATCCCAAAATGGACAGCGAAAGCTTGGACGTCGGCCACTTTCGGCGCCTTCCGCCTCGACGTTGGATTGCAGGCCATTGGTCAGCGCAATACGACATCCGACGCCAGTCAGAGCCTCAATCCATACATCGTCGTCGATGGGCAAATCCGGTATCGCCGTTCTTTCGGGCCGGGGGATTTCACGCTGGCCATCGCCGCTGAAAACGTGACGGACCTCCACTACGAGGTCGTCCAATCCTATGCCATGCCGCCGCGCCATTTCAGCGTGCGCCTCACTATTCAAACCAACTAACCGTCCATGCAGCGCAGATTTTCGGTTCTCTTTTTTTTACTCCCGCTAGCATTCGCTGCCTGTGATTCGTCCGATCCAGGCGTCCGAGTTGTATCGGGGGTCTATGTCGGCAATCAAGGAAATTTCTTCGACAACAATGGCTCCGTTTCGATCTATGACACATCTACTGGGCAAACGAACGCGGATGCGATTCCGAATCTCGGTGGCCTCGTCCAGAATATCCTGATTGACGGAGATCGCGCTTTTCTGCTTCTCAACTTCGACGACTCGTTCTCGACAGGCCGGGGGCGCATCGACATCGTGGACGTCACAACAAACCAGCGGACGGCGCAGATCGACATCAACACGCCGCGCAGCGCGGTAGTCGAAGGAAATACGTTATGGGTTTCAAACCTGTACGCGAACACAGTTACACCTGTGGATCTTGTCAGCAACACAACCGGGACGCCCATCAATGTAGGATTCAATCCTGAGGGTCTTGCGATCTCGAACGGCAATCTGTTCGTCGCGAACAGTGGCTTTGGTTCGTCAACGACCATTTCAATCATCAACCTTACGACGGGCGCCGTTTCCGCAACGCTCGATGTAGGTTGCGATGGTCCACGCGGTCTCATGGCTGACGGCGATGGCGAGATCTGGGCGTTCTGTACAGGTCAGACTCTCTTCGATCCAGTGACATTCGAGATTATCGGTCAGACGAATGGCGCGGCGGTTGTTTTGGATGGAGCAACGGGTTCAGAAATGGCTCGCCTGGAAATGGACGCCCAGCACGGCGGAGGCGCGATCGGACAGGATGCGTTCCTCGTGGCTGGCCGCAACGAAATTTGGGCAGTGAAGGGGATCGAGCTTCTCCAGTACGACACCACGACCAATACCCTCGTTGAGACTATCACTCCAGATATCCCGGCTGGCCAGATAATCGCATCCGTCGGTTACGACGAAGTGAACGACCGACTGCTTATAGGAACCTTCGCCGACTATGCTTCGGCTGGAACCGTGGTCATGGCCGACAGATCGGGCTCTGAAGTCGGCTCGTTTACAGCCGGCATCGCTCCTGCTACTATCGTTGTACGGTAAGGGGCGCATGACATCCGACATTCATATTGACCGTTGCTATTGCTTTCTCTGCACGTTCGCAGAGTTAAAGGAAGTCGCAGACGCAACGGGTTCAAACACTATCCCCAAACTGCAGAAGCACGTGCATTTTGGCACCCAGTGCGAACTCTGCCATCCCTACGTCCGCCGCATGCTGAGGACAGGGGAGGTGGTGTTTGGGGAGATTGTCACGGAGGACTAATTACCCCGATTCTTCGCCCCTGAGGCCTCCCGCGTTTAATAGGTTACCACATCCTCCGGGGGGCGCTTTGACGCGCCCTTTTTGTATTAGGTAGATCATCATGCAGCAACAATCCATTCGCAACATCGCCATCATTGCGCACGTCGACCACGGCAAAACCACGCTCGTGGACGCACTGTTGTGGCAGAGTGGCACCTTCCGTGAAAACGAGGACGTGGCGGAGCGCGTTATGGACTCGATGGACCTTGAACGCGAGAAGGGTATCACCATCATGGCCAAAAACACGGCTGTGCGGGTAGGTGATCACAAAATCAACATTGTGGACACGCCAGGCCATGCTGACTTTGGCGGCGAGGTCGAACGCACGCTCCGCATGGTGGATGGGGTCATGCTGCTCGTCGACGCGGCCGAGGGACCGTTGCCGCAGACGCGTTTCGTGCTGTCCAAAGCGCTGGATTTAGGCCTTCCCGCCATCGTCATCATCAACAAAATCGACCGTAGCGACGCTCGCGCCGAGGACGTACTCAATGAGGTCTACGACCTATTCATCGATCTTGATGCCGACGAACATCAGATTGAATTCCCGGTCATCTACGCCGTGGCAAAGGACGGCCAGTGCACCACCGACCTCAACCAACCGCTCAGTGATCTCAAGCCGATCTTCGACGCAATCCTGAAAACTATTCCAGCTCCAGCTGGGGACACGGATGCGTCGTTGCAGGTTCTCATCACCGACGTCAAACCCGACGCTTACCTGGGGCCAATGGCCATTGGGCGCGTAGTCAACGGTACGCTTCGCGAGAAGCAACGTGTCGTGCTCTGCGGCCGAGATGGCGCGAGAAAGCCTGCTCAGGTGACCGCGCTTTTCGTCAATGAAGGGTTGGATCGCGTACCCGTTACAGAAGCCTCCTCTGGCGAGGTCATTCACGTTGCAGGGATGGTTGGAATCGGGCTCGGCGAGTCTATTGCCGACGCCGACGATCCCCAGCCGCTTCCCGCGCTTCACGTGGATGAGCCGACACTCTCTATGGAGTTCCGCATCAACGATTCGCCATTTGCAGGACGTGAAGGCAAGTTCGTCACTTCGCGTAACCTGAAAGACCGTCTCCAACGCGAGGGTGAATCCAACCTTTCTCTTCGGATCGAAGAAACGGAGACCCCTGATCGGTACCTCGT